>NZ_AHHC01000043.1:0-140705 GCF_000242655.1 Pseudomonas sp. PAMC 25886
CGCCGGCAAGCCGGCTCCTACAGTGGTCAGTGGTTACAGGTGAGATTCGGCGTATTCGGCCAGAATCGAACGAGGGACACCTTGCAAGGCGATGTGCACGCCGTTCGGGAAGTCCTTGAAGCGTTCCGTCAGGTAAGTCAGCCCGGAGCTGGTCGCGGACAGGTAAGGGGTGTCGATCTGTGCCAGGTTACCCAGGCACACCACTTTGGAACCGGCGCCGGCACGGGTGATGATGGTTTTCATCTGGTGCGGCGTGAGGTTCTGGCATTCATCGATCAAAATCAGGCTTTGCTGGAAGCTGCGACCCCGTATGTAGTTGAGGGATTTGAACTGCAACGGCACTTTGCTGAGGATGTAGTCGACGCTGCCATGGGTGTTTTCGTCATCCATGTGCAAGGCTTCGAGGTTGTCGGTAATCGCCCCCAGCCACGGCTCCATTTTTTCCGCTTCGGTGCCGGGCAGGAAACCGATTTCCTGGTCCAGGCCCTGCACACTGCGGGTGGCGATGATGCGGCGATAGCGCTTGGTCACCATGGTCTGTTCGATGGCGGCCGCCAGGGCGAGGATGGTTTTCCCCGAGCCTGCCGCGCCGGTCAGGTTGACCAGGTGGATGTCCGGATCAAGCAAGGCATACAGCGCCAGGCTCTGGTAGATATCACGCGGTTTCAGGCCCCAGGCTTCCTGGTGCAACAGGGGTTCCTGATGCAAGTCGAGGATCAGCAGCTTGTCGACCTGGATCTCTTTGATCCAGCCCACAAACCCCTGTTCGTCGATGATGAACTCGTTGATGTGCACGGCCGGCAGGTTGTCGATCAGCTGTACCTGGTGCCAGGTGCGGCCATGGTCCTGACGGGTTTCGACCTTGCTGACGCGATCCCAGAACGAGCCGGTCATGGTGTGATAACCACGAGACAGCATCGACACGTCGTCAACCAGCTGGTCAGTACTGTAGTCCTCGGCAGCGATCCCACACGCTCGTGCCTTGAGGCGCATATTGATGTCTTTGGTCACCAGCACCAGGCGCAGGTCCTTGTCACGTGCGTGCAGGTCGATCAATTGGTTGATGATTTTGTTGTCGTTCAGATTCTCCGGCAGCAGGCTGTTGGGCTCGCTGCGCTTGCTCATCAGAATCGACAGCAAGCCCTTGGGCCCGCTTTTGCCACGCTGGATCGGTACGCCCACCTCGACGTCATCGGGGGAGGCTTCGCCGAGGGTCTTGTCGATCAGGCGGATGGCCTGGCGGCATTCGGCGGCAACGCTGTGGTGCCCGCTTTTGAGTTTGTCGAGCTCCTCAAGCACGATCATCGGGATGGCGACGTGGTGTTCTTCGAAGTTAAGCAGTGCGTTTGGATCGTGAATCAGTACGTTGGTATCAAGCACATAAAGGATTGGCTGGTCGGAAGAAGGGTTACGTCCATGATCATCCATACTCGGTCACCTTTGTGGGAGCCAGTCGACGCAATACCGCGACAGTGCTGCGCCTCGATTCGACCGTCGAACGCACTTGAGGGGCGTCAAGTGCGGTGCACACAAGAGGTGTCTTGGAAGACGCCACCTGTGTTGCAGGTTTCGGCTGTCTGTCTTCGTAATACCGCAAAACACATGACAGGAAAAAGCACTTTGACGCTTTTTTGAAGTTTATTTTTCAGGATGACGAATAGCACTAGGCGAGCCGGCGTTGCACCGTTAAAGTCGGAAGTCCGCCTGTATCGAAATATCTCCCGAATTCCCCCCGAAAAAACCTCAGCCCCAACAGGGCCGGGCTCTTCGTGCTTTTCAGCGAAACGCTTCCCGGCAATCCTGCCAGCCGAGTCCACTTTCTGCCGTGGCGTGCAAAAGCCAGGGCAATGCGATGCGCGCCTTGTCCTGGGTGTCGTGGAACACGATCATCCCGCGCCGCCACAGCAGCATCAGCGTCAGCACGCGGTTGGCCGACTCATCGGCCTTGAGCTTGCCGGCTTCGTCTTCTGAATCGATGTCCCACAGCGCCACCTGCAGCCCCTGGGACTGGAAGAAACCCTGGCTGTCGGAGCGTCGCTGGCCGTAGGGCGGGCGGAACAGCGGCACGTAGTTTTCCGGCATCAGGCTCTGGGCCAGGGAGGCGCTGCGGGTGATGGAGGACTGCCAGTCGACCCAGTGGCTATGGGAACGGTACTGCCAGCCCTGGATGCCGACGCACTGGCCCTGGTACAGCGCCTGCACGTCGGTGGCCGAGCTTTTTTCAACGCGGGTTTGCAGGCTGTTGCCGAGCACGAAGAAGAGGCCGTGCATTTTCTGTTTGCGCAGGTAGTCGGCCAGCCAGTCGGTGTTGCCGCTGACGGGGGAAGGGCCACTGTCGAAGGTCAGCAGGAACATCCGGTCGTTGAGTTCGTCGCCGTTGCGTTCGTGGTCGCCGAAGCGCGCGATTTCGCTGCTGATCTGCGGGAACAGGGCGGCCTTGCGTAACTGTTCATCCAGGTAGCGCTCGTGGAATACGCGGCTGGGGCCGGCCCAGCCTATATAGAAGGAACTGTCGCTGACCTGGAACTTGGCGGCTTGTTCGCGCAGGTCGTCCATGTTTTCCACGAGGTAGCAGAAGGAGGCGTCCTGTTCACAGCTTTGTTGGGCGAAGGTGTAGTTTTCCAACAGCCGTTGCCACAGTTGGCGGCGCAGGTCGTCGATGGAAGCCTGATTGATGATCTTCAGGCCCAGGCGCTGTTTCAGGGCGGGCTCGTCGAGGGCTTCGCTGGCCAGCAGGGTGTGGGCGAACATCAGGATTTCGGCGCGGGAGGCGACATCGAACAGGGCCGGGCTGCTGAGGCGTTCGGGCCAGGTGCCTCGGTCCAGGGTCGCGACATCCACGGGGGCGGCTTGGGCGCCCAGGCAGATGAGCCAGGCTGACAGAAAAAGCGCAATTCGCACGAAGGGTCTCCCTTTCCAGAGTCGTCGGGCACTATAGCCGATCGCGTGGGGGGGCTATTGGGTTGGTGTGTATATCCGTTATTTAGGTCATGGCTGATATCGGTTCCGCTCTTACAGCGGGTCACTTTTGGAAAAGAGCCCCAAAAGTAACCAAAAGGGCTCTTGCCCCACCACTCGGCACCTCGCTCGGGCTCGGTGTGCCCTCACTCCGGCTTTGGACCGTGGGCCGCCGCGATGGGCCATCCTTGGCCCAGCGCGGCTAACCCGGCGTCCTGCCGGGTTACCCACGCTCCAAAGCCTGCGTTCGGCCAGCGTGGTTTAACGGGGCGCCTAGGATCAAGATCAAAAGCAGATCAAGAACACAGCGGCCTACAGGCCGGCTTGAGTGGTGTGAAGCAAAGGCAACATCAAAATCTAAAGCGGGCACGGTCCAACTGTAGGAGCTGGCTTGCCTGCGATAGCATCGCCTCGGTGTACTGAGAGACCGAGTTGTCTGCATACGCAGGCAAGCCAGCTCCCACAGAAAAGCAGAGCTGCATCAGTTTCAGATTTGGTTTTCGCTTTGGCTTTCGCTCTGGCTTTGGCTTTGGCTTTTGCTCTGGCTTCTACCACTCAAGCCGGCCGGTAGGCCGCTGTGCTCTTGCTTTTGATCTTGATCTGACTGCCCCAATAAGCCCGAGGCCGAACGCAGGGATTGAGGAGCGGGTAAACCGGCAGGACGCCGGTTTAGCCGCGACGGGGCAGGGACGCCCCGTCGCGGCGGCCCGCGGAGCAATCCCGGAGTGAGGGAACACCGAGCCTTAGCGAGGTGCCGACAGGCGGGGCAGAGCCCTTTGGTTACTTTGGGGCTTTTCCAAAGTGACCCGCTGTAAGAGCGGAACCAATAGCGGCCGTTACCGCAGCAACGGATATGTCCACAGCACAAACCCACTCCTCTATCACCATCATAGGTGGAGTCAAACCTCCCTACCCCCTAGAATCCCCCCACGATTAAAGGAGACGACTTCATGCTGACGGTGATTTCCCCCGCCAAAACCCTCGATTTCGAGTCAAAGCCGGTCACCCCGCGCTTCACCCAGCCGCAATACCTCGACCACTCCCAGGAACTGATCGAACAACTGCGTGAACTGAGCCCGGCGCAGATCAGCGAATTGATGCACGTCTCCGACAAGATCGGCGGCCTCAACGCCGCACGCTTCGGCAGCTGGACCCCAGCCTTCACCCAGGCCAACGCCAAACAGGCCCTGCTGGCCTTCAAGGGCGACGTCTACACCGGCCTCAACGCCGAAACATTCACAGACGCCGACTTCACCTACGCCCAGGACCACCTGCGCATGCTCTCCGGCCTGTACGGCCTGCTGCGCCCACTGGACCTGATGATGCCGTACCGCCTGGAGATGGGCACCAAGTTGCCCAACGCCCGTGGCAAGGACCTATACGCTTTCTGGGGCACCCGCATCAGCGAATGGCTCAACGAAGCCCTGGCCGAACAAGGCGATGACGTGCTGCTCAACCTGGCATCCAACGAATACTTTTCGGCAGTCAAACGCCCGGCACTGAACGCGCGCATCATCAACACCGAGTTCAAGGACCTGAAAAACGGCCAGTACAAGATCATCAGCTTCTACGCCAAGAAGGCCCGGGGCATGATGAGCCGCTTTGTGATTGAAGAGCGCATCAACGACCCGGCCAGGCTCAAGGAGTTTGACGTGCAGGGTTATCGCTTCAATGCGGAGCAATCAAAGCCCGACCATCTCGTTTTCCTGCGCGATCACGCCCCGGAATAACGCCTTCCCCGAACAGGCTTTTCCCTGTGGTAGGAGGCCCAGCCCTCCTACCTTGAAAGCTCTCTACTCCCTTCTTTTACTCATCGAAATCGTCATTTATTTGGCGTCAAAAATATTTCTTCAGAATTCCTAACATTTATTTCACTCGACATTCGTCAAATTTTTTCGTAGTGGCACCACTTTTTTCAAAGAGTAGTGGCACAAAACTATTTAGCCCTCGCAACTCCCCGCAACTACTGGCCCAAATAGCAAGTGCTATCACAATAGTACTAGTGCCATCTTTCCTAATATTTCAAGAAATTTCCGGAAACAGGATGAGCGGCCCGGAACTATGTCCCAAAGCACCGCTCATACCACCGGTAACGATTATCTCTGCAAATGTAAGAGATGACTTACGCGGCGACCAAATGAAGTAGCAAAGTTGTCATCTAACTTTGACTCAATGGTCAAACCATCAACTGACTAGTTGAAGGCGGACGAAAAGGTTCCACTACTTTCTCCGAAAAGGCCAAGGCTGAGCTCACCTGTATCGGTCAGTGAGACAACCCAAGCCGTTGATATATAAGGGCTTAAAGCCCCTGTCAACGCCTTGAGGCACTGGCGCCAGGCCCTTCCCCAGGAAGGCTGGCTGCATTTCAGGGCAAGCCCCAACAATAAGGCCAAGTTGCGCACAACTTGAGTGCATTAGTTAGTCACTCGACTTTTAGTATGCCTGCACTGGATATATCGACGTTTATTCGTCGCACTTTCCAGTGCCTGAGTGACGCTTCAAAACATGAACTCCGGCCATCTAATGGCACGATTAACAATGAGGTAAATGCGATGCGCATCAGCATATTTGGTCTAGGTTACGTCGGCGCAGTATGTGCCGGTTGCCTGTCTGCACGGGGCCATGAGGTCGTCGGCGTAGACATCTCCAAGGAAAAGATCGACCTGATCAACGCGGGCAAATCGCCCATCGTTGAACCGGGTCTGGGCGAGCTGTTGAGCCAGGGTATTCAAACCGGCCGACTGCGCGGCACCACCAATTTCGCCGAAGCAATCCGTGATACCGACCTGTCGATGATTTGCGTCGGTACGCCGAGCAAGAAGAACGGCGACCTGGAACTCAACTACATCGAATCGGTGTGCCGCGAGATCGGCTTTGTCTTGCGCGACAAGACCACCCGCCACACCATCGTGGTCCGCAGCACCGTGCTGCCAGGCACCGTGGCGAATGTGGTCATCCCGATTCTCGAAGACTGCTCCGGCAAGAAAGCCGGTGTCGACTTCGGCGTCGCGGTGAACCCTGAGTTCCTGCGTGAAAGCACCGCCATCGCCGACTACGACCTGCCGCCGATGACCGTCATCGGTGAGTTCGACAAAGCCTCCGGCGATGTCCTGCAGTCGCTGTACGAAGAACTCGACGCCCCGATCATCCGCAAGGACATCGCCGTCGCCGAGATGATCAAGTACACCTGCAACGTCTGGCATGCGACCAAAGTGACCTTCGCCAACGAGATCGGCAACATCGCCAAGGCGGTGGGTGTCGACGGCCGCGAAGTGATGGAAGTGGTCTGCCAGGACAAGACCCTCAACCTGTCCCAGTACTACATGCGCCCGGGCTTCGCGTTCGGCGGCTCCTGCCTGCCGAAAGACGTGCGCGCCCTGACGTACCGCGCCGGCTCCCTCGACGTGGATGCGCCGCTGCTCAACTCGCTGATGCGCAGCAACGAGTCCCAGGTGCAAAACGCCTTTGACATCGTCTCCAGCCACGACAAACGCAAAGTCGCCCTGCTGGGCCTGAGCTTCAAGGCCGGCACCGATGACCTGCGCGAAAGCCCGCTGGTGGAACTGGCCGAAATGCTGATCGGCAAGGGTTTCGACCTGAGCATCTACGACAGCAACGTCGAATATGCCCGCGTGCACGGCGCGAACAAGGAATACATCGAGGGCAAGATCCCGCACGTGTCGTCCCTGCTCAACTCGGACTTCGACGAAGTGATCAACAACTCCGACGTGATCATCCTGGGCAACCGCGATGAGAAGTTCCGTGCCCTGGCGCATAACGCTCCCCACGGCAAGCAAGTGGTCGACCTGGTGGGCTTCATGTCCAAGGCCACCAGCGTGAGCGGTCGTACCGAAGGCATTTGCTGGTAACAGCAACGGCAAGTTTCAAGCGGCAAGCGTCCTGATCCCCGGCGCTTGCCGCTTGAAGCCTCCTTCACCTGCGGAATGACGCCTATGTCCAAGTTAAAACACGTACTCCTCCAATCCGCCGGCTGGCTGTTTTTCCTGAGCCTGCTGATGGGACTCGCCCTGCTGTTGCCGGCGAGTACGTTCGACTCCGAGTCGAAGAATTTTATTTTCCTGATTGGCGCCGTCGGTATCTGGCGCTACTCGATGGGTGCTACGCATTTCTTTCGCGGCATGCTGTTCCTGTACGTAGTCTATCCGCACCTGCGGCGCAAAGTGCGCAAGCTGGGCAAGGCAGCAGATCCGTCCCACGTATTCCTGATGGTGACAAGCTTTCGGATCGACGCGCTGACCACGGCCCAGGTCTACAGCTCGGTGATCCGCGAAGCCATCGAATGTGGCTTCCCTACCACCGTGGTCTGCTCGCTGGTGGAAATGTCCGATGAGCTGCTGGTCAAGAGCCTGTGGGCCAGGATGAACCCGCCCGACCACGTCAAGTTGGACTTCGTGCGCATCGCCGGTACCGGCAAGCGTGACGGCCTGGCCTTCGGTTTTCGCGCCATCTCCCGCCACCTGCCGGACGATCGCGCCGTGGTGGCCGTGATCGATGGCGACACCGTGCTCGCCGAGGGCGTCGTGCGCAAGACCGTGCCGTGGTTCCAGCTGTTCGGCAATGTCGGCGGCCTGACCACCAACGAGTTCTGCGAAGTGCGCGGCGGCTACATCATGAGCGAGTGGCACAAGCTGCGCTTCGCCCAACGCCACATCAACATGTGCTCCATGGCTTTGTCCAAACGCGTGCTGACCATGACCGGCCGTATGTCGGTGTTCCGCGCCAACGTGGTCACCGACCCGGGCTTTATCGCCGACGTGGAAAGCGACTCGCTGCAACACTGGCGCCTGGGCCGCTTCAAGTTTTTGACCGGTGACGACAAGTCCAGCTGGTTCAGTCTGATGCGCCTGGGCTACGACACTTTCTACGTGCCGGACGCTGCGATCCACACCGTGGAACACCCGCCGGAAAAGAGCTTCATCAAGGCCAGCCGCAAGCTGATGTTCCGCTGGTACGGCAACAACCTGCGCCAGAACTCCCGTGCCCTAGGCCTGGGTATGCGCCGGCTTGGCCTGTTCACCAGCATCGTGCTGTTTGACCAGCGCGTGTCGATGTGGACCTCCCTGCTGGGGCTGACCGTGGCGATCATCGCCACGTTCAAATACGGCGGCGCGTTCATCCTCGCCTACCTGCTGTGGATCGGCATCACCCGCCTGATCCTGACCCTGCTGCTGTCGTGCTCCGGTCACCGGATCGGCCCGGCTTACCCGGTGATTCTCTATTACAACCAGATCATGGGCGCGCTGGTGAAGATCTACGTGTTCTTCCGCCTTGATCAACAGTCCTGGACACGCCAGGACACCAAACTGACCCGCGATTTGGCCAGCTTTCAACGTTGGTTCAACACCTGGTCGTCTCGGACCATGACCTTCTCCGCCGGCAGCATTTTCGTCGCCGTGTTGCTGATGATGGTTTGACCCTGCCAAGCCTGAATTAACTAGGAACTACACACCATGAATAGCCAAGTAAACGCCAACGTTGTCCACGAATCCGAAGCCCAGCGCCAACACGCCCGGGTAAAAATCCCGGCCAAGCTGCGCTTCTTCAACGCCGACCGCACCCAGACCGAAGCACGGGTCATCGACCTGTCGGCCGGCGGTCTGGCGTTCACTGCCACCCAACCATTGACCGTGGGCCAGGTGCACAAGGGTCGCTTGCAGTTCGTGATCGATAACCTCGGCCTGGCGATGGACGTCGAGCTGCAGATTCGCTCCTACGACCGCCAGACCGGCCGCACCGGTTGCCAGTTCCAGAACCTCGACGCACAAGACATCTCGACCCTGCGCCACCTGATCACCTCGCACTTGTCCGGCGACATCGTGACCATGGGGGACGTGCTGGCGACCCTGCAACGCGACAACTTCACCAAGGCGCGCAAGGTCAAGGACAGCGGCAGCAACATGAGCGTCGGCGGCCGCCTGCGGGCCGTGACCTTCAGCCTCGGGATCTTCGTGGTGGGCCTGGTCGCCTTCGGCTTCGTGGTCAAGTCGGTGTACGGCATGTACTTCGTCAGCCACGCCACCTCCGGCCTGGTGAGCGTACCCGGGATGAACGTCACCATGCCGCGCGATGGCACCGTGCAGAGCCTGATCAAAGGGGATGCAGTGGCGGCCAAGGGCGCGCCACTGGCGACCTTCAGCACCAGCATGCTCGACGTGCTCAAAGGCCATCTGGACGAAGACCAGTTGCAACCGGCCAAGGTGGAAGAGCTGTTCGGCAAGCAAATGACCGGCACCCTCACCTCCCCGTGCGACTGCGTCGTGGCCCAGCAATTGGTCGCCGACGGTCAGTACGCCAGCAAGGGCGACGTGATCTTCCAACTGGTGCCACGCGGCAGCCAGGCCAACGTGGATGCACGCTTCTCCTATCGCCAGTTTGCCGACGTTCGCCCGGGCACCCGTGTGAACTTCCAGGTGGCGGATGAAGAGCAGGTTCGCACCGGCACCATCGTCAGCAGCACCAGCCTCAACAGCACCGAAATGTCCTCCGACATCCGTGTGCAGATCAAACCCGATGCCCCGCTGGACAGCACCTACGCCGGTCGCCCGGTTGAAGTGACCAGCGACCGTGGCCCGTCCCTGAACTGGCTGATCGACAAAGCCATGGCTGCAGGTCTTTAACCATGAGCGCCCTTCGATCCCTGCCGGTTCCATTGGCGCTGGCCATCGCCCTCGCCGGGTGCGCCGGCCTGCCCGACCAACGCCTGGCCAACGAAGCCCTCAAGCGTGGCGACACGGTCACCGCGCAGCAGAACTACCAGCAGCTGGCAGACCTGGGCTACAGCGAGGCCCAGGTGGGCCTGGCGGACATCCAGGTCGGCACCCGCGACCCCGAGCAAATCAAGCAGGCCGAAGCCACGTATCGCGCGGCCGCCGACACCTCGCTCCGTGCCCAGGCACGCCTGGGCCGCCTGCTGGTGGCCAAGCCTGGCGCGACCGAAGCCGAGCACCATGAAGCCGAAGGCCTGTTGAAAAAAGCCTTTGCCAATGGCGAAGGCAACACCCTGATCCCGCTGGCGATGCTGTACCTGCAATACCCGCACAGTTTCCCGAACATCAACGCCCAGCAGCAAATCAGCAAATGGCGCGCTTCGGGTTACCCGGAAGCAGGTCTCGCCCAAGTGCTGCTGTACCGCACCCAGGACACCTACGACCAGCATCTGGACGAAGTGGAAAGCATCTGCAAGGCCGCGCTGAACACCACGGATATCTGCTACGTCGAGCTGGCCACGGTCTACCAGAAAAAAGCCGAGCCGGAAAAACAGGCCGAGCTGCTGAAACAGATGGAAGCCGGCTACAGCCGTGGCGCCGTGACCGCCCAACGGGTCGACAGTGTTGCCCGTGTGTTGGGCGATGCGACCCTGGGCAAGACCGACGAAAAAACCGCCCAGGCCCTGCTGGAAAAAATCGCCCCGGGCTACCCGGCATCCTGGGTCAGCCTGGCGCAACTGCTCTACGACTTCCCGGAGCTGGGCGACGTCGACCAGATGATGAAGTACCTCGACAACGGCCGCGCCGCCGACCAGCCCCGCGCCGAACTGTTGCTGGGCAAGCTCTACTACGAAGGCAAGTGGGTCCCGGCTGACGCCAAGGCTGCCGAAGAACACTTCCAGAAAGCCGTCGGCCGCGAAGTGGCTGCCGATTACTACCTCGGCCAGATCTATCGCCGTGGCTACCTGGGCAAGGTCTATTCGCAAAAGGCTCTCGACCATCTGCTGACCGCCGCGCGCAACGGCCAGAACAGCGCCGACTTCGCGATCGCCCAATTGTTTTCCCAAGGCAAGGGCACCAAGCCCGACCCGCTTAACGCCTATGTCTTCAGCCAATTGGCCAAGGCCCAGGACACGCCGGAAGCCAACGACCTGGCCACCCAGCTCGAAGCCCCGCTGACCCCGGAACAACGCGCCGAAGGCCAACGCCTGGTGCAACAGGAACTGGCCGCGCGCGGCACCCTGGCCCAAAGCACGCTGCAATTGCACGCCCTGCAAGAAGAAGACGGCGAGGAATCCCTATGAAGCTCAATCCATTCGTCAAGGCCGGCATCGGCCTGACCTTCGCCCTGCTGTGGTCGTGCCCGACCCTGGCCGCGCTGACCGAAGCCAAGAACTTCGGCCTGGAAGTGAAAGTCACCGGCCAGTCCGAAGATGACCGCGACCTGGGCACCCAGAAAGGCGGCGACGTCAACGGCATCGGCCTCGACCTGCGCCCGTGGATCTACGGCGAAAGCGGCAACTGGAGCGCCTACGCCATGGGCCAGGCCGTGACGTCCAGCGACATCATCGAGACCGACACCCTGCAACAGTCCTCGGATGACGCCACCCAACAGACCAGCAATGACGACCGCAAGAGCAAGAAAAACTACCTGGCGATGCGCGAGTTCTGGGTCGCCTACGGCGGCTTCACGCCCTACCCCGGCGAGATCCTCAAGCTCGGTCGCCAACGCCTGCGCAATGACGACGGCCAATGGCGCGACACCAACATCGAAGCGCTGAACTGGACCTTCGACACCACCTTGCTCAAGGCCAATGTCGGCGTCGCCGAGCGTTTCAGCGAATACCGCACCGACCTCAAGGAACTGTCGCCCAAGGACAAGGACCGCCAGCACCTTTACGCCGACGCTGCCTATCAGTGGACGCCAGGCCAGTGGATCGGCCTGCGCGCTCACCACACCCATGACGACGGCAAGCTCGACTACCCGCAACCGGGCGTGGCCACCGACTCGCTGGACAAACGCGAGAACGGCGACCTGACCTGGCTCGGCATCGAAGCCAACAGCGACGCCTACAACTGGCGCAACACCAACACCGTCAACTACTGGGCGAGCGTCACCGGCATGCAGGGCGACCGCGACACGGTCAACGCCTTGAACGCCGACGGCACCCGCCCCGCCAATGCCAAGCGCAGCGATGACGTGAATGGCTGGGCCACCGACCTGGGTGTGCGCCTGCGTCTGGACCCGCAGTGGCAAGTGGGCGCGGCTTACTCCCGCGCGAGCGCCGAATACGAGCAGAACGGCCTGCAAAGCAACCGTTCGAACTGGACCGGTACTCAGTCCCGCGTCCACCGCTTCGGCGAAGCGTTCCGTGGCGAAATGAACAACATGCAGTCCATGAGCCTGTTCGGTTCCTGGCAGTTGCGCGAGGACTATGACGCCAGCCTCGTGTACCACAAGTTCTGGCGCGTCGACGGCAACAAGCCGGTCGGCAGCAACGGCATCGATGCCGTGCAGAACAACACCGATGACGTGACCGGCGCGATCCTGTCCAGCACTTCCCTGCCGCTTGAAGACGGCAAGAAAGACCTGGGCCAGGAGATGGACCTGGTGGTCACCAAGTACTTCAAGAAAGGCCTGCTGCCGGCCGGGCTCAGTCAGTCGATCGACGAACCGTCGGCCCTGGTGCGCTTCCGTGCCGGTGTGTTCAAACCGGGCGACGCCTATGGCAGCCAGGTCGACTCGTACATGCATCGCGCCTTTGTCGACGTGATCTGGAAGTTCTGATGGGAGCCTGCGCAATGAACCCTCAAGCCCTCAAAGGCTCGGTCAGCCTGCTGGTCGCAGCCATGCTGCTGGCCAGCACTTCGGCCTTCGCCGATGTCGCGCAGCAGGTCAAGGCGCCGACCATCGCCAAAGAGCTGCAACAGGCCAAGACCTACACCATTTCGAGCCCGCCGACCGAGCCGCTGGAAATGGCCAAGCCGGCGCTGCCGGACGTGTCCGGCTACACCGCGGCGAATATCGCGAAGAAAATCGTGCGCAGCAAGCCGGGCAAAATCAGTATCCGCCGGATGATGCAGGAAGACGCCCTGAAGGACTTCATCGGCGGCGACAACAAGATGGCTGAATGGGTGGTTCGCCAGCACGGCATTCCCCAGGCGATCTTCGTCGACGACGGCTACATGAACCTCAAGGACCTGCTGAAGAAAGTGCCCAAGCAGTACTTCAGCGAAACCTCCCCGGGGGTGTTCCTGGCCAAGTTGCCGATCGTGGTGGGCCGTAAAGGCATCCTCGAAATCGACAAGCAGACCCAGGAGTTGCGCCTGTCCCAGGAGGCCGGTTCGTTCCTGATCAACGACGGCCAGCTGTTTGTGCGCGACACCAGAATCACCGGCTGGCGCGAGAAGACCAACGGCCCGGCGACCTTCCAGTCGCCCAAGGAATTCCGCCCGTTCCTGCTGGCCTGGGGCGGCACCGAGACCTACATCGCCAACAGCAAGATGGCCAGCTTCGGCTACGCCAACAGTAAGTCGTATGGCGTGAGTATTTCCCAGTACACGCCGAACATGGCCAAGGTGCTCAAGCGTCCCGAGCCGACGGGCTGGATCGTCGACTCCGAGTTCTCGGACATGTGGTACGGCTTCTACTGCTATGAGACCACCGGCTTTGTGCTCAAGGGCAATACCTACAAAGACAACATCGTCTACGGCATTGACCCCCACGACCGGTCACACGGTTTGATCATCACCGACAACACCGTCTACGGCACGAAGAAGAAGCACGGCATCATCATTTCCCGGGAAGTGAACGACAGCTTCATCTTCAACAACCGCAGTTTCGACAACAAGCTCTCGGGCCTGGTGATCGACCGTAACAGCGTCAACAACCTGATCGCCGACAACGAGATCTACCGCAACCACACCGACGGCATCACCCTCTATGAGAGCGGCGATAACCTGCTGTGGGGCAACAAGGTGATCAGCAACCGTCGCCACGGCATCCGCATACGTAACAGCGTGAACATTCGCCTGTACGAAAACGTGGCCATGGCCAACGGGCTGACCGGCGTATACGGCCACATCAAGGACCTGACCGACACCGACCGCGACATCGCCCTCGACCCGTTCGACACCAAGGTCTCGCTGATCGTGGTCGGCGGTGAACTGGCCGCCAACGGCAGCGGGCCGCTGTCCATCGACTCTCCATTGAGTGTCGAGCTGTACCGCGTGTCGATGCTTGCGCCGACCAAATCCAGTGGCATCAGCTTCTCGGGCGTCCTCGGCGATCGCCAGGAAGAGATTCTCGACTTGCTGGTACGCCAGAAGAAAGCCGTGCTGATCGACCCTGTCGAACGCCAGACCGAAATGCAGGACTGAGGATGACCTTTATGCACCCACACATGATCAAACTGCTCAGCCTTTCGGGTTTGACCCTCGGCCTGCTCGCGGCCAGCCAGGGCGTGCGCGCCGACGAAGTACAGGCCCCGAAGTTCAGCGCCGAGCCGTGCTGCAGCCTGTGCCCGGCCGCCCACGACGCGAAGAATTACACCACGCGCTACCAGCAGAACTTCACCACCCTGGTACAAGCCCAGGGTGACTGGCTGTTCCGTACCCAGGAAGACCTGCGCACCGAATTCGACACCAGCCCCGCCGGCTACAAACGCATGCAACAGCTGCACGATGCGTTCAAGAGCAAGGGCGTGGAACTGGTGGTGGTGTATCAGCCGACCCGTGGCTTGGTGAACCGCAACAAGCTCAACCCGGAAGAGAAAGCCAAGTTCGATTTCGACAAGGCCCTGGGCAATTACAAGACCATGCTCGGCCGCTTCGCCAAGATGGGCTACGTGGTGCCGGACCTGTCGCCGTTGACCAACGAGCAACTGCCGGATGAATTGCCGGCCCACGATTTCTACTTCCGCGGCGACCAACACTGGACGCCGTACGGCGCCCAGCGCACCGCCAAAATCGTCGGCGCCAAAGTGCGCGCGATGCCTGAATTTGCCGGTATCCCGCAGCGTGAATTCGAGACCAAACGCTCCGGGCGCATGGGCAAGACCGGCACCCTGCACAACATGGCCGGGCAACTGTGCGGCACCAGCTACGCGATCCAGTACATGGACCAGTTCACCACCGAGCCCAAGGGCGAAGCGGGCGACGGCGACCTGTTCGGCGATTCCGGCAACCCGCAGATCACCCTCGTGGGCACCAGCCACAGCGGCAAGAACTACAACTTCGCCGGCTTCCTGGAACAGGAAATCGGTGCCGACATCCTCAACGTCGCCTTCCCCGGCGGTGGCCTCGAAGGCTCGATGATCCAGTACCTGGGCAGCGAAGAATTCCAGAAGACCCCGCCGAAGATTCTGATCTGGGAATTCTCGCCGCTGTATCGCCTGGACCAGGAGACCATCTACCGCCAGATGATGTCGCTGCTGGACAACGGCTGCGAAGGCAAGACCGCCCAGATGACCGCCAGTACCACGCTGAAACCCGGCAAGAACGAATTGCTGGTGAACAGTTCGAACAAAGACCTGCGCAATGCCAGCCATCAGGTCGACATCCGCTTCGCCGACCCTTCGGTGAAAACCCTGCAAGCCACCCTCTGGTACATGAACGGGCGCCACGAGGACATCAAGATCGAGAAACCCGAAACATCCGATACAGACGGGCGTTTCGCCTTTGAACTGCGCACCGATGAAGACTGGGCCACGCAAAACCTGCTGGCCGTGGAAGTGCAGGGCCCCGAAGCGGGTCAGGCCGCGCAGAAGGTTGAAGCGAAAATTTGCACACGCAACGTATTCCCAAGCGGTGGTCAACAGACCGCCCAACTCGGGCAATGAGGTTACTTATGCAGAAGTTATTGATTCCAACTTTACTGGGCATGGCGATCTTCGCCGGCTCAGTCAACGCCGCCGCGCCACTGCGTCCGCCCCAGGGTTATTTCGCCCCGGTGGAAGCGTTCAAGACCGGCGACTTCAAGAATGACTGCGACACCATGCCGGCGCCGTACACCGGTTCGCTGCAGTTTCGCAGCAAGTACGAAGGTTCGGACAAGGCCCGTTCCACGCTGAATGTGCAATCGGAAAAAGCCTTTCGCGACAGCACCGCCGACATCACCAAGCTGGAAAAAGACACCAGCAAGCGCGTGATGCAGTTCATGCGCGACGGCCGCCCGGAGCAGCTGGAATGCACGCTCAACTGGCTTACCAGCTGGGCCAAGGCGGATGCGTTGATGTCCAAGGACTTCAACCACACCGGCAAGTCGATGCGCAAATGGGCGCTGGGCAGCATGGCCTCGGCCTATGTGCGCCTGAAGTTCTCCGACTCCCACCCGCTGGCCAACCATCAGCAGGAGTCACAGTTGATCGAGGCCTGGTTCAGCAAAATGGCTGACCAGGTGGTGAGCGACTGGGACAACCTGCCGCTGGATAAAACCAACAACCACTCCTACTGGGCCGCCTGGTCCGTCATGGCGACCTCCATCGCCGTGAACCGCCGCGACCTGTTTGACTGGGCCGTGAAGGAATACAAGGTCGGCGCCAATCAGGTCGACGACCAGGGCTTCCTGCCGAACGAATTGAAGCGTCAGCAACGGGCCTTGTCGTACCACAACTACGCCCTGCCGCCGCTGTCGATGATCGCCAGTTTTGCGCTGGTCAACGGTGTGGACCTGCGCCAGGAAAACAACGGCGCGCTGAAACGCCTGGGTGACAAGGTGCTGGCCGGGGTGAAAGACCCGGAAATCTTCGAGAAGAAGAACGGCAAGGAGCAGGACATGAAGGACCTCAAGGAGGACATGAAATTTGCCTGGCTTGAGCCCTTCTGCACCCTCTACACCTGCGCGCCGGACGTGATCGAGCGCAAGCACGGGATGCAGCCGTTCAAGACCTTCCGCCTCGGGGGTGACCTGACCAAGGTCTTCGACCCGGCGCGCGAGAAAGGCAACAAAGGCTCCTGACGAAACGCAATTCAAATGTGGGAGCGGGCTTGCTGTGGTGAGCGGGCTTGCCCCGCGTTGGGCTGCGAAGCAGCCCCATCAATCGGTGGTGAACCCGACGGGGGACAAGCCCCCTCACCACAGCAAGCCCGCTCCCACAATTTGAGCCGGTTTCGTCAGTAGGAATGTAGTACCGCTCTCTGCGTATTTCCGTGGGGGGTTTGGGGGGGCCGTTGGCCCTTGACTGTTGGTTAAACATGGAGAGATCGGGATGGTTTTCTCGTCCAATGTGTTCCTGTTTCTGTTCTTGCCGATCTTCCTCGGCTTGTACTACTTGAGCGGGCAACGCTATCGCAATCTGCTGCTGCTGATTGCCAGCTACGTGTTCTACGCCTGGTGGCGAGTGGACTTCCTGGCGCTGTTCGCCGCCGTGACGCTGTGGAACTACTGGATCGGCCTCAAGGTCGGTGTGGCAGGCGTGCGCACCAAGCCGGCCCAGCGCTGGCTGCTGTTGGGCGTGGCGGTCGACCTGTGCATTCTCGGCTACTTCAAGTACGCCAACTTCGGGGTCGACAGCATCAACCTGATGATGAAGTCGGCGGGCCTGGAGCCCTTCATCCTGACCCACGTGCTGTTGCCGATCGGGATCTCGTTCTACATCTTCGAGTCCATCAGCTACATCATCGACGTGTACCGCGGCGACACTCCGGCCACCCGCAACCTGATCGACTTTGCGGCGTTCGTGGCGATCTTCCCGCACCTGATTGCCGGCCCTGTATTGCGCTTTCGCGACCTGGCCGACCAGTTCAACAACCGCACCCACACCCTCGATAAATTCTCCGAGGGCTGCACACGGTTCATGCAGGGTTTCATCAAGAAGGTGTTCATCGCCGACACCCTGGCGGTGGTCGCCGACCATTGCTTCGCCCTGCAAAACCCGACAACGGGTGACGCCTGGCTCGGCGCGCTGGCCTACACCGCGCAGCTGTACTTCGACTTCTCCGGCTACAGCGACATGGCAATCGGTCTGGGCTTGATGATGGGTTTCCGCTTCATGGAAAACTTCAAGCAGCCGTACATCAGCCAGTCGATCACCGAGTTCTGGCGGCGCTGGCACATCAGCCTGTCCACCTGGCTGCGTGACTACCTCTACATCACCCTGGGCGGCAACCGTAAAGGCACGCTGACCACCTACCGCAACCTGTTCCTGACCATGCTCCTCGGTGGCCTGTGGCACGGTGCGAACATCACCTACATCGTGTGGGGCGCCTGGCACGGCATGTGGCTCGCGATTGAAAAAGCCATCGGCCTGAACACCGCACCGCGCAGTTTCAACGTCGTCCGCTGGGCCTTCACCTTCCTGCTGGTGGTGATGGGCTGGGTGATCTTCCGCTCGGAAAACCTGCACGTCGCCGGCCGCATGTACGGCGCGATGTTCAGCTTCGGCGAATGGTCGCTGTCGGAACTCAACCGCGCCAGCCTCACCGGCCTGCAAGTGGCAACCCTGGTGGTGGCGTACGCAACCCTGGCGTTCTTCGGCCTGCGGGACTTCTACAGCAACCGCCCTCCGGAAAAAACCAAGCCTGCGGTCAACACCCAGGCCGATGGGCCGGCCACTGCCCAACCGGGCTTGATCAAGGCCGTACCGGGCGACAACCCGGGCAGCATCCATGAGCCCGGCTACACCGTGGGCATCGAGGCCACCGTGCAACCGGCCTACTGGAGCGCCACCTGGCCACGCTATGCGATGCGCGCTGCAGTGCTGCTGCTGTTCGTGGCATCGATTCTCAAACTTTCGGCGCAGAGCTTCTCGCCGTTCCTTTACTTCCAGTTCTGAGGGAGCCGACCATGACCCGTTCATTACGCGTCCTCTATATCGCCTTGTTCCTGGCCGTGCTGTTGGCCTTGGGTGCCTGGTCGATGCGCAGTTTCCTGGGCTTCAGCACCAACGCCGACGCGACCGTGCTCAACGGTCGCTGGACCAAGGCCGTCGAGACCCATTACGACGACCAGTTCCCGATCAAGCGCCTGGGCACCAACCTCTGGGCAGCCCTGGACTACAAGCTGTTCAACGAAGGCCGTCCCGGCGTGGTGATTGGCCGCGATCACTGGTTGTACAGCGACGAGGAATTCAACCCCATCGTCAATGAAGACCAGAACCTGCAGGGCAACTACGCCCTGGTGGAAGGCGTGCGCCAGAAGCTCAAGGCCCAGGGCATCCAACTGGTGATGGCGATCGTGCCGGCCAAGGTGCGCCTGTACCCGGAACACCTGGGTGAAGTGCAGCCGGCCAGCATCCACGCCGGCCTGTACCAGGACTTCCATGCCCGCATGGCCGCCGACAAGATCATCGCCCCCGACCTGATGGGCCCACTGCAACAGGCCAAGCTGCACGGCCAGCAAGTGTTCCTGCGTACCGACACCCACTGGACACCGGACGGCGCTGACGTCGCGGCCAAGCAACTGGCCAAGACGATTAAAGATAAAACCCCACTGAGCGGCGAGCCTCAACGCTTTGTCACCGAAGCCGAGAAGACCGAACCGCACAAGGGAGACCTGCGCCTGTTCCTGCCCCTGGACCCGCTGTTCGAAAACCTGATGCCGCCCAAGGAGCCACTGCAAAAGCGCGTGACTCACCTGGCTGAATCCAAGGGCGACGACGCGCTGTTCACCGACAGCGAAACCCCGGTGGCGCTGGTAGGCACCAGCTACAGCGCCAACCCGAACTGGAACTTTGTCGGCGCGCTGAAGCAAGCCCTGGGCAGCGACGTCATCAACTACTCCGAAGACGGCCACGGCCCGATCCTGCCGATGCTCAGCTACCTGAAAAGCGACGACTTCAAGAACAGCCCGCCCCAGGTGCTGATCTGGGAGTTTCCCGAACGCTATCTGCCCGTGAACAACGAAATCGGCGACGCCGACCCGCAGTGGGTTGCGCAGCTCAAACAAGCCGGTACGCGCCAACAGAACATGGCCCTGAACACCCCAGTTAAAACCCAAAAATCCGAGACGCCCGACCGGGCGCAAAACTGAAAGAGAGGTAACTCACATGACTTTCACTACTAACCTCGCAAAAACTTTTGCCCTCGTCGCCGGCATGAGCGTTGTTTCGATGTCTGCCTTCGCCGGTGGCGACGCCGCGCTCTATGGCCCCGTCGCGCCAAAAGGCTCGAGCTTTGTGCGGGTGTACAACGCCAGCAACCAGGAAGTCAGCGCCACCGTCGGCAGCACCAACCTCAACGAGGTTGCACCGCTGGCCAGCAGCGACTTCAGCTTCATGCCGGGCGGTGACTACAGCGCCAAGGTCGGCAGCCAGACCCTGCCGGTCAAGCTCGCCGCCGACCACTACTACACCCTGGTCAGCAGCGGCAGCGGCCAGCCACAACTGATCGAAGAACCGCCGTTCAAGAACAAGCAGAAATCCCTGGTGCGCGTGCAGAACCTCAGTGACAAGTCGCTGACCCTGAAAACCGCCGACGGCAAGACCGACGTGGTCCAGGCCGTGGCCGCCAAGGGCCGTGGCGAGCGCGAGATCAACCCGGTGAAGGTCAGCCTGGCACTGTACGAAGGCGACAAGAAAGTCGGTGATGTGAAGCCAGTGGCCCTGGAGCGCGGTGAGGCAGCAGTGCTGTACGTCACCGGCACCGGCGCCAACCTGTCGCCAGTGTGGGTCAAGCGCCCCGTGTCGACCCGCTGATTTTTTCTCTGAGTTGACACGTCCCCTTGTGGGAGCTGGCTTGCCAGCGATGGCGGTCTTGAAGGCGCCATCGCAGGCAAGCCAGCTCCCACATTGTCAGAATTTCAACTCAGGACCGGACAAAAACAAGAGTGAAACGACAAACCTTCGTAGCTCTGACCCATATCGATTCAAGGAGAAACACATGATCCCAGTAATCCTTTCCGGTGGTAGCGGCTCACGTCTTTGGCCGCTTTCCCGCAAACAGTTTCCCAAGCAGTTCCTGGCCCTGACCGGCGAACACACCTTGTTCCAGCAAACCCTGGAGCGCCTGGTATTCGACGGCATGGACGCGCCCATCGTGGTCTGCAACAAGGACCACCGCTTTATCGTCAACGAGCAACTGGCCGCCCGCAAACTGGACACCCAGCGCATCCTGATGGAACCGTTCGGCCGCAACACCGCGCCGGCCGTGGCCCTGACCGCGATGATGCTGGTCAACGAAGGCCGTGACGAGCTGATGCTGGTGCTGCCCGCCGACCACGTGCTGGACGACCAGAAAGCCCTGCAACGCGCCCTGGCCCTGGCCACCGTGGCCGCCGAGCGCGGCGAGATGGTGCTGTTCGGCGTACCGGCCACCCGTCCGGAAACCGGCTACGGCTACATCAAGTCGACCAACGATTCACTGCTGCCCGAGGGCGTCAGCCGGGTGCAGCAGTTCGTCGAAAAACCCGATGAAAAACGCGCCACCGAGTTCGTCAAAAGCGGTGGTTATTTCTGGAACAGCGGCATGTTCCTGTTCCGCGCCAGCCGCTTCCTGGAAGAGCTGAAAAAGCACGACCCGGACATCTACGACACCTGCCTGCTGACCCTGGAACGCAGCAACCACACCGCCGACACCATCGACATCGACGAATCCACCTTCGCCTGCTGCCCGGACAACTCCATCGACTACGCCGTGATGGAAAAAACCCAGTTGGCCTGCGTGGTGCCATTGACCGCCGGCTGGAGCGACGTGGGTTGCTGGGCATCGCTGTGGGACGTGAATGAAAAAGACGCCAACGGCAACGTCAGCAAAGGCGACGTGGTGATCCAGGACAGCCGCAACTGCATGATCCACGGCAACGGCAAACTGGTGTCGGTGATCGGCCTGGAAAACATCGTGGTGGTGGAAACCAAGGACGCGATGATGATTGCCCACAAGGACAAGGTCCAGGGCGTGAAGCAGATGGTCAACACCCTCAACGAACAGGGCCGCAGCGAAACCCAGAACCACTGCGAGGTGTACCGTCCGTGGGGCTCGTATGACTCGGTGGACATGGGCGGCCGCTTCCAGGTCAAGCACATCTCGGTCAAGCCGGGCGCTTGCCTGTCGTTGCAGATGCACCACCACCGCGCCGAACACTGGATTGTGGTCAGCGGCACCGCCGAAGTCACCTGTGACGAGAACGTGTTCCTGCTCACCGAAAACCAGTCCACCTACATCCCGATTGCCTCGGTGCACCGTTTGCGCAACCCGGGCAAGATTCCCTTGGAGATTATCGAGGTGCAGTCCGGCAGCTACCTGGGTGAGGACGATATCGAGCGCTTTGAAGATATCTACGGTCGGTCTACGCCGATCGAGCGTGGCGTGTCGGTGAAAACCATCGCGCAGTAAACAGAGCAACACAAGAAGCCCTCGCCCCACCGGCTGCGTCCCTATCCGCAGCCGGTGGGGCGGGGGCTTTTTTTCATGCAAGATTCAGACGGTGGCTCGACCCCGTCGCAGGCACTACTTGTTGTTGCTGTTACCGGAATCACCTATCCCCCTACCGGTATAAAAACCTCCAAACGCGTTAGTGTTGCCGCTCGAGCTGCTACTGCTGCCTCCATAGGTGTTTTTGCCGACTTCCTCAGCGGCCCGGCCACCCCAAATCATACCCGCCCCCGCTATTTTTGATCCGAGCCCACCGGCAGAGCCGAGTTTTTTGCCGAGCCCTTGCATCGCCGCGCCCGCTAACGTCATGGCTGCGCCTTTTGACTTGTCATCGTCAAACCCATTAAGCGCGGTTGGAAAGTAAGAAGAGAGCTCTTGATTAATGGCTTGTTTGAGCATATCCGCCAGGCCGGAACTCTCTTGTTCATGAAGGCTCATGGGCGAATAGGCCTGGACTTCAGAACGAATCGCTTGCCTAAGACCTTCTGACAGCATCGGCGCAGTTTCTTTTGCCTCAGGTGCACTGAGAGGGGAAGTCACGGGAAGATCTATAGCGGAAGTTTTCATGGTGGTTCACTTCATTATCTTGCTGGTTGACGCCGTCCTGACTTGAGTAGTGTTATCCATTCACCACCTGTGTGGATAACCTTGGCGAATCAGTTCCTTGGCCTGACTGAAAACATACACATCGCTGTAGGTGAAGGCTTCTCATCAGTGCGGATAGTAAATCCGATAACCGGGCGGGTAGGATGGCTTATCTGTCTGTGAGGTTTTCATCATGTTCTTTGGCGTCTTGCTGATTATCACCTGGCTGATCCTCCTGCTGCGCTACCCGGCCAAGGCGTTGCCGGTTTCCCTCGCGGCTGCCGTCGGGCTGGGCCTGGTGGCGGTATGGGTGGTGTGGCTGGACAACCGCGAAGCCCAGCAATTGGCGCGCCTGGAACTGCGCACCGTCTACGCCCCCAAAGAATGCCCGGCGGACCGCCCGCTCAAGCTCACCTTGAACAACGGCAACAGCGTGCCACTGACTGAACTGCGCTGGCGTGTCGCCGCCTATGCCCCGGGCGATACGGTCAACCTGGCCGACAACGTGTACGCTGCCCCGCGCTATCGCGGCCCCGGCGAGTTGCAAGCCGGCGCCACCTGGGAAGACTGCCTGCCGGTGCCGCCGCTGCGCCCCGGCTACCGTCCGCAAACCCTGGAATTTCGCGCCGAGCATTTGCAAGGCAGCTTCTCCGACTAATCACCACAAAGGACTGATCCATGCCCAACGTACTCATCACCGGGTGTTCCAGTGGCATCGGCCGTGCCCTGGCAGACGCCTTCAAGCACGCCGGTTTTGACGTGTGGGCCAGCGCCCGGCGCACCGAAGATGTCGCCGCACTGAGCGCCGCCGGCTTCAACGCTGTACGGCTGGACGTCAACGACAGCACCGCGCTCGCTGAATTGGCCGGGCATATCGGCGAGCTGGACGTGCTGATCAACAACGCCGGCTACGGCGCCATGGGCCCGTTGCTCGACGGTGGCACCCAGGCGATGCAACAGCAGTTTGAGACCAATGTGTTTTCCGTGGTCGGGGTGACCCAGGCACTGTTCCCGGCCCTGCGCCAGCGCAAAGGGTTGGTGGTGAATATCGGCAGCGTCTCGGGGGTGCTGGTCACGCCGTTTGCCGGTGCCTACTGCGCCTCGAAAGCGGCGGTGCACGCCTTGAGCGACGCGTTGCGCATGGAACTGGCGCCGTTTGGCGTGCGGGTGATGGAAGTGCAGCCGGGCGCCATTGACACGAGCTTCGCGAAAAACGCCGGTACCCAGGCCGAGCTGTTGATCAATGAGCAATCGCCCTGGTGGCCGCTGCGCGAAAGTATCCGCGCGCGGGCCAAAGCCTCCCAGGACCGGCCGACACCCGCCAGCCAGTTTGCGGCCGACGTGCTCAAGGCCGTGCAACAGACCACCCCGCCACGCCTGTTGCGCTCGGGCAATGGCAGCCAGGCGCTGCCGTGGATGGCGGCGTTGTTGCCCAAGGGGTTGCTGGAGACCGTATTGAAAAAACGCTTTGGCCTGAGCGGCCAGCTCTAAGAGCTCCCGCCTCCCCGTGGCGAGGGAGCTTGCTCCCGCTGGGCTGCGCAGCAGCCCCAAACCCATCCGCCCAAGCTTTCCTGAAAGAATGCGCTGACCTCTTCAGGGGTGCTTCGCCCCCCAGCGGGAGCAAGCTCCCTCGCCACACGGTTTCTCGGCTGATCAGCCCTTCATGAAATCAATGAAGGCCCGCACTTTCAGCGGCAGGTGCCGGGTGTCCGGGTACAGGGCATACACGCCCTGCGGCGTAAATCGATGATCCGGCAGCAGCCGTACCAAACGCCCGGCATCGAGGTCATCCTGCACCAGCCACTGGGGCAGGATCGCCACGCCATGCCCGCGCACGGCGAAGGCCTGGAGAATGGCGGCACTGTCCGCAACCAGTGAAGCCTTGCCAGGCCCGGGGCGATACAGGTGCTCGTGGCCTGCCGGGTCAACCACCGCCAACTCCGTCAGCCGTCCATGGCCGAGCCTGGGCAGTTGCTCCAGTTCATCCAGCGTGGAGATTCCGGCAAACCCCGGCGCGGCCACGGCAAAGATCTCGTAGCTCGACAGCTGCACCGCCCGATGATTGGAATCGAGCATGCGCCCCAACCGGATAGCCACATCAAACCGCTCGGAGATCAGGTCAGCATGACTGGAGGAGGTGGATAACTGAATGTTCAATTCCGGGTGCAGGCCGCGAAAGGTTTCCAGCGCCGGCACCACCACCGCCAATCCGTATTCGACGGTGGTGGTGATACGCAGCGTGCCCTTGAGCTGGCTGTGCTCCGAACGCGCCTCTTCCACTGCCAGGCGCGCCTCTTCCAGCATCCGTGTGCAGCGCAGGTAAAAGCGTTCACCGGCATCGGTCAGCGCCAGTTGGCGGGTACTGCGGGTCAACAGGGTGACGCCCAGCTCGGCCTCCAGGCGCTTGAGGTTGAAGCTCACCACCGCCCGCGTCTGCCCGAGGAAATCCGCGGCTGCGGTCAATGAACCGGCCTCGACCACGGCCTTGAAGGTGTCAAATCGATCGAGGCTGACCATTGGCCACACCCTCCTTTGTCAAAATATTTTTGACAAACTAACAGTCAAACCGCTGTTTCCCAAGTGCCCGCACCCGCCTACCCTGCCGCCATCCACTGCAGGAACAGCGCAATGACCTACCGCTCGAAAGTCACCTGGATCTTTCTACTGGGCTTCGCCCTGGACCTGGTGAACATGTTTGTCGCCACCATCGCCTACCCGGATATCGCCAGCGAGTTGCACGCTTCGGTCACGCAACTGGCGTGGATCGGCAACGCCTACATGCTCGGCCTGACCGTCGTCATTCCCCTGAGTGTGTGGCTGGCGGCGCTGCTGGGTGAGCGCCGGTTGATTGCCGTCAGCCTGTTGCTGTTCGGCGTGGCGTCGGTGCTGGTGGGCCAGGCCGCATCGATTGAAGCGCTGATCGGCTGGCGCCTGCTCCAGGGTTTGGGCGGCGGCTTGCTGATCCCGGTGGGCCAGGCGTTGGCTTATCGGCAATTTCCGCCGGCAGAACGCAGCCAGTTGACGGCCAAAGTCATGTTTGTGGCGCTGCTGATTCCAGCCCTGTCGCCCGCCTTGGGCGGGGTGGCGGTGGACAGTGTGTCGTGGCGCTGGATCTTTTTCGCCAACCTGCCGTTGGCGCTGATCACCCTGATGCTGACGTGGCGCTGGCTGGAGACCGACACCCCGGCTTCCGCGCGCCCGTCCCTGGACCTCGGCGCCATCCTGGGGCAGATTCGCCAGCCAATGCTGCGGGTCGCGATGCTGGTCTACCTGTTCATTCCGGGCGTCTTTATCGGCACCAGCCTGGTGGCGATTCTTTACCTGCACGGCCTGGGGTTTACCGCCAGCCACATCGGCGCGCTGATGCTGCCTTGGGCGCTGGCCTCAGGCGTAGCCATCGCCTTGAGCAAAAAGCTGTTCAATCGCTGCGGGCCAAGGCCGTTATTGTTGGCGGGCATGCTGCTGCAAGCCATTGGCATCGTGTTGTTGATCGAGCCACACCCGCTGGTCGTGGTGCTCGCCTACACCCTGATGGGCCTGGGCGGCAGCCTGTGCAGCAGCACCGCGCAAACCCTGGCCTTTCTCGACATTCCGGCCGATCGCATGGGCCACGCCAGCGCCTTGTGGAACATCAATCGCCAGTTAAGTTTTTGCCTCGGGGCGGCGTTGCTCAGTGCGGTACTGGCGGCACTGCACTCCTTCACCGCGACCTTCGTGATTGCCGCGGCGTTGACCCTGTTCCCATTATTTGCAGTACTGTGCCTGGATGCGTCCACGGTACGGACACTGCTTCACCCTGCCAGCGAGCCCACACAATGATTGATTACCGCGACTTTTTTGATGAAGTGATCCAGGCCCATGTCGAGATCGAACAATGGTTTGCCGGGACGGCACCCGAGGGAACACTGGAGGTTTTGCTGGGGCGTTTTTCGCCGGACTTTTCCATGATCACCCCGGCTGGCAAACAACTGGACTTTGCGATGCTCAAGCAGCTGTTCAGCCAGGCGGGCGGCAAGCGGTCCGGGTTCAAGATCAGCCTCAGCGAATTTGCCGGGATTGACCGACATGCTCGTGGCGCAACAGTGAGTTATCGCGAGCAACAGGTGGATGGCAGCGGTAAACACACCGACCGGCGTTCGACGGTGGTGTTTGAAAAGCAGGCCAGTGGCGCCCTGCTGTGGCGCCACTTGCACGAGACGTTTTGCTGACCTGTGGTGAGGGGGCTTGTCTCTTGTTGGGTTGCGCAGCGGCCGCAAAAAAAGCGGGAGCGCTTCGCACTCCAACGGGGGGCAAGCCCCCTCACCACAGGACAAGCCCCCCACATCATCACAGGACAAGCCCCCTCATCAACACAGAAAATCAGTTCTGTGTTTGGTTAACAATCACGGTGCAGGTGATGCCCGCCGCCAACAGCACACCCTCCGGCACTTCATCGATGTGAATCCGCACCGGCACTCGCTGGGCCAGGCGCACCCAGTTGAACGTCGGGTTCACATCGGCAATCAGTTCGCGGCTTTCCGGGTTGTCACGGTCGTAGATCCCGCGCGAGATGCTTTCCACGTGGCCCTTGAGGGTTTCGCCGCTCATCAGTTGCATGTCGGCTTTATCCCCGACTTTGACGTGAGGCAGCTTGGTTTCTTCAAAGAAGCCATACACCCAGAACGAGTTCATATCCACCACCGCCATCTTCGCTTCGCCGATGCGCGCGTAGTCGCCCCGGTGCACGTTGAGGTTGGTAACGTAGCCATCCACCGCCGCCACCACCTGGGTGCGCTTGAGGTTGAGTTCGGCCGCTTCCAGTTGCGCCAGCGCGTGCTGGTAATCCGCCAGGGCCGAGTCGGCGATGTTGCTGGCGTCGTCGCGGTTTTCCTTGGAGATCACCAGGGCATCGAGGTCGGCGCGGCGGTGGGCGTTGACCTTGCGCATTTCCCAGGTGGCCTTGCGGGACGCCACCAGCGACTGCGCCTGCTTGACGGCAATCTGGTAGTGCTCGGGGTCGATCTGCATCAGCAGGTCGCCCTTTTTCACCAATTGGTTGTCACGCACCGGGACGTTGACCACCTCGCCCGTCACGTCGGCGGCGACGTTGATGATATCGGCACGCACCCGGCCATCGCGGGTCCAGGGGGTTTCCATGTACTGCACCCACAACGTGCGGCCAATCCAGATCGCCAGGGCCAGTACCAGCAAGGTCGCGAGCAGGCTGAAAAACTTTTTCATCGGGGCATTCTCAACGGTAGACGGTCAGCGCCAGGGCGCCGAACAAGCAAGCGAACAGGCTCAGGCGCAGCAGCGCCGGGTGCCAGAAAAAACGGTACAGGTCAAAGCCGGCCAGGAACCGGTCGAGGGCCCAGGCCAGGCCCGCCGCGATCAGAAACATCAGGGTCATGGTGGGCATGTACACGCCGTGGAAGGCGATTTCACGAGGCATGAGCGGGTCCTTCGGGCTTGAGGGCAGCCAGGGGTGATTGCGGGTCCAGCAAGGAGGTGCGGATAAAGTGCAGGTAACTTTTCACCCGGCGCAGGGCCGAGGTGTCGAAGTGCGGGGCGAAGGGTTCGTCGGTGGCCTGCACGCGGCTGATGGCATGGTCGACGGCGATCAGGCTGCGCTCCAGGTTGCTGGCGCTGGGTTGCAGGAACAGCCGTACCAGCGAACGGCCCATCACCCGGATCGCCTGGCGCCACGGCTGGGACTCGGCATACGCCGGGTGCACCGGCAAGATCGCCTGTTCCTTGCGCAACTCGATAATTGCGTGGCCGACTTCCAGCACCACGAACATCCAGCGCAGCAGGTTGCGTTGTACCTGCGGTTGCCCGGCGGCGAAACCATAGGCCTGGTGCAGCAGGTCGCGGGTGCGGCTTTCGAAACCTGACGCCAGGCCCTTGAGCTTGCCGCTGATGGCGAACACCACTTGCTCGCGCAAATCCTGCTCCAGCCGGCGCCACAACCAGCGGCTGTTGGGCGGCAGGATGATCGCGCCCGCGGCCGCACACACCAGCATGCCGATGACCATGGCGATGTAGTCGTTGATGAAGGTGTAGGGGTTGTAGATCGTCAGGTTATCCGGCACCGAACCGGTACTGAAGAAGATCAGCAACCCGACGCCGACTCCCGCGTATTGCGGGCGAGAGGCCAGGAACGAGCCGAAGATGATCACCGGGGCGAGCATCACGCACAGCAGCGGGAACCCGTCGATCCAGGGGAACACGAAGAACATCTCGACAAAGCCCACCAGCGCCCCGATCAAGGTGCCGCAAGCCATCTGAAACGCCATGCGCTTGGGGTTGGGCGTGGCGGCGGACAAGCCCACCGTCGCAGCAGCGATCAGGGTCATGGTGGCGCCGCTGGGCCAGGCGGTGGCCACCCAATAACTGCCGAGCACGATCAGGATAAATGACGCGCGAATCCCCGAGGCGGCGCAGGCCAGCCAGTTGGTTTTCGGGGTGTAGGGCTCGTCCCAGTGTTCGCGTTCGTGGCTGTGGTCGGCCAGGGACGCGTGGGTTTGTGCGTAGCTGTGCAACTCGTCGACGAAGCGGTACAGCAGCTCGTAGGCGGTGTGGAAATCCAGCTGCTCGGCGTCGCTGGGCGCGCTTTCCTGAAAGCTCGCCCGCAGGCTGCGGACCTTGGCGGGCAGGCCCTCTTTGTAAGCCGTCAGTTGGCTGACCAGGCGCGCCGCATCGGGGCTGGTGAGGGCGCGACCGGAGAAGCCGTCGAGCAATTCGGCCAGGTCTTGCAGGCCCGGCTTGATGGCCGCCACCACATGGTCAGCCTGATTGCTGCGCAGGCGTTCCAGCAATTGGTGCAAGGCGTTGAAACGGGTGGTGATGCCCATGAACTCGCTGTTCAAACGGGTCAGACGGCCATTGCGCCGACGCATGTGCGGGTCTTCGAACACGGTGATGCTGCGCAGCCCTTCCAGGCCCACGGCTTCGGCGATAAAGCGCACGTTGCTGCGTTCAAACCCTTCGCGCTCGCTGCGACCGCGCAGGCCGTCGGTGACGAACAACGCAAACACCCCGAAGCGTTGGTACAAGGCATTGCGCATCGCGGCACTGGCGGTTTGCGGCAGGATCGCGGCGCTGACCAGCGTGGAGCAGACAATCCCCAGGGAAATTTCCAGCACCCGCCAGACCGCCGCCATGAACGCGCCGTCGGGATGGGCCAGGGCCGGCAGCCCGACCATCGCGGCGGTGTAGCCGGCCAGTACAAAACCGTAGGCGCGGAAGTTGCGGTTGCGGGTCGCGCCAGCGGTGCAGATGCCGACCCAGATCGCCAGCGAACCGAGGAACAGCTCAGTGTTCTGCGCAAACAACGCGATCAGAAACACCATCACCGCCGACCCCGCCAGGGTGCCAAGGAAGCGGTAAAAACTCTTGGCGAACACTTGGCCGCTTTGCGGCTGCATCACGATAAATACGGTGATCATCGCGGTGCGCGGTTGCGGCAACTCCAGGCGCATGGCGAGCCACAAGGTCAGGAAGGCCGCGATCAGCACCTTGAAGATATAGACCCAGGTCACGCCGTCACTGCGTGCCCAATCGAAGAAACCACGGCGCCACTCAAGCGAGTGCAACCAGCGCAGCGGTGCAGGCAAGGGAGTCATCGCATCCTACTCAGTGATCAAACACGGCCAGGGCCGCCGGGGTCTTGCTCGGTAAGGTCTTGCTGTCCTGAGGCACATCGCTGCCGGCGCCGAGGCCACCGCCCAATGCGGTCACCAGTTCGGCGTGGGCACTCAGGCGTGCGGCCTGGACCTGTTGCTGCACCTGCTGCTGGCGGAACAACAGGCTCTGGGCATTCAGCACGTTGAGGTAGTCGGTAAGGCCGCGCTGGTAGGCGATCATCGCGATGTCGTAGGTTTTCTGCGCCGAGGCCACGGACTCGGCGGCGAAGGCCTGCTGCTTGTCCATCGACTCGCGGCGGATCAATTGGTCGCTGATGCCCTTGAGCGCGTTGACCAGGGTCTGGTTGTAGTGGGCCACGGCGATGTCGTAGCCGGCACTGGCTTCACCCAGTTGCGAGCGCAGGCGGCCGCCGTCGAAGATCGGCAGGCTGATGGCCGGGCCGGCGGTGTAATTGAGTTTCTTGCCGGTCAGGAACTCCAGCATGCCGCCGCCGGTGGCGACGTAGCCGAGGCTGCCCACCAGGTCGACGTTGGGGTAGAACCCGGCGTGGGCCACATCAATGCCACGGGCCTGGGCCGCCACTTGCCAGCGGCTGGCGACCACGTCGGGGCGCTGGCCGAGCAGTTCGGCGGGCAAGCTCGAGGGCAATTTCAGCGGCGCACCGAGGGACAGGGTGGGCCGCTGCAACTGCGCGCCCGCCCCCGGCCCTTTGCCCGCCAGCGCAGCCAACTGGTTGCGGCTCAGGGCAATCTCTTCGTCCAGGGCGTCCAGTTGCCGATGGGTTTCCGGCAACGGCGTCTCGGCCTGGCTGACTTCGAAGTGGGTGCCGATCCCGCCATTCAAGCGCTTTTGCGCAAGATCGAGGATCTGTTGTTGCTGGGCCAGGGTGGCGGCGACGATGTCGCGCTGGGCGAAGTGCAGCGAGAGCTGGATATAGGCGCGCACCACGTTGCTCTGCAATTCGAGCTGGGCCTGGCGCGCTTCGGCAGCGCTCATGTGGGCCATGTCCACGGCGCGCTCGGTGGCATTGCTTTCGCGGCCCCAAAGGTCGAGGGCATAGCTGAAGCCCAGGGACGCGTTGTTGTCCCAGGTGGTGGAATTGTCCAGCGCGCCCGGGCCGTAGAATTGGTCGCTCGGCCAGTTATGGCGTTTGAGCGTGGCGTCGCCATTGATCTGCAACGACTCGGCCGACTCGGCAATCCCGGCCAGGGCCCGGGCTTCACGCACCCGCGCGGCGGCCATGGCCATGCTCGGGCTGCCTTGCACGGCGAGGTCGATCCAGTGGTTGAGTTGCGGGTCGCCGTAGGCTTGCCACCATTGCGCAGTGGGCCAGTGGGCGTCCTGGGCAGCGATTTTGATCGCTTCGTCGGTGGCCAATGTATTGGCGGCGAGTGCCTGCCCTTTGGGGGCAATTCCTCCGGTTCCGATGCAGCCGCTGATTGCTAACGATAAGGCCCAAACACTGAGAGTCTTCAGCTCTCTGCTGATGCGACGCGGCACTGCTGCGAATTCCTGAGAGGGTGTTGCGGGGAAGGTGGCGCAATTCTAAGGGGCGGGCCGGATGGCGATAAGGTGGGATTCTTGTGAATCTTTGTTACCGTTCAGGCGATAATCTTTTGGTAGGTTCATTATTCGCTCTGCAAAAAAAAGAAACTTCGTGTCACAATTTGCCATCTCCCAGAGAGCACCCCATGGACACTTTGCAAAACATGCGCGCCTTCAGTTGTGTGGCCGAAGCCGGCAGCTTCACCGCCGCCGCCGTGCAACTGGATACCACCACTGCCAACGTCTCGCGCGCGGTCTCCAACCTTGAGGCCCATCTGCAAACCCGTTTGCTCAACCGCACCACCCGCCGCATCGCCCTGACCGAGGCCGGCAAGCGCTATTTGCTGCGCTGCGAGCAGATCCTGGCGTATGTCGAGGAAGCCGAGGCCGAAGCCAGCGACGCCCACGCCCGCCCCGCCGGGCAGCTGAAAGTGCACACCATGACCGGCATCGGCCAGCACTTCGTGATCGATGCGATTGCCCGCTACCGCCGCACCCACCCGGACGTGACCTTTGACCTGACCATGGCCAACCGCGTGCCGGACCTGCTGGACGAGGGTTACGACGTGTCCATCGTGCTGGCCAGCGAGCTGCCGGATTCGGGTTTCGTCTCGCAGCGGCTGGGGATAACTTACAGCATCGCCTGTGCCTCGCCGGCCTACGTCAAGGCCAATGGCTGCGCACAACGGCCCAGTGACCTGCTCAACCACGCGTGCCTGCGCCTGGTCAGCCCGGTGATTCAGTTGGACAAATGGTCGTTCAACGGGCCAGAGGGCCAGGAGAGCGTGGCGATCAACAGCTCACCGTTCCTGGTGAACTCGGCGGATGCGATGAAAACCGCGATCACCAGCGGCATGGGCGTTGGCCTGTTGCCGGTGTATGCGGCGATTGAAGGGCTGCGCAACGGCACGCTGGTGCGGGTGATGCCCAACTATCGTTCCCAGGAACTCAACCTGTACGCCATCTACCCTTCGCGCCAGTACCTGGATGCGAAGATCAAGACGTGGGTCGAATACCTGCGCAGTTCACTGCCGGAAATCATGGCCGCGCATCAGGCGGAACTGGCCGCCTATGAGCTGAGTGGCAGTCTGGGCGGGGCCCGGCTGAGTAACTGAAGCTGGTCAGCGGCTACACCGGCAGCGTAATGCCAAAGGTGTTGCCGCCACCCTCGCTGCGCACAAACACATCCCCGCCGTGCATCAGCGCGATCGCCTTGACGATCGCCAGCCCCAATCCGTGATTCGCCCCGCTATTGCTGCGGGACGCGTCCACCCGATAGAACCGCTCGAACAACCGAGGCAGATGCTCGCTGGCAATCTCATCGCCCGGGTTGGTCACCCCGATCGCCACGTGGTCCTCCAGCACTTCGATCTTCACCTCGATCACCTGCCCCGGGGCCGTGTGCTGCACCGCGTTGCTCAACAGATTGATCAACGCCCGGCGCAGATGCGCCTTCTCGATCTGCACCTGGGCATCGCCGCTCACGCGTACCTGCACCTGGGCGTCTTCCAGGATGAAGTCGAGGTAATCCAGGGTGGTCGCCACTTCATCCGCCAGTGAACTGGTGATCAGCTTGGTGGCCTTGCTGCCCTGGTCGGCGCTGGCCAGAAACAGCATGTCATTGATGATCGAACGCAGGCGCTCCAGCTCTTCCAGGTTCGATTGCAGCACCTCGAAATAATGCTCGGCCGAACGCCCACGGGTCAGCGCCACCTGGGTCTGGCCAATCAGGTTGGTCAACGGCGAGCGCAGTTCATGGGCCACGTCGGCGTTGAACGATTCCAGGCGCGAGTACGCTTGCTCCACCCGGTCCAGGGTCGAGTTGAAGGAATTGACGAACTGCTTCAGCTCCGGCGGCAATGGCGACAATTGCAGGCGCCCGGAGAGTTTCGGCGGCGCGAGTTTCTGCGCCTCATCCGACAGTTTGATCAACGGCTTGAGGCCGATACGTGCGACCCAGAACCCCAGCAACGACGCCAGCAGCACCCCCACGAACGCCAGGCCGATCAGCGCCACCAGCAGTTGATGTTGGGTGGCGCGGAAATTCTCGGTGTCGACCGCGATCATGAAACGCAGCGGCGGGCGCTGGTCCTTGGCCGGGAACTGGCTGACCAGCACTTTGAACGGATGATGATGGCCCGGCAGGTGCAAATCACGCTTGCCGGTCGGGCCTTCGGCGAAGGCCCGAATCTGCGCGTCCGGGTTGCCATATTCGTAGGTGGGGTCGCTGCTCACCACCCAGAAACGGATGCGCTTGTCTTCTTCACCCAACAGCTTGAGCTTGGCGGTGATCTTGGCCCAATGGTCCGGCGTACCAAAGCGATTCACCGAGGACTCCAGCACGCTGTAACGCGCATCCAGCTCGGCACCGGGCAGCAAGCCCAGGCCTTTGTCTACCTGCTGGTACAGCGCGCCGCCGATCAACAGGAAGATCAGCAGCGCCACCAGCGTGAACATCCCGCTCAGGCGCAGGGCGATGGAGTTAGCCGACACTGCGGTTCTCCAGCACGTAACCCATGCCGCGAATGGTGTGCAGCAGCTTTTGTTCGAACGGGCCGTCGAGCTTGGCCCGCAGGCGCTTGATCGCCACTTCCACCACGTTGGCGTCGCTGTCGAAATTGATGTCCCAGACCATTTCCGCAATCGAGGTCTTGGACAGGATTTCACCCTGGCGCCGGGCCAAAACGCTGAGCAGCGAGAACTCCTTGGCGGTCAGGTCCAGCCGAACCCCGTTGCGACTGGCCTTGCGGCTGATCAGGTCGATCCACAGGTCGGCGATGGTCACCTGCACCGGCTCGTGCCCGCCGCTGCGACGGGTCAGGGCTTGCAGGCGCGCCACCAGTTCAAGGAACGAGAACGGCTTGCCGAGGTAATCGTCCGCCCCTTCGCGCAGGCCACGGATGCGGTCTTCCACGCGCTCGCGGGCGGTGAGCATAATCACCGGCGTTTGCTTGCGGGCCCGCAGCGCGCGCAATACGCCAAAGCCATCCAGGCCGGGCAGCATTACGTCGAGCACGATCACCGCGTAATCGTTCTCCAGGGCAAGGTGCAACCCTTCGACGCCTTCACGGGCAACGTCGACGGTATAGCCCTGCTCCGTCAGCCCGCGGTGCAGGTAGTCGGCAGTTTTTTCTTCGTCTTCAATAATCAGTACACGCATGAGCCTTTTGTTCCAGGACGGGGCCTCAGCCTCAGTGTGTGGTTGCCAGCAGGGGAGCTGGTTTGGGTCTATGGAAAAACTTCTCAAGGTACAAGTATATGACCGGCGTGGTGAACAGCGTCAGCGCCTGGCTCACCAGCAACCCGCCCACCACCGCGATACCGAGGGGTTGGCGCATTTCCGCACCGGGGCCGGAGCCCAGCATCAGCGGCACCGCACCCAGCAGCGCGGCCAGGGTGGTCATGATGATCGGCCGGAACCGCGTGACGCACGCTTCATAAATCGCCTCTTCAGGCGGCAGGCCGCGTACGCGCTGGGCGTCCAGGGCGAAGTCGATCATCAGGATACCGTTCTTCTTCACGATCCCGATCAGCAGCACCAGGCCGATCAGCGCCATGATCGAGAAGTCCTGGCCCATCAGCGACAACATGATCAGCGCCCCAAGCCCCGCCGACGGCAAGGTGGAAATGATCGTCAGCGGGTGCACGAAGCTCTCGTACAGCACGCCCAGGATAATGTAGACCGCCACCAGTGCCGCGAGGATCAGCCAGGGCTGGCTGGCCAGCGAACTCTGGAACGCCTGGGCCGCACCCTGGAAGTTGCCGATGATGGTGGTCGGCATGCCGATTTCATTCTTGGCCTGGTTGAGCATGATCACCGCATCCCCCAACGCGACGCCCGGCGCCAGGTTGAACGACAGGTTGGCCGCCGGGAACATGCCGTCATGGCTGATGGACAACGGCCCGACCGTAGGCGGGTCGACCTTGGCCAGTGCCGACAGCGGCACCATCTCGTTGGTCAGCGGCGAGCGCAGGTAGAAGTAGTTCAGGCTTTCGGCCTTGCCGCGCTGCTGGGTGTCCAGCTCCAGCACCACTTGGTATTGGTTGATCTCGGTCTGGAATTCGTTGATCTGGCGCTGGCCGAAGGCGTCGTACAGCGCCTGGTCCACATCGGTGGCAGTGAGGCCAAACCGCGCGGCGGCCTGACGGTCGATGCTGATGTGGGTGATGCTGCCCCCCAGTTGCAAGTCGTTGGACAGGTCGCGGAACGCCGGGTTGGCCCGCAGTTTTTCGGTGAGGCGCTGGGTCCAGGTATTCAGCGTGGGGCCGTCGTTGCTCTTGAGCACGTACTGGTACTGGGCGCGGCTGGGGCCGGAGCTCAAGTTGATGTCCTGGCCGGCACGCAGGTACAGCACGATGCCCGGCACTTTCGCCAGTTTTGGCCGGATACGGTCGATAAACTGGCTGGCCGACACGTCGCGGTCCCCGCGATCTTTCAAGGCGATCCAGAACCGGCCGTTGGCGATGGTCTGGTTGCTGCCGGTCACGCCCACCGAATGGGAGAACGCTTCCACCGCCGGGTCATCCTTGACGATCTCGGCGAGCGCCTTGTGCTTGGCGACCATGTCCGGGAACGACACGTCGGCCGCCGCCTCGCTGGTGCCGAGGACGAAGCCGGTGTCTTGTACGGGGAAGAAGCCCTTGGGAATAAACACGTAGCCAACCACGGCCAGGGCCAGGGTCACCATGAAGATCGCGGCCATGGTGCGTTGGTGGGCCAGGGCGCGGCGCAGATTGCGCGCATAGCCGGCGAGCAGGCGTTCGCTGAAACCAGGTTTGTCGTGGGCGTGATGGGTCGGCGCGCGCATGAACAAGGCGGCCAGGGTCGGCGCCAGGGTCAGTGAAACCACCACCGAGATCAGGATGGTCGACGTGGCCGTCAGCGCAAACTCCTTGAACAACCGCCCCACCACACCGCCCATGAACAGCAGTGGAATAAACGCCGCCACCAGCGAGAAGCTGATGGACACCACGGTAAAGCCGATTTCCCCCGCGCCCTTGATTGCGGCTTCGCGCTTGTCGAGGCCCGCCTCCAGGTGCCGGTGAATGTTTTCCACCACCACGATGGCATCGTCCACCACAAACCCCACGGCGATCACGATCGCCACCAGGGTCAGGTTGTTCAGGCTGAAGCCCATCAGGTACATCAGCGCAAAACTGGCCACCAGCGACACACCCAGTACGCTGGACACGATCAACGTGGCCGACAACTGGCGCAGGAACAGCGCCATCACCGCCACCACCAGCAGGATCGCGATCAGCAGGGTCACTTCCACTTCATGCAGGGACGCGCGGATGGTCTTGGTGCGGTCGGTCAATACGCTGACCTGCACCGAGGCCGGCAACATGGTTTGCAGGCGTGGCAGCTCGGATTGAATACGGTCCACGGTCTCGACGATGTTCGCGCCGGGCTGGCGGGAGATCACCAGGTTGACGCCCGGCGTGTCGCCGGACCACGCCTGCACGTAGGCGTTTTCTGAACCGTTGATCACTTTGGCGATGTCGCGCAGCTGGACCGGTGCCCCATTCTTGTAGGACACAATCAACTGGGCGTATTCCTCGGGATGGAACAGCTGGTCGTTGGTCGACAGGGTCGACACGCTGTTCTCGCCGTAGATCGCGCCCTTGGCCAGGTTCAGGCTCGATTGCTGGATGGCCAGGCGCACGTCGGCCAGGGTCAGGCCGATGGCCGCGAGTTTATCGGGCGACGCCTGCACGCGGATGGCCGGGCGTTGCTGGCCGGTGATGTTGATCTGGCCGACACCGTCGATCTGGCTGATCTGACGGGCCAGCAGGGTTTCCACGTAGTCGCTCAGCTCGGTGCTGGGCATGCTGTCGGAGCTGACGCTGAGGATCAGCACCGGGCTGTCCGCCGGGTTGACCTTCTTCCAGGTCGGCAGGCTCGGCATGTCGCTGGGCAGTTTGCCCGACGCGGTGTTGATCGCCGCCTGCACTTCTTGCGCGGCGGTGTCGATGCTCTTGTTGAGGGTGAATTGCAGGGTCAGCAGGCTGGAGCCCAAGGCACTGCTGGAGGTCATCTGGGTCATGCCGGGGATGGCACTGAATTGCACCTCCAACGGGGTGGCCACGGAGGAAGCCATGGTGTCCGGGCTGGCGCCGGGCAGCGTGGCGCTGACCTGGATCGTCGGAAACTCGGCCTCCGGCAGTGGGGCGATCGCCAGGCGCGGGAAGGCAATCATCCCGAGCAACACCAGGGCGAAGGTCAGCAGCAAGGTGGCGACCGGGTGGTCGACGCACCAGGCCGACGGCGAACGACTGCCACTCATGGCTGCACCTTGGCATCAACGGTCTGGATCGCCTGCGGCGGTTCCTTGAGCACATCGACCTGAGCGCCGGCCTTGAGCCGCGACTGGCCATCGCTGACCAGTACATCACCGGCCTGCACACCCCGGAGGATGTTGATGTCGCTGTCCTGATACACCACTTGCACCGGCACGATGTCGACCTTGTCACCGTTGACCCGGTACACGAAGTGCGAATCCAGGCCGCGTTGCACCACCGTGGTCGGCACCACCAGGGCGTTCTTGTGCAGGGCGGTCTGGATCTTGATGGTCACCAACTGCCCCGGCCAGAGTTTTTGCGCACCGTTGCTGAACTCGGCCTTGGCGCGGATGGTGCCGGTGGTGCCGCTGATCTGGTTGTCGATCAGGCTCAGGCGGCCTTCGCCCAGCAGGTCGCCGGTCTCGCCATCGGTATCGGCGCCCATGTAAGCGTTGACGTCGGCAGGCAGTTGCGCAGCGATCAGGCCTTGCAGGGTCGGGAGCATTTGTTGCGGCAGGGAGAACTCCACGGCAATCGGGTCGATCTGAGTGACGGAGAACAAGCCTTGGGTGTCGCTCATGCGCAGGAAGTTGCCTTCATCCACGGTGCGAATCCCGACGCGACCGGTGACCGGTGAGCGAATCTGGGTGTACGAAAGCTGCACCTGGGCCGAATCAATAGCGGCCTGGTTGCCTTGGGCCGTGGCCTTGAGCTGATTGACCAGGGCTTGCTGCTGGTCATAGGTCTGCTTGGACACGCCGTCGTCGATGCTCAGTTCCTTGTAGCGTTTGAGGTTGACCAGCGCCACTTGCAGTTGCGCCTGGCTTTCCCCCAGTTGCGCCTTGGCCTGGTCCAGGCTGGCGCGGATCGAACGGTCATCAATGGTCGCCAGCAGGTCGCCGGTTTTCACCAGTTGGCCTTCCTTGACCAGCAATTTGGTGAGGATGCCGTCGATCTGCGGGCGAATCACCACGCTGTGCAACGACAGCACCGAGCCAATACCGCTGACAAAACGCGGGATGTCCTGCTCTTTGACGCTGATCACCCGCACCGGAATCGCCGTGGGCGCGGTCAGTTTGGTCTTGGCCGGGCGGGTCAGCGCCCAGGCAACCACGGCCAGTACCACGAGGACGCCCACGATCAAGGCAGGTTTTCGTTGAATGTGCATGGGGTGAGGCGCCAGGGCAAAGGATCGGAAGAATGAAGGTTCTTTATAGCCCGCCAACCCGGTCAGCAAAGTGACTGCTAACTGACAGCGCCGTCAGTAAAGTCCGACCATTCGTACGAGCAGTGGTTAAAGATCCGAGGCGCGCAGGTATACTGCGCGCCGGTGTGGCCTGCAAGTCGGGCCCGCGTCATTTTCAGCACTCCCCGGAGCCACCATGAATTCCCCGACACAACCCGCTGCTGAAGCGGTCGACATCGACCCACAGGCCAATCCTGACAGCGTCGAAGGCGAAACCAAGGCCGAGATCCCGGCGTTCAAGTTTCCGTTCAAGCCGGGCGAACTGGCCGGGGCGAAAAATGCCAGCCAGCCGTGGTACAAAAACGGCGCGAAGAACGGTCATACCAAGAGCCCGGGCATGGCACCTCCCGGCACCCGTCGCTCGATGGGCAAGCGCTGACCGGTAACAATTCCCTCGCAATCGCGATGAGTGCCTACAACGTTTACTGACGTTTCGCCTTGTAGGCCTGCGTCCAATTCTTGAAAGCTTGCACGACACCCGCGGGCCCCGATTCTTATTCCCGGGACCCGCCGCGGTGACGCTGGTTTTCCGGAAAAGGACGTTCCCGTGATTCTGATACGCAGCTGCGTTGTGCTGGGCCTGTCGCTGATGGTCGGTGTTTTTTCCACCGCTGCGGCCGTAGAGCAACCACGGCACGAAATTCGTTTCGCCGTCGCCGCGCAATTCCCTCCTTTCCAAAGCCGCAATCAACAAGGCCAACTGGTCGGGCTGAACATCGAATTGGGCAACGCCTTGTGCGTACAGCTCAATGTGCGGTGCACCTGGGTGGATCAGGTCCTTATGGAGAATTTCCCCGCCCTTGAAGCCAGGCAATTCGACGCGATCATGGGCATGGCCCCTACGTCGAAGCGGCGCCAGCGGGTGAGTTTCACCGACGACCTATATCCGATCACCACGCGTCTGGTGGCCCGCAAGAAATCAGGCTTGATGCCGACCCCTCGGTCGCTGAAGGGTAAGCGCGTGGGCGTGCTGGTGGGCAGCAACCGCGAGGCCTTCGCCCTGTCGAAGTGGGGGCCGAGGGGCGTCATCATCAAGGGTTTCTGGCGCAATGACGAACTGATTCGCAGCCTGTTGGCGGGCGACATCGATGCCACGCTGCAAGGCACGGTGGAGATCCGTGAGGCACTGCTCGACACCGACGAGGGCCAGATTTTCGACTTCCTCGGCCCCGCCGTCATCACCGATCTGTTGGGCAATGGCGTAGCGATTGCGCTGCGCAAGCCCGACACTGCCTTGCGCAATGCCCTCAACGGCGCCCTTGAGCAACTGATGCAGAGTGGCGAGTACCAACGCATCGTCCAGCCCTACCATCTGGAGGCGCCGCCCTCCAAACCGTAATGGCCAATTAATTGCGCAGAACATGAGCTGGATCAGTATTTGCCCAAACGGTGCGCTTAGAGTCGACGCCCTGCCGACTCCTCCAACAATCACGAGCGCGCGTTTCCATGAAGATCAATCTGCCGGTCACCGGTCGAAATGTGGACTTTGCCCCCGACGCCAACATCCTCTCGACCACCGACCTGACCAGCGCAATCACCTACGCCAACCAGGACTTCATCGACATCAGCGGCTACACCCGAGAGGAGTTGCTGGGCGCGCCCCATAACCTGCTGCGCCACCCGGACATGCCTGCAGCTGCCTTTGCCCACATGTGGCAGGTGTTGAAGAGCGGCCGCTCGTGGATGGGCATGGTGAAAAATCGCTGCAAGAACGGTGATCACTACTGGGTCAGCGCCTATGCCACGCCGGTCACCCGGGACGGCGTGACGGTGGAGTATCAGTCGGTGCGCACCAAGCCCGATGCGCGGCGGGTGCACGTGGCCGAGCGCGCTTATGCCCGCCTGCGTGCCGGCACGCGGCGAGTACGGCCCGTGGTGGGCATGCCCCTCAAACTGTCGGCCTGGGTTTTGGGGGCTTGCGCCGCCACCTGGGCATTGGGTCTGGGGCTTGCGAGCTACCCGGTGGTCTGGCAACTGCTGGCGGTAACGGCCGCGTGTGCCGTGGGGGTAGCGGGCGTTCACGGGTTGTTGCGGCCCCTGGCCCGGTTGAACCGGCGAGCGCGGTTGATTGCTGACAACCCGCTGAGCCAGGCGATCTACACCGGGCGTGAGGATGAGTTCGGGCGCATCGAGTTTGCCATGCAGATGCTGGAAGCCCAGGTGAGCGCCGTGGTGGGGCGTATTGGCGACGCCTCGCAACGCTTGTCCGGGCATGCCGCAGCTTTGGTGCGGCAGTTGGACAGCAGCCACAGCAGCAGCCTCGGCCAACAGACCCAGACCGATCAGGTCGCCGCCGCGATCAATCAAATGGCCGCCAGCGTGGCCCAAGTCGCCGAACACGCGTTGCAGGCCTCAAAGGCCGCTGACCAGGCCGGCAGCGAGACCCGGGAAGGCCACCAGCGCGTGGATGAAAGCCGCGACGCGGTGCTGCGGCTGTCCCAGGAACTGGCGCGTGCCACCGAAGTGATCCATCAACTGGAAAGCCACAGCGGCGATATTTCCGGGGTACTGGAAGTGATCCGCGCGATTGCCGAGCAGACCAATCTGCTGGCACTCAATGCCGCCATCGAAGCAGCACGGGCCGGGGAACAGGGACGCGGGTTTGCCGTGGTGGCCGATGAAGTACGCGGCCTGGCCCAGCGCACGCAGCAGTCGACCAATGAAATCCAGCGCATGATCAGCACCCTGCAAGGCGGCGCCCGGGACGCGGTGCAGGCGATGGCGCAAAGCAGCCAGCATGTCGAGGCCAGCGTCGATCAGGCCCAGCGCGCTGCTGCCGCGCTGGACGGGATCAGCCAGCGGGTGAGCCGGATTACCGCCATGAGCCAGCAAATCGCAGCAGCGGTGGAAGAACAGAGCGCGGTGAGCGAAGACATCAACCGCAACATCATCGGCATCCGCAACGCCGGGGAAGTGACGGTCACCGCCGGCCAGCAAAGCCAGCTCAGCTCGGGGGATGTGGCAGGGCTGGCGGATGACTTGCGGCGGCTGGCGGAGGAGTTCTGGGGCAAGCGGCGCTAGGTCAAAGAATGTCCGACACGATTTTGAGTCAGCTCCTACAGGAAAGAAGGAAGTGTCTTGATTGAAGGCCTGGGTGTGTCTGTTAAAGCTTCTGAGGAGGTCAGGCGCCGGAGACGGGGCCAGAACGGCCTCCCATTTTTCTTCCTACAGGACAGGCAAATGACATCCCTGAGAATACTGTTGGCACTGGTTTTATCTGCGGTCACAGGAACCCTGTGCTCCGTGACGTACGCGGCTGAAAAAACGCTGGCCGAGATACGTTTCGGGGTAGAGGCCTTGGTACCACCGTTTGAAAGCCGCAATGCCCAAGGTGAGTTGATCGGGTTGAACATAGAGCTGGGCAACGCCTTGTGTGCAGAGCTCAAGGTGCGTTGCGTGTGGGTTGATCAAGACTATTCAACCAATCTTGCAGCACTCGAGGCGCGTCGATTCGATGCGATCATGCCTATGTCGGCCACCCCGGCACGGCGGGAGAAAATCGACTTTACCGATAATCTCTACCCACTGGAAACGAGGCTTGTCGCACGCAAGCGTCTCGGGCTGGCGCCTGAGGCCAACGCACTTCAAGACAAACGGATTGGCGTCCTGGCGGGTACCAGCCGAGAAGCCTATGCCTTGGCGCGGTGGGCTCCCCATGGCGTGGTAGTCCGAAGTTTCAACCTGAATGCGGAGCTGATCAGCAGCCTGCTGGCTGGCGACATAGACGCAACCTTGCAAGACACCCTCGAGATCTCCGACGCCTTGCTGAAAACGCCCGAAGGCGCCGACTTTGAGTTCGCGGGTATCGGCATTGTCGATGAAATGCTCGGCAATGGTGTGGCCATCGGGGTTCGCAAAGAAGAGCCCGATCTGCGATTGGCCCTGAACCAGGCCCTGCAACGTCTGAAGGAAAGTGGCCAATACGCGCTGATTACCCAGCATTATCTACGGACTTCAAACAGCGATCCGGCCCCGATGTTGTACACACCGGCAGGCGGCGACTTGCCTTTCTCACAAACGGTGCAAGTGGGGCAAACCCTCTATATCTCCGGGCTGCTGGGACTCGATGAGCACGGCAAACTGGTGAGAGGAGGCATTGGTGCACAAACAGCCAAGGCCCTGGAAACATTACGCAGCACACTCAAGGACAAAGGGCTGGCCATGGACAGGGTCGCAAAATGTACGGTGATTCTTGTCGACATCGACGATTTCGCGGCCATGAACAATGTCTATGCCAGCTACTTTCCAGCGGATCGCCTTCCCACCCGCACGACCTTTGCTGCTGCCAAGCTAGTGCTGGATGCCCGGGTCGAAATCGAGTGCCTGGCCAGCTTTTAGCTCAAGCCGCGCGCAACGAAATGAACGCATAGTTGGCCGGCACCTCGGTGGCAATCCGGGCGCCGGCATCCAGCAACTGCTCGGCAATGTCCATCCCGGACACGTGAAACACCCACTCATTGGCCTGCACCGTCTCGTGCAGCGCCAGCTCGATGGCCTGGGCAAACAGGCCCATGTCCGGCAGGTACGCGGTAAACCCGTCACCCTTGAGCGCGGTGGTGTGAATGCCCAGCAGCCCACACACCGCTTCCTTGGCCTGGATATCGTCGCGGTCAGCCTGGCGTGAACGGTGGATCAACTCGGCCAGTTCCTTGTCCATCAACTCGCCGCCGACGATCAGCGCCGGCCCCTGTTCCCAGGATTCCGGCGGGCAATCCTTCGCGCCCGGGTTCAACGGGATATGCGGGTTGATCTCCATCGGGTAGATACGGCACACCAAAGGCCGGCGCTCGTAGATGCCGCAACGGTTGTCTTCGTCAAGATTCCGGCAGCGCCCGGCGTTGTAGGCGGCAAAGGTGATTGCCACATACGCCTCGGTATTGCCGCTGGGCACGACGGCGGACCGGCGTTGTGCATGCTCGCGCTGCAACTCGGGCAGCCCCAGGCCACTGCCCAGGAATCCTTCCACCAGCACGATGACATTACCGCCGTCAGCCGCCCAGCTGCGGGCTTCTTCAAGGGTCAGGGGTACATGGTGGTCGGTGCAGCACTTGCCGCAACCGACGCAGGAAAAATGGGTATTCATGGAGGATCTGTCACCAGGCAAGGTCAGAAGGCACTCATCAACGGTGGCGGGTTTTTGCCTCTGTTCACCGTTCTGCCCCTGTACAAAGCAAGTTATGCGCCAGCGCCTTCAGTCCTCGGGGGCGATGTCCCGCAGCACAAACACCATGCCCGCACGCTCATACACGTGCCGGGCCCGCTGGTTGGACTCCAGCACCTTGAGGTCGACAAACGCCTCGCCACGTTGCTTGAACACCTGGAACGTGTGCAACAGCAAGGCCCGGCCCAGTCCCATGCCCTGGGCGCACGGATGAATAGCCAGGTTCTTGATGTAGGCGCTGGTCCAGCATTGCGACACCCCAAGAATGCCGCTGGCGTTACTGGCCACCAGGCACAGCTTCGGGTCGAACTCGGCGTCAGTGACGAACTGCTTGCGCCAGTGCTCAAGAGGGCCCACACGTCCGCCACCCTGCTCCTGGGCCAGGCTTAATACCGCGTGAATCGCCGGGGCCAGTGCTTCGTGGTAATGATCCAGCTGAATGTCTGCCGGCCATTGCGGGGCGGGCAGGCTGCCGGTGAGGTCCCGGCGCAGGAGCTGGAAGTATTCACCCACCGGTCAGATGCCCTGTTGCGCCACGGTCTGGGCGGCGATCACCAGGCACTTGGTCAGTTCAGGCGACGAAAATTTGGTGAGCACCGCGTTGGCGCCGGCCAGGCGGGCTTTTTCGCTGTTCATCGCACTGTCCAGGGAGGTGTGCAGCAGCACATAGAGGTCCTGGAAGTCCGGGGTTTCCCGCAAGGTGCGGGTGAAGGCGTAACCGTCCATTTCAGACATTTCGATGTCCGAGACCACCACGTTGATTTGCTCGACCGTGCCTTGCAGCTCCAGCAAACGGTCGATCGCTTCCTTGGCGCTGCGGGCGGTGTGGCAGGTGAGGCCGAGGTTGCGCAGGGTATGCACCGACTGCTGCAGCGCCACCTGGCTGTCATCCACCACCAGGATTCGGGCGTTGCCCAGTACTTCGGCTTCTTCCATGGTCAGGTCGGTAGGCGCCGCTTCGATCTGCGCCGGGGCGATGCCATGGATGACTTTTTCGATGTCCAGTACCTGCACCAGAGCTCCCTCAACCTGGGTCACGCCGGTGATAAACGAACGCGTGCCGCCGGAGCCAAACGGTGGCGGGCGGATATCCGTGGTCAGGCAGTGCACGATCTTGCTCACCGCCTGCACATGCAGGCCCTGCTTGGAACGGCTCACATCGGTGACGATCAGGCAGCCGCCGTCCGGGTCTTGCAGGGGCATTTCCCCCAGCGCCCGGCTCAGGTCGATCACCGACAAGGCCGCGCCGCGCAAGGTGGCGATGCCTTTGACGTGGGGGTGCGACTCCGGCAGCTTGGTCAGCGGCGGGCAGGGAATGATTTCACTGACTTTCAGCAGGTTGATCGCCATCAGCTTGCCGCTGCGCAAGGTAAAGAGCAGAAGCGAGAGTGAGTCTGCGCGGACTTTGGTGGTGGACATAAAAACCTTCTGTGGATCACGGATGACGATCTATAGACCGTTATCGACCCCACGACCAAAAACTGTAGGAGCGGGCTTGCCCGCGAAAAATGTCAACGATAACGCGGGCAGCCTGAATAAACACAGCGCCCTCAGGTTCTTCGCGAGCAAGCTCGCTCCTACAAAAAGCAGTGATCAGCCCTTCCACACCTGCGGGTTGACCAGATCCTGCGGGCGCTGGCCCAGCAAGGCGCTGCGCAGGTTTTCCAGGGCGCGGTTGGCCATGGCTTCGCGGGTTTCATGGGTGGCCGAGCCGATGTGCGGCAGAGTCACGGCGTTGCTCAGCTGGAACAGCGGCGACTCGGACAGGGGCTCCTGCTCATACACGTCCAGGCCTGCACCACGGATGGTCTGGTTTTGCAGAGCCTGGATCAGCGCCGGCTCATCCACCACCGGGCCACGGGAGATGTTCACCAGGATCGCGCTGGATTTCATCAGGCCCAGTTCACGATGACTGATCAGGTGACGGGTTTTCTCGCTCAACGGCACCACCAGGCAGACGAAGTCGGCCTCAGCCAGCAACTGGTCGAGGCTGCGGAATTGCGCGCCCAGTTCCTGTTCCAGTTCGGTCTTGCGGCTGTTGCCGCTGTACAGAATCGGCATATTGAACCCCAGGCGCCCCCGACGGGCGATGGCCGCGCCGATGTTGCCCATGCCGACGACGCCGAGGGTCTTGCCGTGCACATCACAGCCAAACAACGGCGCACCCACGCTGGCTTTCCACTGACCGGCCTTGGTCCAGGCGTCCAGTTCGGCGACGCGGCGGGCGCTGCTCATCAGCAGGGCGAAGGCCAGGTCGGCGGTGCTTTCGGTGAGTACGTCGGGGGTGTTGGTGAGCATGATCCCGCGCTCATTGAAGTACGCCAGGTCGTAGTTGTCATAGCCCACCGACACACTGGAGACCACTTCCAGCTTGCTCGCGCCTTCCAGTTGCGCGCGCCCCAGTTTGCGTCCTACGCCAATCAGGCCGTGGGCATGAGGCAAGGCTTCATTGAACTGGGCGTTGATGTCCCCCAGCTTGGGGTTGGGGGCGATGACATCGAAATCCTGTTGCAGGCGTTCGATCATTTCCGGGGTGACGCGGCTGAAGGCGAGGACAGTCTTTTTCATGGAAGGCGGGCTCATCGACTACGTGGGAATGGCAAGCACGCTAACATTCTTGCGTGGGGTTGTCAGGACGCCCCGCAGCCTTACCACCAGACTGTTGCGATTTGGGCAACAGTCATTATCTTGTTACACTCTGTATCGCACCGCTCACCTGCGCTAATTTGTCGCATCGATGAGCGCAGCGGTTAAGACCGACCCGCTCTCCCCCGATTTCCCTCGACTTATTTCCAGGGCTCTACACTGGGAATCTGTCTTAAAGCCGCTGAGTTCAGCGGCTTTTTTTTGCGCTGAAAAAAGGCCAGGAACCCCAACAACACTGGCCGGTTACGATTGACCCAAAGGAGCTCCACCGGTGAAAACCTCGCTGACGTTCACCCCGTTATTCCTCGCGATTGCTGCAACGATCGTTCCCCTTGCCCACGCGGCAGACACCCCGGCCGCCGACGGTTTCGTCGACGGAGCAAGCTTCAAGATCAACACCCGCAACTACTACATGAACCGCGATCGCCGTGACATTCACACCGATGACAGCAAGGAATGGGGCCAGGGCCTCATCGGGATCTTCGAGTCGGGCTACACCCCCGGCACCGTCGGCTTTGGCCTGGACGCCAACGCCATGCTCGGCCTCAAGCTCGACGGCGGTGGCGGCACCGACGGTTCCAGCATCCTGCCGGTGAGCTCCGGCAACGGCAAAGCCCCCGGCTCGTTCTCCACCGCCGGCGCCACCCTGAAAATGCGCGCCTTCGACACCGAGCTGAAAGCCGGCGACCTGTTTCTCAACAACCCGGTGATCGCCGGCGGCATGACCCGCATGCTGCCCCAGACGTTCCGTGGTGTCAGCCTGACCAATCACAGCCTCGACGGCTGGATGTTCGAAGGCGGCCAGGCCAGTTTCACCAAGCTCTACAACCAGAGCGGCCACCGGCGCATCGGCACCAGCTACGGTGCATTGCCCAGCGGCGAAGACAGCCGGCACCTGGACTGGGCCGGCGTGTCCTTCAGCGGCGTGCCGGGGTTGAGCAGCAACCTGTACGCGTCCGAGCTCAAGGACATCTGGAACCAGTACTACTACGACCTCGACTACACCTGGCAACTGAACGAACTGGTCAGCCTCAACCCGGGCCTGCACTACTACCACACCCAGGAAACCGGCAAGGCCCTGCTGGGTAACATCGACAACAACACCTACAGCCTGCATTTCACCGTGGGCGTGGGCCATCACAGCGTCACCGCCGCTTACCAGCGGGTCAACGGCAACACCCCGTTCGACTACATCAGCCAGGGCGACAGCATCTACCTGGATAACTCCCAGCAATACTCCGACTTCAACGGCCCCAACGAGCGTTCGTGGAAGCTCAAGTACGCCTATGATTTCGTCGGGCTGGGGCTGCCGGGCCTGACCTCGGCCGTGTCGTACATCAGCGGCAAGACCGACCTGACCACGGTGGATCCGGACAGCCGTGGTTATTCCTCCTGGTACAGCGCCGACGGCAAGAACGCCAAACACTGGGAGCGCGACATCGACCTCAAGTACGTGGTGCAAGGCGGCAAGGCCAAGGACCTGGCCGTGCGCCTGCAATGGGCGACCAACCGCGGCGGCAATGGCTACGCGGCCGTGGACCGGGACGTGGATGAATACCGGGTGATCGTCGACTACCCGATTGACGTTTTTTAACGTTCGGGCTTTCTTTTTGCGGCGACGACTTATTTTTCACAGCATGGAACTAAACTGCCAGCATCTTGAGTGCCGAAGCCAGTCCCATGAGTCAACGCCGCGCCTTCACCCTGCCTGCACGCCCGGAGCTTTTGCTGATTCTGGGCAGTGGCCTTACCGTCACGCTGATCGTGATCATCGTTGCCGTCCTGCTGATTCGCGAACACGCCAGCGCCCTGCAGGCCGCCAAACGTTCCACCAGTAACATCACGCAGTTGATCAACGCCGATGTGTTGCGCAACGTTGAACTCTACGACTTGGCCCTGAACGGCCTGATCACCGCGACCACCCGCAACGACTTGCCCCAGGTCTCGGCCGAGGTGCTGCACATGGTGCAGTTCGACCAGTCCACGGCCGCGCCTTTCAAAGGCGAAGTCCTGCTGCTGGACAAGGCCGGTGAGGTCACCGCCGACTCCTCGACGCTGACACCCTCGCCGCGCAACTTTGCCAACCGCGACTATTTCCAGGTGCACCAGCAGAACCCCGATGCCGGGTTGTTCATCAGCCGTCCCTTCAAGATCCGCTGCGACTGCGATCAAGTTTGGCGCATTGCATTCAGCCGCCGCGTGTCCGGGCCGAACGGCGAGTTTGCCGGGGTGGCGGTGGCGACCATGCGCCTGGCGTACTTCGACCAGCTGTTCAACAGCCTCACCATCGGCAGCGGCAGCAGCATCAACCTGCTGAACAACGACGGCATTCTGTTGGCCCAGCAGCCCCTGCTCGAAAAAGACATGATCAACAAGGACCTGAGCGCGCGACCAAACTTCAAACGAATGCTGCGTGAAGGCAGCGGCAGCTTCAGCGGCGTCTCCGCCATCAGTGGCACGCAACGGCTGTACACCTTCACCAACGTCGGCGCACTGCCGCTGATTGTGGTGGTGGCGCTGTCCAGCGATGACGTGTTTGCCGCCTGGAAGCGCGCGGCCCTGTTGATCAGTGGCGCCACCGGCGTGCTGTGCGTGGGCCTGTTGTGGCTGACCTGGATGCTGCGCCTGGAACTGCGCCGTCGTTATCGCGCCGAAAAGGTTTTGTCTGAACTGGCAGCCACCGATGGCCTCACCGGCCTGGCCAACCGCCGCACCCTGGACCAGCGCCTGCGCCTGGAGTGGGAGCGCGCGCAACGCTCCGGCGAGCCGCTGGCCCTGCTGATGATCGATGTCGACCACTTCAAGGCCTTCAACGACCGGCACGGCCATCAGGGCGGTGACGAGGCATTGCGTCACGTGGCCCGGGTCATCGGCAGCAACATTCGCCGCCCCGCCGACCTTGCCGCCCGTTATGGCGGCGAAGAGTTCGCAGTCATCCTGCCGGACACCGACGGCGACGGTGCGAGCGTCATCGCCGAACATATTCGCAGCGCCGTGGAGCACTTGCCGCCCGCCGACGGGGACGCGTTGTCGGTGACGGTCAGCGTCGGCGTCAGCACCTGGGACAAACGCAGCCGTGGCGCACTGGAAGAGCTGCTGCTGAGTGCCGACCGGGCGCTGTATGAAGCCAAGCATTCCGGGCGCAACCGCATCGTTCACAGTCAGGCCACATGAGCCGTTATCAGCAACTACGCTAAGGGCATCCTCGAAGCAGAAGTACGCCCGATGAGCCCAAGCACCACCCGCCCGCCCCGCCCGACCCACCGTCCGGAGCTGCTGCTGATTATCGGCAGTTGCGTCACGGTGCTGCTGATCATGTCGGTGGTCGCGGTGTTGCTGATCCGCGAACACGCCAACACCTTGCAGGCCGCCCAGCGCACGGCCAACAACATCACCCAACTGATCGACGCAGACGTGCTGCGCAACGTGGAGCTGTACGACTTGTCGATCAAAGGCCTGATCGCAGCCGCCGAGCGCAGCGATTTGGCCGACGTATCGGCCAGCATCCGCCATCTGGTGCTGTTCGACCGCTCGGAGGCGGCGCCGTACAAGGGCGATATCCTGCTGCTGGACAAGAACGGCGAGGTGATTGCCGACTCTTCGCTGCTGACGCCTAAAGCCGCCAACTTCGCCGACCGCGACTACTTTCAGGCCCACCGGCAGAACCCTGACCTGGGCCTGTTCATAAGCCGGCCCTTCATCGCCCGCTGCGTGTGCGACGACCAATGGCGCATCGCTTTCAGCCGCCGGGTTTCCGGGCCCGACGGGCGATTCCTCGGGGTTGCCGTGGCGTCCATGCGCCTGTCCTATTTCCAGCAGCTGTTTCGCAGCCTGAATATCGGCAACGACAGCACCATCAACCTGATTAACCAGCGAGGCATCCTGCTGGCCCAACAGCCGTTGCTGGAACGGGACATGATCGACAAGGACCTCAGCCAGCGCCCCAACGTCGCGCGCATACTGCACGACGGCGACGGCAGCTTTCGTGGCACCTCCAGTGTGGATGAGGAGAGCCGCCTCTACACCTTCTCGACCGTGGGGGACTTACCACTGATTGTCGTGGTGGCCCTGTCCACCAACGACATATTCGCGCCCTGGAAACGTGCGGCGTTGCTGATCAGCGGTGCCACCGGGGTTTTGTGCATCGGCCTGCTGTGGCTGACCTGGATGCTCTGCATGGAACTGCGCAGGCGCCACCGCGCCGAGCAGGTACTGTCAGAACTGGCAGCCACCGATGCCCTCACCGGCCTGGCCAACCGCCGCACGCTGGACCAGCGCCTGCGCCTGGAATGGGACCGCGCCCAGCGTTCGGGCGAGCCGTTGACGGTGCTGATGATTGATGTGGACCACTTCAAGGCCTTCAACGACCGGCATGGCCACCAGGGTGGCGACGAGGCATTGCGCACGGTGGCGCAGGTGGTCGAGGGCAATATCCGCCGCCCTGCCGACCTCGCGGCGCGGTATGGCGGTGAAGAGTTTGCGGTGGTGCTGCCGCATACCGACAGCCAGGGTGCGTTGTTGATTGCCGAACATATCCGCAGCAGCGTCGAGCACCTGCCAAGGGTCGGCGGGGACAGGGTGCCGATTACCGTCAGCATTGGCCTGAGTACCTGGACCAAAAAAAGCCGTATCACCCTGGAAGCGTTACTGCTCAGCGCGGATCAGGCGTTGTATGAGGCCAAGCACACCGGGCGTAATCGCATTGTGGATGCGTCCGCTTTAAAGGCGTGACGCGGAGCGTCACAGGAGGCGTTCCCACGCAGAGCGTGGGGAACGATCAGGCATAAAAAAAGGCCACCCGAGGCAGCCTTTAAAAACAAAAGGAAAGAGAGTTGTTACTTACACCGCCGCGACGGGACGCATGTAAGAGATCGGTGCGGTGCTGGCATCTTCGAAGGTCACGACTTCCCAGGCATCTGTCTGTGCAATCAGCTTGCGCAGCAGTTGGTTGTTCAGCGCGTGGCCCGACTTGAAGCCTTTGAACTCGCCTATCAGGCTATTGCCCAGCAGGTAGAGGTCACCGATTGCATCGAGGATCTTGTGCTTCACGAACTCGTCTTCATAGCGAAGGCCGTCTTCGTTCAGTACACCATCCGCGTCGACCACAATGGCGTTTTCAACGCTGCCGCCGAGTGCGAGGTTGTGCTTGCGCAGGTACTCGATGTCACTCATGAAACCAAAGGTACGGGCGCGGCTGACTTCTTTTACGAACGAAGTGCTGGAAAAATCCACGCTTGCACTCTGGGTGCGGTCACGGAATACCGGGTGATCGAAATCGATCTCAAAGCTCACTTTAAAGCCTTCGAACGGGACGAAGGTGGCGCGCTTGTCGCCGTCTTCTACTGTCACTTCCCGCAGAATGCGAATGAACTTCTTGGCTGCGTCCTGTTCTTCCAGGCCGGCAGATTGAATCAAGAATACGAAGGGTCCAGCGCTGCCATCCATGATTGGGACTTCGGACGCGGAGAGCTCGACGTAGGCGTTATCGATGCCCAAACCGGCCATGGCCGAGAGCAAGTGCTCCACCGTGTCCACTTTGACGTCACCGTTGACCAACGTGGTCGACATCGTGGTTTCGCCAACATTTTCCGCGCGAGCAGGAATCTGCACCACAGGGTCCAGGTCGGCACGAACAAACACGATGCCGGTGTCGACAGGTGCGGGCTTGAGGGTCAGGTATACCTTCTCCCCGGAGTGCAGACCTACACCTGTGGCACGGATAATATTCTTCAGGGTGCGTTGTTTAATCATGGCTTGGACCGCTTCAGCGCAAATTGCGAACTGGTATCAACAAAGGCTGGCGATAATAGCAGACCAGACCTTTGCTGAACACCAATCACCTTCATAGCCCTGATACATTCCATTAATCGGCCTGACGACGCAGGAAAGCCGGGATGTCCAGGTAGTCCAGGTCATCTTGCGGATTCGGGCTACGGGAGGCAGCAGCACCGGCCTGAGCCTGGTTGCGCATCACGGTCGGACGATCCAGGTCACGGTAGTTCACAGACGGCAGTTCCTGGCGCGCAGGCGCTGGAGCGGCAGCTTGCTGGCTGGCATGGCTGGTATGGACGGTATTGTCGATGACCTTCACAGGCTTCTCGATTTTTGCACCCAGGCCGGTAGCAACAACGGTCACGTGCAGTTCGTCGCGCATGTCCGGATCGATAACCGTACCGACCTTGACCATGGCGTGCTCGGAAGCGAAGGCTTCGATGATGCTACCCACGTCGGAGTACTCACCCAGGGACAGGTCAGGACCGGCGGTGATGTTCACCAGGATGCCGCGTGCGCCTTGCAGGTTCACGTCTTCCAGCAACGGGTTGCGGATGGCCGCTTCAGTGGCTTCACGTGCACGGTTCGGACCGCTGGCGCAGCCAGTGCCCATCATCGCCATGCCCATTTCGCTCATCACGGTACGTACGTCGGCAAAGTCGACGTTGATCATGCCCGGACGCTTGATGATGTCGGAGATACCGCGAACGGCACCGGCCAGTACATCGTCAGCCTTGGCGAAAGCCGACAGCAGGCTGGCGTCTTTACCGAGGATGGTCAGCAGCTTCTCGTTGGGAATGGTGATCAACGAGTCGACGCTTTCGGACAGCAGACGGATGCCTTCATCGGCGATCTGCATGCGCTTGCGACCTTCGAACGGGAACGGACGGGTCACGACGGCAACCGTCAGGATCCCCATTTCCTTGGCCACTTCGGCAATGATCGGCGCAGCACCGGTACCGGTACCACCGCCCATGCCCGTGGTGATGAACACCATGTTGGTGCCTTGCAGCACTTCAGCAATGCGCTCGCGGTCTTCCAGAGCGGCTTGACGGCCGACTTCCGGATTCGCGCCGGCACCCAGGCCCTTGGTCACGGCTGTGCCCAATTGCAGGATGGTGCGTGCACCGATGCTTTTGAGGGCCTGGGCGTCAGTGTTGGCGCAGATGAATTCAACGCCTTCAATGTTGCTCTTGACCATGTGGTTGACAGCGTTGCCGCCGCCACCGCCGACGCCGATCACTTTGATGACCGGGCTTGCGGGGATGTTGTCTACGAGTTCGAACATTTTCCCTCTCCTTTCATTTCTCTAGTTTTTTCGCCTACTGCTTTGAAACGGTGTTGCGGTAAATCGTCAGAAATTGCCTTTCACCCAAGCCTGCAACCGCTCGAACAACGGCGCTTTCGCTTCGTCGTCGCTTCTGTAGCTGTCGCGGTTGCTCGGGCCCGACAGGGAAATGCCGTCGGTCTGCTTTTGCAGCCCGTACAACAGCAAGCCCACACCGGTGGAATAAATCGGGTTGCGCACTACGTCGCCCAGGCCTTTCACGCCATGGGGCACGCCCAGGCGGACCGGCATGTGGAAGATTTCCTCGGCCAGTTCGACCGCGCCTTCCATCTTCGAGGTGCCACCGGTCAGCACGATGCCGGCCGGGATCAAATCTTCGTAGCCGCTGCGGCGCAGTTCAGCCTGGATCAGGGTGAACAGCTCGTCGTAGCGCGGCTCGACCACTTCGGCCAACGCCTGGCGCGACAGTTCGCGCGGTGGACGGTCGCCCACGCTCGGCACCTTGATGGTTTCGCCGGCACCGGCCAGCTTGGCCAGGGCGCAGGCGTAACGGATCTTGATTTCTTCGGCGTACTGGGTCGGTGTGCGCAACGCCATCGCGATGTCGTTGGTCACCTGGTCACCGGCAATCGGGATCACGGCGGTGTGACGGATCGCACCCTCGGTGAAGATCGCGATGTCAGTGGTGCCGCCGCCGATGTCCACCAGGCACACGCCCAGTTCTTTTTCGTCGTCGGTCAGTACCGAATACGCGGAGGCAAGCTGCTCGAGAATGATGTCGTCGATTTCCAGGCCGCAGCGACGCACGCATTTTTCAATGTTCTGTGCAGCGTTGACGGCGCAGGTCACCACGTGAACCTTGGCTTCCAGGCGTACGCCCGACATGCCCAGGGGCTCACGAACACCTTCCTGGTTATCGATCACGTAGTCCTGCGGCAGGGTATGCAGCACGCGCTGGTCAGCCGGGATCGCCACGGCTTGCGCCGCGTCGAGCACCCGCTCCAGGTCAGCCGAGCTGACTTCGCGGTCGCGAATCGCCACGATGCCGTGGGAGTTCAGGCTGCGGATGTGGTTGCCCGCAACGCCGACGAATGCCGAGTGAATCCGGCAACCGGCCATCAGCTGCGCTTCTTCGATGGCGCGCTGGATCGATTGCACGGTGGATTCAATATTCACCACCACGCCCTTCTTCAGGCCCCGGGACGGATGCGTGCCGATTCCGACGATTTCCAGCGTGCCGTCGTCCGCGACCTCGCCTACCAGCGCCACCACCTTGGAGGTGCCGATATCCAGACCGACGATCATTTTGCCGCTTTGCACGTTTGCCATGGGTCCTGCCTCTTCTTAATTCTTCGCGACAGCAGGTTGCGCTGCCGTGGGCGCCGCAGGGGCCCGCCAGCCGACGGCAAGGCCGTTGGCGTAACGCAGGTCGATGCTCGCAATGTTCGTAATCTGTTCTTTCAAGGTCTTTTCATAGATGGCGATAAAACGGCGCATCTTTTCTACCAGGTTGCCGCGTCCCAGCAGCAACTCGATACCCGGGCCGGAACTGCCTGCACCCGTGGTCAAAAACCAGCTGCCCCGCTCACGCAATTCCAGTCGCGCAATCGAGAAACCCAATGGCCGCAGCATCTGGCTCAAGGCCTGGTACTGCTGCATCACTTGCTGTTGCGCCCGCTGCGGCCCGAACAACTGCGGCAGGTGTTCGTAATTCGCCACCTCGCGAGGCGCAAACGCCTGGCCCTGGTTGTTCAACAACTGCCCATCTCCCCAACGGGCCACGGGCAGTTGTTCTTCCAGGCGGATCGTGACTTGATCCGGCCACACACGACGTACTTCGGCGTGGGCAATCCATGGCATCTGTTCCAGCTCGGAACGCATGCCGGCCAGGTCGATGGTGAAGAAGCTCGACGCCACAAACGGGGCGATTCGCTGCTGCACGGCCTGCTGGCTGATGTAGCTCAAGTCGCCCTGCACGCTGATCTTGGTGATCGGCCGGTCGGCATACGGCAACAGACGCTGGGCGCCTTCGTATGTACCAAACCCCAACGCCACCAGAATCACCGGCCAGAACAGCGCCTTGAGAAAACCAAAGTTGGCTTTCGGCATGCGCGCCGACATCGGCTCTTTAGCCACCATTCGGCTGGCACCACGCGGCACCGGCTTACGGCCGGGAGCGGGTTGCTGATGACGAAGCGATGCGCCGTTCATGGTCTTAGCCTCGTGGCTCTATGCTTGCTGCCAGGATCGCCAGCACTAACTGCTGGAAGTCCAGGCCCGCGGCACGAGCGGCCATGGGTACCAGGCTGTGGTCGGTCATCCCGGGTGCAGTGTTGACTTCAAGGAACCAGAAATTCCCTTGGTCATCCTGCATCACGTCTGCCCGCGCCCAACCGGCGATACCCAGCGCCTCACAGGCTTTCGCCGTGAGGTCCATCAATTCCTGTTCCTTGGTTGCGTCGAGGCCGCACGGGATCCGGTACTGGGTATCGGAAGCCACGTACTTGGCGTCGTAGTCGTAAAAGGTGTGGGGCGTGCCCAATGCGATAGGCGGCAATACCTGGCCACGCAGCGTAGCGATGGTGAACTCGGGACCTTGAATCCACTGTTCCACCAACACTTGCGAATCGTAGGTACTGGCCGCTTTCCATGCGTCAATCAATTCGGCGGCTGAGTTCACTTTAGCCATGCCGATACTGGAGCCTTCATGGGCTGGTTTGACGATCAAAGGCAGGCCCAGTTCCTTGGCTGCAGAAATACAATCGTCTTCGCTGCACAGCACGCTGTGACGCGGGGTCGGAATGCCCAGGCTGTGCCACACCTGTTTGGTGCGCAACTTGTCCATGGCCAGCGCCGACGCCAGGATGCCGCTGCCGGTGTACGGAATGCCCAGGCACTCCAGCAGGCCCTGCATGCTGCCGTCTTCACCGCCACGGCCGTGAAGGATGATGAACGCGCGGTCGATTTTCTCGGCCTGCAGGCGCGACAGGAAGTCATCACCCACGTCGATGCCGAATGCATTCACGCCGGCGCTCTGCAGCGCTTCCAGCACGGCATTGCCGGACTTCAGCGACACTTCACGTTCAGCGCTCTTGCCACCGAACAGCACCGCAACGCGGCCGAAGTCGGCAGGTTGAATGGTCGAGAACAGGGAGCCGTAGTCAGTGGTCATTTAGACTTCCCCTGCGCAGCGGCAAACAGCGGGCTTGCCAGCAATTTAGGAGCGAGACCACCGATATCACCGGCGCCCTGGCACAGCAGGATGTCGCCGGCACGCAGCAGCGGCTTCACGATCGGTGCGAGGTCCACACCGCGCTCGATGTAGATCGGGTCCAACTGGCCGCGTTGACGGATGCTGTTGCACAGCTTGCGGCTGTCGGCACCCGGGATCGGCTCTTCACCGGCCGGGTAGACTTCCATCAGCAGCAACACGTTGGCGTCCGCCAGTACATTGACGAAGTCGTCGTACAGGTCGCGGGTACGGCTGTAGCGGTGCGGCTGGTACACCATCACCAGGCGGCGCTCCGGCCAGCCACCGCGTACGGCCTTGATCACCGCAGCGACTTCCGTCGGGTGGTGACCGTAGTCGTCCACCAGCATCACGTTGCCGCCGTCCACCGGCAGCTCGCCGTAGACCTGGAAGCGACGACCCACGCCGGCAAAACCCGACAGGCCTTCAACGATGGCTTCATCGCTGACGCCTTCGTCGGAGGCGATGCAGATGGTCGCCAGGGAGTTGAGTACGTTGTGGTTGCCCGGCATGTTCACCGAGACATCCAGCGGCTCGCGGTCAGGGCGCAGCACCGTGAAGAAGGTCTGCATGCCTTGCTGGCGCACATTGATTGCGCGCACGTCGCAGTCTTCGCTGAAGCCGTAGGTCACGGTCGGGCGCTTGACCAGCGGCAGGATTTCACGCACCACCGGATCGTCCAGGCACACCACCGCCAAACCGTAGAACGGCAGGTTGTGCAGGAACTCGACGAAGGTTTTCTTCAGTTTGTTGAAGTCACCGTCGTAGGTCGCCATGTGGTCGGCGTCGATGTTGGTCACCACGGCCACCAGCGGTTGCAGGTGCAGGAAGCTGGCGTCGCTTTCATCGGCTTCGGCGATCAGGTAACGGCTGGTGCCGAGCTGTGCATTGGTACCGGCTGCATTCAGGCGGCCACCGATGACGAACGTCGGGTCCAGGCCACCGGCGGCGAACACCGAGGCAATCAGGCTGGTGGTGGTGGTCTTGCCATGGGTACCGGCAACGGCGATGCCGTGGCGGTAGCGCATCAGCTCGGCCAGCATTTCGGCACGCGGCACTACCGGAATGCGGCGCTCAAGGGCAGTGGCCACTTCCGGGTTGGAGGTGTTCACGGCACTGGAGACCACCAGCACGTCGGCTTCGGCAGCGTTCTCGGCACGGTGGCCGATAAAGATTTTTGCGCCGAACGATTCCAGGCGCTCGGTGACCGGCGACATTTTCAGGTCGGAGCCGGACACCTGGTAACCCAGGTTCAGCAGCACTTCGGCGATGCCGCACATGCCCACGCCGCCGATGCCGACGAAGTGGATGCGACGGATGCGGCGCATTTCCGGTTGTGGCATGGCTTTCTGATTCTCAACCATGGGCCACCTCCAGGCAGATATCGACCACGGTGCGGGTTGCGTCAGGTTTGGCCAGGCGGCTTGCGGTGCTCGCCATGCTGTTCAGTCGTTCCGGTTGCATCAATACCTCGGTCAGGCGTGCGGCCAAATCGGCGGCGCCAGTCGTTCTTTGCGGCAGCAGGAAGGCAGCGCCCTCCCCAGCCAAATATTCGGCGTTGCGGGTCTGGTGGTCGTCGATGGCGTGGGGCAAAGGCACCAGCAAGGACGGCAGACCGGCGGCGGCCAGTTCACTGACGGTCAACGCACCTGCGCGACAGACCACCAGGTCGGCCCAGCCATAGGCTTGGGCCATGTCTTTGATGAAAGGCTGCACATTCGCCTCCACGCCCGCATCGCGATAACGCGTAGCGGTCACTTCATCGTGATTCTTGCCGGCCTGATGGAAGATCTCGGGCCGCAGTTCCAGAGGGAGTTGCGACACTGCTTCAGGCAGCAATTTGTTCAAGGGTTCGGCACCCAGGCTCCCGCCCAGGATCAGCAGGTGCGCCTTGCGACCGTCCAACGGTTGGCGGGCGATGTCCATGAACAGTTCAGTACGTACCGGATTGCCGGTGGTGCGCAGTTTGTCCGCGGCGCCAAAGGTTTTCGGGAAGGCCTCGCAGACCCGGGCAGCCAATGGCACCAGCAGGCGGTTGGCTGTGCCGGCCACGGCGTTCTGCTCGTGGACGATCACCGGCACGCCGGCGAGTCTTGCCGCGACACCGCCGGGGCCAGTGACATAGCCACCAAAGCCCAGCACGCACACCGGCTTCACTTCACGGATCACCTTGCGCGCTTGCCATACCGCCTTGAGCAACACGAACGGCGCCTTGAGCAGGGACAATTTGCCCTTGCCACGCAGGCCGGTGACGTTGATCAAATGCAGGGGCAAGCCGGCATTCGGTACCAGGTCATTTTCGATGCCACGGGGCGTGCCGAGCCAATGCACGGTGTAGCCGCGGCTCTGGAATTCGCGGGCACAGGCCAGCGCCGGGAACACGTGGCCACCGGTGCCGCCTGCCATGATCAGCACGTTAGCGCCCATGGTTCGGCTCCTCGGCGAAGTCGCTTTCGCTGAACTCCATCTCTTCGCTGCCCAGGTGGGTTCGACTCTCCCACTCGATGCGCAGCAATAACCCGAGACAGGCGCAGCAAATCACCAACGAACTGCCGCCGTAACTGAGGAACGGCAAGGTCAGGCCCTTGGTCGGCAGCAGGCCGACGTTCACCCCGATGTTGATCAGGAACTGGCCGATCCACAGGAACGACAAGCCGTACGCCACGTAGGCGGCAAAATATTGCTTGGCCTTTTCGGCCCACAAGCCGATGTACATGCCGCGCACACACACAAACACGAACAGCGCGACGGTGCACAGCGAACCGACCACGCCCAGCTCTTCGGCGAGTACCGAGAACACGAAGTCGGTGTGGGCTTCCGGCAGGTAGAACTGCTTCTGCACACTGTTGCCCAGGCCCACGCCCAGCCACTCGCCGCGACCGAAGGCGATCAACGCTTGGGTCAACTGGTAGCCGGAACCGAACTGATCGGACCACGGGTCGGTAAAGGTAATCAGGCGCGCCATCCGGTAGGGTTGCGCCTGCACCAGAATCGTCACGGCGGCCACCGCCAGCACCACCATCAAGGTGAAGCGGAACAGGCCCACGCCACCGAGGAACAGCATTGCCGCCGCCGCGCCCATCATTACAACGGTGGCACCAAAGTCCGGCTCCATCAGCAACAGGCCGGCCATGGGCAGCAGCACGATGAACGGCTTGAAGAAGCCCATCCAGCTTTCGCGTACTTCTTTCTGGCGCCGCACCAGGTAACCGGCGAGGTAGATCACCACGAACACCTTGGCAATTTCCGACGGCTGCACGTTGAACGCACCGAAGCCGATCCAGCGCATCGAACCGTTCACCTCACGCCCGATGCCGGGCAGGATCACCATCACCAGCAAGCCGAACGCGCCCACCAGCATCAGCCAACCCAGGCGCTGCCAGGTGGCGATCGGGATCATCATGGTGACAATGCACGCGCCGAGGCCGATCACCAGGTACACCAGGTGGCGAATCATCATGTAAAGGGTATTGCCTGACTGCACCGCGGCCACTTCCGAGGACGCTGAGGTGATCATCACCAGGCCCAGGCCCAGCAACGCGAGGCAACCGGCGAGCATCGGGAAATCAAGGTCGATACCGCGCCCGGTAATGATCGGCGACGGGTACGGCTTGATGATGTTCCGCAAATTGATACTCATGCCAAGGCCTCCACGGCGCGGGCGAACAGCTGGCCGCGCTCTTCGTAGTTCTTGAACATGTCGAAACTGGCGCAGGCAGGCGACAGCAGCACCACATCACCCGGCTGGGCCAGGGATCTGGATTGAGCGATGGCGTCGTCCAGGGATTGCGTACGCACCTGCGGAACCGCGTCGCCCAGCGCATCGGCAATCAAGCCGGAATCACGGCCCATCAGCACCACGGCGCGGCAGTGTGCAGCGACTGGCCCCTTGAGGTCCTTGAAGTCAGCACCCTTGCCGTCGCCACCGGCGATCAGCACAACCTTGCCTTGAATATCGGCCCCCAAACCTTCGATGGCAGCAAGCGCTGCACCGACGTTGGTGGCCTTGGAATCGTTGTAGTAGCCGACACCATCCAGGTCGCGAACCCACTGGCAGCGATGCTCAAGCCCGGCAAAGCTACGCAGGGCCGACAGCATGGCGTCGAACGGCAGGCCAACTGCGTGACCGAGTGCCAGCGCAGCCAGGGCGTTGGCCTGGTTGTGGGCACCACGGATCTTCAGTTCACGCACCGGCATCAGGTTCTGGAATTCGAAGGCCAGGTATTTCTCGCCGTTCTCTTCCCGAAGCCCGAAAGCCTTGAAGTCAGGTTTGTTCAGGCCGAAGGTCCAGCACGGCAAGCCCTCGCCGATCAGTGGACGGCTCAGGGCATCCTGGCGGTTGACCACCACTTGCCGCGCGCCACGGAAGATCCGGTGCTTGGCCAGGTGATAGGCCGGCAGGCCGCTGTAGCGGTCCATGTGGTCTTCGCTGACGTTCAGCACGGTGGCCACTTCAGCGTTGAGCTGGTCGGTGGTTTCCAGCTGGAAGCTCGACAACTCCATCACGTACAGCTCGACGTTGTCGTTGAGCAGGTCCAGCGCCGGCGTACCAAGGTTGCCGCCCACCGCCACACGCTTGCCGGCCGCAGCCGCCATCTCGCCCACCAGGGTGGTGACAGTGCTTTTTGCGTTGGAACCGCTGATGGCCACGATCGGCGCCTTCGCGTTACGCGCGAACAGCTCGATATCGCCGGACAACTTCACGCCACGGGCCGCAGCCGCTTGCAGGGCCGGGGTCGCCAGCGCCAGGCCGGGGCTCACGTAGAGCTCGTCGGCACGGCACAGAAACTCCACATCCAGCTCGCCACAACGCACTTCCACGTGCGGGTAGTCACGGCGCAGCGTGACCAGCTCCGGTGGATTTTCCCGCGTATCGGCCACGGCAAACGACGTGCCCCGGTTCGCCAGGAAGCGAACCAGGGACATGCCGCTCTTGCCGAGGCCGACAACGATGCGGAAGTGGTCTGAAGCGATCAGGGACACTCGTTTCTACCTCAGTTTCAGGGTGGCAAGGCCGACCAGGACCAGAATCACGGTGATAATCCAGAAACGGACAATCACCCGCGGCTCAGGCCAGCCCTTGAGTTCAAAGTGGTGGTGAATCGGCGCCATGCGGAACACGCGGCGCCCGGTCAATTTGAAGGAAGCAACCTGGATCACCACCGACAGGGTTTCCATCACGAACACACCGCCCATGATGAAGAGGACGATTTCCTGACGGACGATCACCGCGATGGTGCCCAGGGCCGCGCCCAGCGCCAGTGCGCCGACGTCGCCCATGAAGACTTGTGCCGGGTAGGTGTTGAACCACAGGAAGCCGAGGCCCGCACCGATCAACGCGCCGCAGAACACAATCAATTCACCCGCGCCCGGTACATACGGGATCAGCAGGTATTCAGCGAATTTCACGTTACCCGACAGGTAGCAGAAGATGCCGAGCGCGCCGCCCACCATCACCGTCGGCATGATCGCCAGGCCGTCGAGGCCGTCAGTCAGGTTGACCGCGTTGCTGGAGCCCACGATCACGAAGTAGGTCAGCACCACGAAGCCGACACCCAGTGGAATGCTGGCATCCTTGAGCATCGGGATGATCAGGGTGGTCTCGACCGCGCTTGGCGCCGTCGTATAAAGAAAGATCGCTGCCGCCAGGCCGAACACCGACTGCCAGAAATACTTCCAGCGGCTTGGCAGCCCCTTGGAGTTCTTCTCGATCACCTTGCGGTAGTCATCCACCCAGCCGATGGCGCCGAACAGCAAAGTCACCAGCAGCACGGTCCAGACGTAGCGGTTATGCAGGTCAGCCCACAGCAGCGTACTGATGCCGATGGACGACAGGATCAGCGCGCCGCCCATGGTCGGGGTGCCGGATTTGGACAGGTGCGACTGCGGGCCGTCGTTGCGCACGGACTGGCCGATCTGCAGGTTTTGCAGGGTACGGATCATCCATGGCCCGAGGAACAGCGACAACGACAGCGCGGTCAGCACACCCAGAATCCCGCGCAGGGTCAGGTACTGAAAGACCGCGAAGCCTTTGTGGAACTGTTGCAGATACTCAGCCAGCAGCAGCAGCATTAATGTTTCTCCGTACTTGAGCCACACAAGGCCACGACGACGTTTTCCATCACCGCGCTGCGCGATCCCTTGATCAAAATAGTGGTGTGTTTGTCTTGTTCAGCCGCACTCAGCGCCTGGATCAGCTCAGCCTGGTTGGCAAAATGCCGTGCGCCCGGCCCGAAGGTCTCCACGGCGTGAAGCATGTTCGGGCCCACGGCGTACACAGCATCGACCTTGCCGGCGGCATAGGCGCCGACTTCACGGTGAGACTGTTCGGCCCACTCGCCCAATTCGGCGATGTCCCCCAGCACCAGCACCTTGCGACCGTCGAAGGCCGTCAGCAGGTCGATGGCGGCACAGATCGAGGACTGGTTGGCGTTGTAGGTGTCATCAATCACGCGCATGCCGTTGCTGGCCAGTTGCGCGACGGTACGCCCCTTCACCGGTTGCACGGCACCAAGGCCGGTGGCAATGCCAAACAACGACACCCCCAGCACGTGGGCGGCGGCGGCGGCGGCCAGGGCGTTGGCGACGTTGTGGTTGCCCAGCAGGTTCAGTTGTACGTGCTCATCACCTTGCGGGGTATGCAGGGTGAAGGCCGGGCAGCCACGGGCGTCGACGGTGATAGTCGAGGCATGGAAATCGGCAGCGGCGTTGTGCACCGCGAAGCTCAAGACCTTGCGACCGGCGGCACGTACACGCCAGGTTTCGAAGGCTTTGTCGTCGAGGTTCAGTACCGCGGTGCCGGATGCGTCGAGGCCTTCAAGGATTTCGCCCTTGGCTTCGACGATCTTCTCAGGGCCGCCAAACTCGCCCACATGGGCAGTGCCCGCGTTGTTGATCAGCGCAACGTGAGGCTTGGTCATGGCCACGGTGTAAGCGATTTCACCGATGCGCGAAGCACCCAGCTCAATCACGGCCGCCGTGTGTTCCGGGGCCAGTTCGAGCAGGGTCAGCGGAGCACCGAAGTCATTGTTCAGGTTGCCACGGGTCGCCAGGACCGGGCCGCGCGTGCGCAGGATGCCGGCCAGCAATTCCTTGACCGTGGTTTTGCCGCTGGAGCCTGTGATCGCCGCAACCGGCTTGGTGAAAGCGGCACGGTTCAGGGCACCCAGTTGGCCGAGGGCCAGGCGGGTGTCGGCTACCAGCAACTGCGGGAGCGTCGAGTCAGCGACTTCGCGCTGCACCAGAGCGCCGACAGCACCTTTGGCAGCGACGTCGTTCAGGTAGTTATGGCCATCAAAACTCGGGCCAGCCAAGGCGACAAACAGTTGCCCAGGCTTGATCGTCCGGCTGTCGATGCTCACGCCATCAAAGCTGCAATCGGCCGACAGCACACGGGCCGACAACGCCTGGGTCAGTTCGCTGAACTTGAGCGCCTTAAGCATGGGCCACCTCCCACGCGGTCAGGGCGTGATCGGCCTCGACCAGATCGGAGAAAGCGTGGCGTTCGCCGTTGATTTCCTGGTAGTCCTCGTGGCCTTTACCGGCCAGCACTACCACGTCGTCAGGGCTGGCGCTGGCGATCAATTGGGCGATGGCTGCACCGCGACCGGCCACGAAAGTCGCCTTGGACGCGTCTTTAAAGCCGACACGAATGTCATCGAAAATCTGGCCTGGGTCTTCGCTGCGCGGGTTGTCGTCCGTCACCAGAACACCGTCGGCCAGACGCTCGACGATTTCAGCCATCAACGGACGCTTGCCGCGATCGCGGTCACCGCCACAGCCGAACAGGCACAGCAGCTTGCCCTTGGCATGAGGACGCAGGGCCAGCAGGATTTTTTCCAGGGCGTCCGGCGTGTGGGCGTAATCGACCACCACCAGCGGCTGGGTACCACCCCCCAGGCGCTGCATGCGACCGGCCGGGCCTTCCAGCTTCGGCAGCACGCGCAGGATTTCGTCCAGGGCGTAATCCAGGCCGAGCAAGGCGCCGACGGCAGCCAATACGTTGCTCAGGTTGAAACGCCCGAGCAAGGTGCTGCGCAAATGGTGCTCGCCCTGCGGCGTCACCAGGGTGGCGCGCACGCCTTCGTCATCAAAGGTGGCTTCGCGGCAATACAGGTAGGCACTGGAATCTTCCAGGCTGTAGCTGATCAGGCGGCCCTCACCGTTTGCGGCGGCCAACTCACGACCGAATTCATCGTCCAGGTTGACCACGCGGCACTTCAAATCATTCCAGGCAAACAGCCGGGCCTTGGTGGCGGCGTACGCCTCCATGGTGCCGTGATAATCCAGGTGATCGCGGGACAGGTTGGTCATCACCGCCACATCAAACGCCAGGGCGGTCACGCGGCCCTGGTCCAGGCCGTGGGAGGAAACTTCCATGGCAACCGCCTTGGCACCGGCCTTTTTCAGGTCGGCCAGGGTCGCCTGCACGGCAATCGGGTTAGGCGTGGTGTGCAGGCCGCTTTGCAGCGCGCCGTAGAAGCCGGTGCCCAGGGTGCCGACGATGCCGCAGTGCTGGCCCAGCAGGTCAAGCGCCTGGGCGACCAGTTGGGTCACGCTGGTCTTGCCGTTGGTGCCGGTCACGCCTACGAGGTTCAGGGTGCGGCTCGGGTCGCCATAAAAGCGCCCGGCGATGTCCGACAGTTGCGCCGCCAGGCCCTTGACCGGAATCAAAGGCACGTCGGTGATCGGCAACACGGTGGCGCCTTCCACTTCATAGGCCACTGCCGCGGCGCCGCGCTTCAACGCGTCGGCGATATGGTCACGGCCGTCGAACTTGCCGCCCGGCACAGCCAGGAACAGGTCACCGGCACGCACGTTACGGCTGTCCAGGGTCAACTCGCGAATCAGCAGATCGCGGCCAGCGTGGGCAAAAATCTTGTTCAGGCTAAGAGACATCAGCCGCGCCCTCCATTGGCTTTTGCAGCGGCCGGCGGTCCGGCGTTCGCTTGTTGGGTCGTCGGCAGGTTGTCCGGCGTGATGTTCATCAGGCGCAGCGTCCCGGACATCACCTTGCTGAACACCGGCGCCGATACCAGGCCACCGAAGTAACCGGCTTTGCTCGGCTCATCGATCACCACGACGATGGCGTAACGCGGATCGCTCATCGGGCCGAAGCCCGCGAACAGCGAACGGTAGGAGTTTTCGGCATAGCCCTTGGTGCCCACGGCGGTTTTACGCGCAGTACCGGACTTGCCTGCCACGTGATACGCCGGCACTTGGGCACGGAATACGCCGCGCGGTGCTTCGATCACTTGTTGCAGCATGCCTTGCATGGTCTTGGCGACGTTTTCCGGGATCACCTGGGTCGCAGGCGGAGCCTCGTCCAGGTGGATCAGGCTCAGCGGCACCATGCGGCCATTGTTGGCCAGCACGGAGAAGGCATGGGCCAGCTGGATGGCGGTCACCGACAGGCCATAACCGTAGGAAAGCGTGGCGGTCTCGGCCTTTTTCCAGTCACGGTAGTTCGGCAGGTTGCCTACACGTTCACCCGGAAAGTCCAGGCCGGTGGGTTGCCCCAGGCCGACTTTCTGCGCGAGGTGGTAGATGGCTTCGCCGCCGATATCGAAGGCGACCTTACTCATGCCCACGTTACTGGAGTTGATCAGGATACCTGTCAAATCCAGCACCGGACCTTCGGTGCGCGACACGTCGCGAATGGTGTATTTGCCCAGCTGCAGGGTGCCCGGGTAAACCTCGACCTTGTCGGCCGGTTTCCAGCGCCCGGTCTCCAGGGCGGCACTCATCGAGATGGCTTTCATGGTCGAACCCGGCTCGAACACGTCGATCATCGCGCGGTTGCGCATCATCGCCGGTTGCAGGTTGCGACGGTTGTTGGGGTTGTAGGTCGGCTGGTTGACCATGGCGAGAATCTCGCCGGTCTTCACGTCCATGATCACCAGGCTGCCGGCTTTCGCGCCGTTCTCGATGATGGCGTTACGCAGCTCACGGTTGGCCAGATATTGCAGGCGCAGGTCAATCGACAACGCCAAGGGCTTACCGGCCTTGGCGTTTTTGGTGACCTGGACATCCTTGATCAGTCTGCCGCGCCGATCCTTGATGACCTGTCGTTTGCCGGGGACCCCGGCCAGCCATTCGTCGTAGGCAAGCTCGACACCTTCGCGACCGTGATCATCAATGTCGGTGAAACCCACCATATGGGCAGTGGTTTCGCCAGCCGGGTAGAAACGCCGAAATTCCTCGATGCCGTAGACACCGGGGACTTTAAGGTCGAGCACTTGCTGGCCTTGTTCGGGGGTAAGCCCGCGAACCAGGTAGATGAATTCTTTATTGGCCTGGGCTTCGAGGCGTTCGCTCAGGGCTTTGGGGTCCTGGCCCAGGGCGGCGGCCAGTTCCGGCCACTTCTCCTTGGCGGTCTGCATTTCCTTGGCGTTGGCCCACAGGGTGGTCACCGGCGTACTGACGGCCAGGGGCTCGCCGTTACGGTCGGTGATCAGGCCGCGGTGCGCAGGAATCGGGATATGACGCAGGCTGCGGGCATCGCCCTGGCCGATCAGGAAGTCACGGTCCACCACTTGCAGGTCGATAATCCGCCAGGCGATCGCGCCCACCATCAGTGCCAGCAACCCCAGCACTACGCGGAAACGCCACGGGTAGAGTGCGCCCTCGAGTTTCATCATGGCGCCACCATGCGAACTTCTGCAGCGCCCGGGATGTGCATCTTCAGCTGTTCAGTGGCCAGCACTTCGATGCGGCTGTGGGCGGTCCAGGTGCTTTGCTCCAGGATCAACCGGCCCCACTCCGCCTGCGCCTTGTCGCGCACACTCAATTCCCCGTACAGGGTATTGAGCAATTGACGGTTGTAGTGGGCGCTATAGGACACCGCAATCGCGGACACCAGCACGCCAACAAACAACAGCAACATAAAGAAGCTGCCGCCCGGAAGGGGCTTGGCGAAAAGCTTGCTCACCGCAACTTCTCCGCAACGCGCATGACAGCGCTACGGGCACGAGGGTTGGCCTTGAGTTCGGCTTCGGAAGCGAACTGCGCTTTGCCATGGATTTTGATTTTCGGCACAAAGGCTTCGTAACGTACCGGCAGGTTGCGCGGCAGGTTGTCGGATTCGCCCTTGACCAGACGACGCATGAACAATTTGACGATGCGGTCTTCCAGGGAGTGGAAGCTGATCACCACCAGGCGACCGCCCACTTCCAAGGCATCCAGGGCAGCTTCGAGGCCGGCTTCCAGATCGCCCAATTCGTTGTTGACGTGAATGCGCAGGCCCTGAAACGCACGGGTAGCCGGGTTCTTGCCCTTCTCCCACGCCGGGTTGGCGACTTTCAGCACTTCAGCCAGGTCGGCGGTGCGTTCGAACGGCTGGATTTCCCGACGCTCGACCACGGCGCGCGCCATACGGCCAGCGAAACGCTCTTCGCCGTATTCCTTGAACACACGGGTGATTTCTTCGTGGGGCGCGGTGGCGATGAACTGCGCGGCGCTGATGCCACGGCTCGGGTCCATGCGCATATCGAGCGGGCCGTCATTCATGAAACTGAAGCCGCGCTCAGGGTCGTCCAGCTGCGGCGAAGACACGCCCAGGTCCAGCAGAACCCCGGCCACCTTGCCCGCCATGCCACGTTCGGCGACTTCTGCGCCGAGCTCGGCAAAGCTGCGCTGCACAACGACAAAGCGGCCGTCTTCGGCCGCTAGCGCTTGCCCGGTGGCAATCGCTTGAGGGTCTTTGTCGAACCCGAGGAGCTTTCCGTCCGAACCGAGCTGGCTGAGGATCAGCCGACTGTGCCCGCCCCTGCCGAAGGTGCCATCCAAATAGCAGCCATCCGCGCGTACGGCGAGAGCCTCAACGGCTTCGTCAAGCAGTACGGTGATGTGGTTAAAGCCGCTATCAATAGTCACAGGATCAAATCACGCAGTTCATCAGGCATGGCGCCCGGTTGTTGAATAGCAGCCAGGTCAGCTGCAGAAACAGCATCCCAGGCATCTTCGTCCCACAATTGGAACTTGTTCAGTTGGCCTACCAGCATTGCGCGCTTGTCGAGCTTGGCGTATTCGCGCAGACGCGGTGGAACCAGAAAACGACCACTGCCATCGAGTTCGAGGTCGACGGCATTACCAATCAGCAAACGTTGCAGGCGGCGGTTTTCTTCACGTAACGAAGGCAGCGCACGCAACTTGGTTTCAATCAGCTCCCACTCGTCGAGCGGGTAAACACATAAACAAGGGTCAACGGCATCAATGGTGATGATTAACTGTCCGGAACTTCGCGAAATAAGCTCGTCACGATACCGGCTCGGCATGGCGAGACGGCCTTTTGCATCGAGACTGATAGCGTTAGCTCCGCGAAACACAGATGCGTTTCTCCAAATTTTAGCGTTTTACGTTCAAAAAACCCACTTTGTGCCACTTTCCGCCACTTGCGCACACTATAGGAATGCGCCCACCACACCGTCAAGGCGCGGATTCAAGGAAAAGCCTTACAGAACGGAGATTTAGGAAGGTAAAGCGAGGAGAAACGAGAGTTCGAGGGCGATTTTGACTCGACAACGCCAAATAGCTCAAAGAGCTAGGACTTAAAGTTAAAGTAATTTATTAAGAGTAAGATTTTTTCGGTATTACGAAGACGCATCTGCTAATGATTCAGCAGGGAGGGATTCTCGCGTTACTACCAGGTTCCTGCCCGAGATTCGGACAGAAGGAAAAAAGGTGGAGAGTCGATCTGTAAGCCGGGTTCTGTCTTGAACAGTCATTCGTCTACGATGGCCATCACTGGACATCTTTAGCAACCTACCCGGTCCCAGCGCGGGCCACGCCTTGGGACCCTATTTGGTCTTGCTCCAAGTGGGGTTTACCTAGCCACGAACTGTTGCCAGTCGTGCGGTGCGCTCTTACCGCACCTTTTCACCCTTACCGGTACCGAAGTACTTAGGCGGTTATTTTCTGTGGCACTTTCCGTAGGCTCACGCCTCCCAGGCATTACCTGGCACTTCGCCCTATGGAGCCCGGACTTTCCTCCCCCCTCTAATTTTCATAGAAGGCAGCGACTGTCCAATCGACTCTCCGCCGCGCAGGTTAACGGCACGGCGGCGTTAGAACAAGTATTAAAAGACACTAATGCCATCATGTTCAGACGGAGTGCAGGTTAGAACCTGGAACTATTCGCCCTTTTGTTTATCCAGCGCGACTTGATACAACACGTTTTTGCGCACGCCGGTAATTTCCGCCGCCAGGGCGGCCGCACGCTTCAATGGCATCTCCTTGAGCAGCAGATCAAGAATGCGCATCGCCTCACTGCCCACGGCGTCTTCACTTTCCGGCGCCGCCCAGCCCGCTACCAGCACCACGCACTCGCCGCGCTGCTGATTGCTGTCACCTTCGACGAACGCACGCAGCTCTTCCAGCGGCAGGCCCTTGAGGGTTTCGAAGGTCTTGGTGATTTCCCGCGCCAGCAGCGCAAGGCGATCGCCACCGAACACCAGTTCCATGTCTTGCAGGCACTCAAGGATACGGTGCGGGGCTTCGTAGAAAATCAGCGTGCGCGGCTCTTCTTTCACCAACTCCAGGCGCGCCCGGCGCCCCACCGCCTTGGCCGGCAGGAAACCTTCAAAGATAAAACGGTCCGATGGCAAACCGGCCGCCGACAATGCAGCAATCAGCGCGCACGCTCCCGGAACAGGCACTACATTGATACCAGCAGCCCGCGCCTGGCGAACCAGGTGATAACCGGGATCGGAAATCAGCGGCGTACCGGCATCCGAGATCAAGGCCACATCATCGCCTGCCAGCAAGCGGGTGATAAAACGACTGCCTTCTTCGCGCTCGTTATGTTCGTGGCACGCGGCCAGGGGCGTTGGAATGCCAAAATGCTGCATTAACCGCTGGGAATGCCGGGTGTCTTCGGCGGCGATCAATTTTACGTCGCGCAACACTTTCAGCGCTCGCGCACTGATGTCGTCCAGGTTGCCAATGGGCGTCGCCACGACAAAAAGCGAGCCTGCAGTGGAATTCAAAGGACCTGGAGCAGTCAAAGCGCACACCTCGATGATTGGCAAAAGCCACATTGTAGCGCGTAGACGCCTTGAAAATATGCCCTCCGGGCAGGCTCCATTTCAGCCATCCATTGGGTCTTGCAACATTTACACGACCTAAATAGACGGTTTCACGCCAGTAACATCGCGCCCCGGCCAGTGCTTGGGTACAATTCCACGCTAATTTGATCGGTATCAGGAACACTTACATGATCGCTTGCCTGCGGCTGTTCTCTGCCCTCTGCCTCGCTGCCCTGTTGGCGGCTTGCGCCAGCTCGCCCTCGTCCAGCCTTGGCGACCTCCCCCGGACCCCGGATGCCAGCATCGAGCAACTGCTCGAACAGGCGACTTCGGCCAAGACTCCGGAAAAAGCCGCGCTGTTGCGCTTGAGTGCGGCTGACCTGGCGTTCCACCAAAACAATCCGGCACGCTCGGCGCAGATTCTTGCCCAGGTCCCACTGGACGTCCTGAAACCGGCGGCGCAGGTATTTGCCAGCACCCTGTCGGCTGAACTGGCGATGGCCCGCAACCAGCCCAAGGCCGCGTTGGCGGCGTTGAACCACCCGAGCCTGCAAAGCCTGAAGGAGCTGCCGCCTGAACAGCAGATCCGTACCGGCACCGTGCATGCCCGCGCTTATGAGGCCGACGGCCAGACCCTGGCCGCCGCGCGCGAGCGCGTCGCCATGGCGCCGTTGCTCAGTGGTGACGCTTACAACAGCAACCACGAAGCCATCTGGGCATTGATTGCCGCCCTGCCTGCCGAACAGCTGCAAACCAGCGGCAACCCGGCGCTGGACGGCTGGATCAGCCTGGCCCAGGCGGTCAAGAGCGCCGGCACCCTGGAGCAACAACAGGCAGCCATCGACACCTGGCGTGCCCAGAACCCTGGTCACCCGGCGGCCTCGCAATTGCCGCAGCCGCTGACCAAGCTCAAGCAACTGGCCAGCCAGCCACTGAACAAGATCGCCCTGCTGCTGCCGCAGGAAGGCCCGCTGGCCGGCGTCGCCAAAGCGTTGCGCGAAGGTTTCATGGCCGCGCACTACCAGGCTGAACAAGCCGGGCAGAAGCCGCCAGTGATCGAGTTCTATGACAGCTCGCGCCTGACCTCCATCGATGAGTTCTACGCCAAGGCCCAGGCCGCCGGCGTGCAACTGGTGGTCGGCCCGCTGGAAAAACCGCTGGTCAAACAACTCAGCGCACGTCCGCAATTGCCTATTACCACCCTGGCCCTGAACTACAGCGAAGCCGACCAGAGCCCGGCACAACTGTTCCAGTTCGGCCTGGCCGCTGAAGACGAGGCCCGTGAAGTGTCCCGTCGCGCCCGTGCCGACGGCCTGCACCGCGCCGCCGCCATGGTACCGAGAGGCGAATGGGGCGAGCGTGTCTACAAAGCTTTCCGTCAGGATTGGGAAGCCAATGGCGGCACCGTGGTAGGCGTTGAATACGTTGACCAGCCGGTAGCCCTGGCTCAGCAGATCGCTGACCTGTTCCAACTGCGTAAAAGCGAAGGCCGCGCCAAGAGCCTGCAAAGCACGGTAGGTTCGGATGTTTCCGCACAGCCATCGCGCCGCCAGGACATCGAGTTCATCTTCCTGGCCGTGACCCCGCAACTGGCCCAGCAGATCAAGCCGACCCTGAACTTCCAGTACGCCGGTGACGTGCCGGTGTATGCGACGTCGCACGTGTTCAGCGCCAGTGGCGACAAGAACCAGTACCTGGACATGACCAACGTGATGTTCTGCGAAACCCCTTGGCTCCTGAACACCACCGACCCGCTGCGCAACCAGGTCGCTGCCCAATGGCCACAGGCCAACGGCAGCCTGGGCCGCCTGTACGCGATGGGTGTTGACGCCTACCGCCTGGCGCCGCGCCTGGGGCAACTCAAGGCATTGCCGGACACCCGCGTTGACGGCCTGTCCGGCAGCCTGGGCATCAGCCCCAACCAGCGTGTTGACCGCCAGATGCCATGGGCGAAGTTCGTCGGTGGCGATATCCAGCGCCTGCCTGATACCCCGCGCTGATGCCCGAGCGGTCAAGCGCACAAAGCGGCAAGGACGCCGAACTTCAAGCTCTCGAGTACCTGCAACAACAGGGTCTGCGCCTCCTGGCGCAGAACTGGTTGTGCAAGCGCGGCGAGCTTGATCTGGTCATGCTTGACGGCGATACAGTAGTATTTGTCGAAGTCCGCTACAGAAAACACGCACAATGGGGTGGCGCGCTCGCCAGTATCGACGGGCGCAAGCGCCAGAAGCTGATACTCGCCGCGCAGTTTTTCCTGCTCAAGGAGCGTCGCTGGGCCGATCACCCCTGCCGTTTCGATGTGGTTGCCATAGAAAGCACTCCCCAGGGAACAGCCGATCTGAACTGGCTGCAAGATGCCTTTGACAGCTGATTCGCCGGACATCTACACCGCACATTTTTGCTCTTTGCTTTGCGGGCTGCACATTCCTGTGCCAAACAGCCGCGCTACTTAAGGTCACACAGATGGACATGCAATCCCGAATTCGCCAGCTTTTCCAGGCCAGTATCGATACCAAGCAACAGGCGATGGACGTACTTGCACCGCACATCGAGCAAGCCAGTCAGGTCATGGTCAACGCCTTGCTCAACGAAGGCAAAATGCTTTCGTGCGGCAACGGCGGTTCGGCCGGTGATGCCCAGCATTTCTCCTCCGAGCTGCTCAACCGCTTCGAGCGCGAGCGCCCGAGCCTGCCGGCCATCGCCCTGACCACCGACACCTCGACGATCACCTCGATCGCCAACGACTACAGCTACAACGAAATCTTCTCCAAACAGATTCGCGCCCTTGGCCAGCCGGGCGACGTACTGCTGGCGATCTCCACCAGCGGTAATTCGGCGAACATTATTCAAGCGATCCAGGCCGCACATGATCGTGAAATGATTGTCGTAGCATTGACCGGGCGCGACGGCGGCGGCATGGCCTCGTTGCTGTTGCCCGAGGACGTGGAAATTCGCGTCCCGGCCAATGTCACCGCACGTATTCAGGAAGTCCACCTGCTGGCGATCCACTGCCTGTGCGATCTGATCGACAGCCAACTGTTCGGGAGTGAAGAATGACCGTTAAACGCCTTAGCCTATTGGCAATCACGCTGTGCCTAGGCATCAGCGGCTGCAGCTCGGTAATCGAAGCGAGCCGTGACACGCCTATCCAGGACGATAAAGGCACCCGTACTTTCGGCAGCAAAATCGACGACTCGCTGATTGAAACCAAGGTTTCCGTCAACGTTTCCAAGGCCGCTCCAGACCTGGGCAACGGCGCCTCGCGCATCGTGGTCGTCAGCTTCAACGGTGTGGTACTGCTCACCGGGCAAACCCCGCGCGCCGACCTGAAGGCCCAGGCTGAACAAGCCGCTTCCACCGTTCAACGGGTCAAGAAGGTCCACAACGAATTGCAGGTAATGGAGCCGATCACGCTGCTGGCAATCAGCAACGACGCCCTGCTGACCACCAAGATCAAGACCCAGATGCTGACCGACAGCGCGATCCCCGGCTCACGGATCAAGATCGTCACCGACAACGGCATCGTCTACATGATGGGCCTGCTGACCCAGGCAGAAGCCACCCGCGCTGCCAACCTGGTACAAGGCGTGTCGGGCGTACAGAAGATTGTGAAGGTGTTCGAATACATCGACTGATCCCTTCAACAGCTACAAAAAAGGGCGCCGTGCATTGACTGCACGGCGCCCTTTTTATTGCCTGCCCGTTACTGGTATTGCGAGTACGGGTTGCCCTGGAACTGGTTGTTCTGTTGCGGCGCCTGTTGTTGCTGAGCGCCTGGCTGGCCGTATTGCTGGCCAGGGATCGGGCCAAGGTTGACCTCTACACGACGGTTCTGGGCACGGCCATTGACGTCGGCGTTGCTGGCGATCGGGTTGTCCGGGCCGGCACCGCGAGCACTCAGGTTTGTCGGGCTCACGCCTTGGGATGTCAGGTAGTTAGCCACGCTTTGCGCACGACGCTGGGACAGGTCCATGTTGAGCTGGCGGGTACCGGTGCTGTCGGTGTAGCCGACAATCTGGATGGTGTTCTGGTTGAACTGCTTGAGGGAGTTCGCCAGGTTGTTCAGCGGGGTGTAGAAGCTGCTGGAGATCGCGTCCGAGTTGGTGGCGAAGGTGATGTTACCCGGCATGATCAGCTTGATCTGATCGCCCTGGCGCTGCACCTCAACCCCGGTATTGGCCATGCTTTCGCGCAGTTTCTTTTCCTGCTGGTCGGCGTAGTAGCCATACCCAGCACCACCGAGACCGGCGACGGCAGCGCCGATCAGCGCACCTTTGCCGCGGTTGTTGTGGTCGATGGCCGCACCTGCCAACGCACCGGCCAGGGCACCCAGGCCGCCGTACTTGGCGGTATTGCTCACACCGGAAGAGCCACCACCCTGTGCCTGGCTGCCGTCATAAGGATTAGGTGAAGCGCAGCCGGACAACAGGGCTACGGCAGTAGCGACAACAAGCAGACGACGAGAAGTGAACATGAAGGAAGCTCCTACTTTTGCATTCTGTGATGCAGAGGACATTGGCAATGGACCTGTGCCGAGCTTGGAACACGACAAACGGTAAAAATTCCATGCCCGGCCAACGGTGTGCACAGTGAAACCCTAGCAGAGACTACCTGAACGGTAATTGTCATTTTCTCTATAAGGTTCGTCTGATAGTCGCCACTTGGTATCCGGAAAAATACCGGCGTTTGCTTTACGCCCTCACAAACGGATTCTCACGCATTTCATCCCCCAGGCGCGTGTCCGGCCCGTGCCCGGCCACCACCACCGCCGCCTCATCCAGGGTGTAGAGCCGTTGCTTGATCGAGCGCACGATGGTCGCCTGATCACCGCCCCACAAATCCGTACGCCCCACCCCACGTCGAAACAGGGTGTCGCCGGCAATCAGCAACTTCGCATCGGCGAACCAGAAACTCATCGAACCAGGTGTGTGTCCAGGTGTGTGCAACGCCACGCCACAGCCGCAGGCCAACTCTTCCTCATCCTCCAGCCAGCGATCCGGCGACGGCACCGGTGTGTACGGCACGCGGAACATCTGGCACTGCATTTCCAGGTTGTCCCACAGAAACTGGTCTTCCTTGTGCAGGTGCAAGGTGGCGCCGGTCTTTTCCTTCAACTGCCCGGAGGCCAGGAAATGATCGAGATGGGCGTGGGTGTGAATGATGCTGACCACTTTCAGGCCCAGCGCATCGAGGCGCGCCAGGATCAACTCATGGTTGCCACCCGGGTCGACGACGATGGCTTTTTTAGTGACCGGATCGCCGATGATCGTGCAATTGCACTGCAACGGGCCGACCGGGAAGGTTTCGCGGATCAGCGCGGGGGACTGAATATTCATGGGTATTCCTGCAAATTCAAAGGCACACTCTTTTGTACTGCATTCTGGCGCACAGTATGTTCGACGATGCGCCCGATCCGAAAGCGCACGAGTATCAAACCTGCCAACTGCTAAGCTACTCTGGCGCCCGTCATACAACGCGCAACCCAGAGCGCTTGGAGTGGGACTCATGGCGACCCTCAGCCCATTGATCATCTGTGAACACTGCGATTGCGTGTACGAAAAAGTTACGCTCGCCAAACATCAAAAGACCCTCTGCACCCGCTGCGCAGGCGTGCTCCAGCGCTATAACGGGTTGTCGGTGGAACAACGCCTGGCCCTGACCCTGACCGCCGCCGTGTTGTGGATTTTCGCTAACTTCTACCCCGTAATGAGCATCAGCCTGCAAGGCCTGAAAAGCAGCGCCACGTTATGGGATTCGGTGGTAGCGCTGGCCCAGGGCCCGATTACCTTCATCGCCCTGGTGGCGGCGATTTCCATCATCATCGCCCCGGTGTTCCAGTTGCTGCTGTTGATGTGGGTGTTGAGCTTTGCGATGAAGGGCCGCCGCTCGCCGGCGTTCAAGGTATGCATGCGCTGGCTTGAAGCCCTGCGCCCCTGGAGCATGCTGGAGGTCTGCCTGCTCGGCGCCATGGTGGCGGTGTTCAAGCTGGCGGGCATGCTGGATGTATTGCCCGGCACCGGACTGTTTGCCCTGGCCGCCCTCAGCCTGTTGCTGATCCGCATTGCCGGGCGTGATATTCGCGACCTGTGGGACATTGTATGAGCCGGCCACCGACCGCCAGCGAGCTGAACCTGTGCCTGTGCCACAGTTGCGGCCAGGCCTGCGACGTCAGCGCCGACCCCGACGAATGCGAGCGTTGCGGTGCGCCCTTGCATCGACGCAAGACCCATTCGCTGACCCGCACCTGGGCCTACATGCTGACGGCCCTGGCGTTTTACGTTCCCGCTAATTTACTGCCCGTGATGAACACCTCGATGCTCGGCTCCGGCGCCGACAGCACCATCATGAGTGGCGTGCTGGAGTTCTGGCAGCACGGTGCGTGGGATATTGCCCTGATCATTTTCATCGCCAGCATCGCGGTGCCGGGCATCAAGTTCGTGGCGCTGACCCTGCTGCTGGTCACCGTGCAACGCAACAACCAGTGGGCGCGCAAGGAGCGCTCGAAGCTGTTTCGCTTTGTCGAGGTGATCGGCTATTGGTCGATGCTGGATGTGATCGTGGTGGCGCTGGTGGCCGCCCTGGTGAGGTTCCAGGCCCTGGGCACCATCGAGCCGCGCCTGGGGATTTTATTCTTTGGCCTGGTGGTCGTATTTACCATGCTGTCGGCAATGAGTTTTGATCCACGCCTGATCTGGGAAACCCCACACAACGAGGAGAGGCCGGATGGCGTCGCAAATCCCTGACAAACCGCAGCCTGCGGGCCAACCCGCGATCAAGACGCGGCGCTTCAGCGTCTCGCTGGTGTGGATCGTGCCGATTGTCGCGGTGCTGGTGGGCATTTCGCTGGTGGTGCACAGCATCCTTCAGCAGGGGCCGAGCATTACCATTACCTTCAAGACCGGCAGCGGCCTGACCGCCAACAAGACCGACGTCAAATACCGCAACGTGGTGATCGGCCAAGTGACCGACGTGGAGCTGAGCGACGACCAGAAAAGCGTCAACGCCACGATCAAGCTGTCCAAGCAGGCTGAAAGCTTCACCCGTGAAGACTCGCAATTCTGGGTGGTCCGCCCGCGTATCGGCGCCGGGGGCGTGTCCGGCATTGATACGCTGCTCTCCGGGGATTACATCGGCGCCGACATCGGCCAGTCCGATACCCGCGCCAACCAGTTCAAAGGCCTGGAAAACCCGCCGCCGATTACCTATGGCGAGCCCGGCAAGCGCTTCACCTTGCACACCCAGGATTTGGGTTCACTGGACATCGGCTCCCCGGTCTATTACCGCAAAATCCCCGTCGGCCAGGTGGTGGCCTATGCCCTGGACGCAGACGGCAAAGGCGTGAACATCGACGTGTTCGTGCATGCGCCGAATGACGCCTACGTCACCGAGAACACCCGATTCTGGAACGCCAGCGGAATTGATGTGAGTGTCGGCGCCAACGGGTTCGCGCTGAAAACCGAATCCCTGTCGTCCATGCTGGTAGGCGGCATCGCCTTCCTGGCCCCGCCGTACAGCCCCAACGACAAGCCGGCCGGTGAGGAGCACTCCTATGAACTGTTCGCCGACCAGCAAACCGCGCTGGCCCCGCCCAATGGCAAGGCGCAATACCTGAACCTGCGGTTCGATCAGGCCTTGCGCGGGCTCACGGTGGGTGCGCCGGTGGAGTTCCTGGGCATCGAGTTCGGCAAAGTGGTATCGATCAACCTGGATTTCGACGAGAAAAAACGCAGCTTCCCGGTCAACGTCGGCATCGTGATTTACCCGCAGCGTCTCGGCGAAGCCAACACCAAAATGCTCACAGTCTTGAAGCATGACCCCAACGATGAAGCGGGCGGCGTGCGCCTGATGGGCAGCTTCATCGAACACGGCCTGCGCGCCCAGGCCCGCAGCGGCAACCTGCTCACCGGCCAGTTGTACATCGCCCTGGACTTCTTCCCCAAGGCCGACAAAGTCGTGTTCGACCCGAACCAGCGCCCCGTCAGTATCCCGACCATCCCCGGCAACCTGGAGCAACTGCAGGAAAAACTCGAAGGCATCGTCAACAAGATCAACCAACTGCCCATCGAGCGGATTGCCGGCAACCTCGACGGCAGCCTGGTGGAACTGCGCAAAGGCCTCGGCCAGTTCAACGCCAAGACACTGCCGGGCGTGCAGAACACTCTGGCCGACGTGAGTAAAACCTTGCAGTCCGCCAGTTCGACCCTGGCCGAGGATTCGCCGCAACGGGAGCAGTTGACCCAGACCCTGGATGAACTGAGCCGCATGTCGCGCTCCCTGCGAGAACTCTCGGACTACCTGGCACGCCATCCCGAATCGCTGATTCGCGGTCGCCCCGACAACGCCGCGCCCTCAGACCTGCAAGGGCCACCGCGCAAATGACCACAGGAGCAACCACCATGGCTTTGCCGCTGAAGATCACGCTGATCACCGGGTTGCTGCTGCTTGCGGCGTGCCGCAGTGAGCCGATTCAATTTCACACCCTGACGCCGGTGCACCGCAGCAATGCGTCACTGGCCGCCGGGGGTGAGATCCGCATTGAAAGCATCACCGTCCCGCCACAGGTCGACCGGCCGCAGATTGTCATCCGTGAGGGCGACAGCGGCGTGGCCATCCTTGAGACGCAATGGTGGGCCGCCAGCCTGGTGGATGAGTTGCGCAGCGCGCTGGTGGATCAACTCGCCAGTCACCGCAAAAACCTCGCGGTGCGCATTGAAGTGCAGCGCTTTGACTCGATTCCCGGGCAATACGCCCTGCTCGACGTCAAATGGCGGCTGCGCCAGACCGGCACAAATGAGCGCACGCCGCTGACATGTCGCACGGTGGTGCAATCGCCTTCCGGTCCGACCATTGATGACCTGGTGATCGCGCAGCAAAACAACGTCAAACGGTTTGCCGCGCTGCTCAGCCAGGTCGCCGACAGATCACCGAGTGAATGCCCCGCAGCGCAGTAAATATTGATCCAAGGGATTGAGACATGCGCACATTCTGGAAGTGGTACCTGCAACTGCTGGAGAACGACTTCAGCACCCAAGTCTTCGACAATGTGAAGAACCTGCTGGTATGCGCGCTGCTGTTTGCCGCGGGTACCAATGCACTGGCCGGGAAGCCCGAATTGTTCCTCGGCATATTGGCCTCAAGCGTGGCCGGGTGGGGGCTGATCGTGGTCTCGACCTTGCTGATGGTGCTGAATGTGAGCGATGGCATCCGCAGGCTGGCCAAGCTGCGTTATCACTTGGTGCTGCAACTGCTGCTTATCCTGGTCTATGTGCTGGTGGCAGCCCGCGTGGTGGAAATCGTCTGGGGCTTTCGATCCCATTGATCCAGGTTGCTACCCCAACAACCCCATCTCCTGAGCCCGCGCCACTGCCTGAGTTCGCCGCTCCACCCCCAGCTTGCTGTTGATATGGCTCGCATGGGTCTTCACGGTGTGCAGGGAGATGAACAACTGATTGCTGATTTCCTGGTTCGAACAGCCTTGGGCAATCAAGTGCAGTACCGCCAGCTCGCGGGTGCTCAGGGTCTCAAGGGTGTGCGGGGTTTCAACCACCGCGACCTCCGGCAAGAGGGCCAGCAAGCTCTGGTTCAGCAGGCCATGGGAATCCCGGGCAAGCTGCTCCCGCGACCAGTCGGGATAGCGCTCCAACACGCGCTGGAAGGGTTGCATCGCGCCACCGGCAGCCGCCTCAAGCGCACGGGCAAACACCGGCCGGGCCTGCGCCTCCTGTCCACCGTCCAGCAATAACAGCGCCTGCTGGGTCAATGCCATCAGGCTGATCATCTGCCGGCCGCTGTTATGGGCCTGGCTTGCCAGTTCGTCGAGCCGTTGCAGTGACGCCATCGGCTGATGACGGATAGCGTCGAGCGCCGCCTGTTGCAGTTCGATATGTTGCGGCAGGTGCGGGTGAAACTCCGGCGCAGCGGCGGCCTGTTCACCGTTGTAGGTTTGCCCCAGCCGGGTCAGCCAGGCGTCGGCCAGGTCGGTACGCCCCTGGGCCAGCCACAGCTCGCATTTGACCAGGGTGATCATCGCCAGATAGAAAATCGGCGGCACGTCCCAGATGTGCATCAAGCGCTCAGCCTCGGCCAGCTCGGCAAAGGCCATGGGGAAATCGCCACGGCGGCCTTCGAAGCTGGCAATCACGCAATGGCCGATCAATACGCTGATGTCCCGACAGGCCCGTGCCTCGGCCAATCCGGCACGCAGGCGGGCCAGCCCGGCTTCGGGCTGGCAGCGCATCAGCAACAGGTAGCCTTCATACAACGCCAGTCGGGCACGCACTGCGTACAGCCGTTGCGGCGCGAGGCCTTGCAAGCGTTGCAGGCCCTGGCGCACTTCATCCAGGGAACGCAGGATCTCGCCACGGGCCTGTAACACCCGCGCGCGGTCGTAATGGGCCAACGCCTCGAACAACGGATTGCCGACGCGCTGCGCCAGCTCCAGAGATTCGCGGTTCAGGCCACGGGCGCGCCACAGGTCGGCGTCGACGATGGCCAGGTTGGACAGGGTCGACAGGCACATCAACCGCTGGCCATAGCGTTTGTGCGGCAGGCTTTCCAGGGCCTCGCTGCAATACAACTGGGTCAGCTCGCGGTCGCCACGGCCCCGGGCAATGATTCCGCTGAGGGCCAGCCACTGGGCCAACATCGACTTTTGCGCGGTGGCCGACGGCGCCGGCAGAAAGCGGCTGAGATGGCTGGCCAGTTCCTGCGCCGCGTCCAGCTGGCAGGCCAGGCCCAACGCCCAGCTGTAGAGCACGATCAGGCGTGGCGTGCTCATCAACAAACTGTCGGGCAAGTCCATTTTCCAGCGCAGCAGCATGCCGACGTTTTGCTCCGCCAGCAGTTGCTCTTCGGACAGGTTCTGCACCAGGTTTGCCGCCACATCCAGGTGGCCCGCACGCAGCGCCTGCTCCACCGCCTCGTCGATCAAGCCCTGGGCATTGAACCAGCGGCAGGCCCGCAGGTGCAGGCTGGCTGCCGGCAACACGGCATTGCTCGCGCGCCGAGTGCGCAGCAGGTCGGAAAACAGATGGTGATAACGGTACCAGTGGCCCTGCTCGTCCAGCGGCACCAGGAATACCTGATGGGCTTGCAGGTAGCGCAGGATTTCCGTGCTGTCGTGGGCCTCGCGCACCGCGTCGCACAGTTCGCTGCAAAAACGCTCCTGGGAGGCGGTGTCGTAGAGAAACGCCTGGACCTCCGAGGGCAGGCAGTCGATGACTTCTTCGAGCAGGTAGTCGCGGATCAGCCCTTCCCCGCCGTGCAAGCCTTGGGGTAGCGCGCCTTCGCTGCCGGCCTCGGAAGCCGCCAGCAGCCAGAAACGCAGGCCGGCCACCCAGCCTTCACTGCGCCTGATCAGGTTGTCCAGGGCCTCGCCGCGCAATGAACTGCTGTGGCGATCCAGCAAGGCCAGGGATTCGGCGTGGGTCAGGCGCAGGTCCTGCTCGTGCAGTTCCAGCAAATGCCGGGACAGGCGCAGGCGCGCCAGGTGCCAGTCGGGACGCTGACGGCTGGTGACCAGCACCAGCAGGCCGTCGGGCAGATGATTGAGGAAGAATTGCAGGCAGCGGTCGAGTACCGGGCCCTGGGCCAGATGGTAGTCATCCAGCACCAGCAACAGTGGCGCCTGGGTGGAAAGGTGCACCGTCAGCTCATCCAGCAGGCCGTCGAGCCACTCTTCAAAGGCGAAAGGTTGATGACGCTGGCGCATTTTCAGCAAGCCCAGGGACTGGGCGCCCAACTGCGGGAAGAATTGCTGCAAGCCGTCGAGCAGGCGCTCAAGGAAACGTCCCGGGTCATTGTCCCGTGGGCTGAGGCCCAGCCACAAGCTTTGCCAGTGGGGCGGCAGGCTCTGGCAGAACTCCACCGCCAGCGAACTCTTGCCGAACCCGGCCGGCGCGCTGACCAGCAACAGACGCCCGGCCAGCCCTTCACTCAGCCGTTCGCACAGGCGCGGTCGCAACACGTAGCCATCAGGCAGTGGGGGTCGATAGAAGCGACCTTCCAGGGTCGGAATCACCGCGCTGGCAGGCCCTTGAATTCGGGACAGATCAGTCATCGCCGGGCTCTTGTAGAAGGCTGTTGTCGGCATTGCAGATGTCCGCAGACTAGCGGTAAAAGCGGCAGCTTTGTAGATCTTTGCAACAATTGTCTGAAAAAGACTACAACAAAAAATATCCGGAGTTCTTCTGGAACGACCGACACTCTGTGGCGAGGGAGCTTGCTCCCGCTGGAGTGCGCAGCGCTCCCGTTTTTGGGGCTGCTACGCAGCCCAGCGGGAGCAAGCTCCCTCGCCACAGTGGTCGCGCAAAAAAAAGCCCCGAACCAGTCGGGGCGTTTTTCGAGGATGCGGCCTCTGTTACAGCAAGTTAGCGAACACCATCCTGACGCAGGGCCGCCGGGGTGAAGTCGCTGGTGGTGGCGGTGAAGCCGAAGTCATAAGCCTGTTTCTCTTCGTTCTTCATGCCCAGGGCCAGGTAGCGGCCGGACTGCAGGTCGTAGAGGGTTTCGAGGGCATACCACGGCACTTGTTTGTCGTAGTAGTTCTCGGCATGGGCTTCAGCCACGCGCCACAGTTGGCCACGACCGTCGTAGTGGTCGATGACCGCGGCTTGCCAGGTGTCTTCGTCGATGAAGAAGTCACGCTTGGCATAGATGTGGCGCTGGCCTTCCTTCAGGGTTGCAACCACATGCCACACACGACGCAGCTCGTAGCGAGCCAGGTCCTGGTTGATGTGGCCGGCCTTGATGATGTCGACATACTTGAGCTTCGGATCGTCGAGCTTGTAGCTGTTTTCGGCGATGTACAGTTCCTTCTTGCCTTCCAGTTTCCAGTCGTAGCGATCCGGCGCGCCGTTGAACATGTCGAGGTTGTCGGAGGTACGCAGGCCGTCGGCGGCGGTACCCGGGCCGTCATACGACACTTGCGGCGCCCGGCGCACACGGCGCTGGCCGGCGTTGTAGACCCACGCCGAACGCGGCTCTTTCACCTGGTCGAGGGTTTCGTGCACCAGCAGCACACCACCGGCCAGACGTGCCGGCGCGGTCACTTGCTGCTTGAAGTAGAACAGGATGTTGCCCGGGTTTTTCGGGTCGTAGTCCTTCATCTTGTCGCGGAACACAAACTGGTCGCGGAAGTACACCAGGCTGAACGAACCGTTGGTTTGCGGCGTGGCCTGGGTCACCAGGCGGGTCACGCTGCCGCCGCGATAGCGGGTGATGTGGTTCCAGATGACTTCCACGCCGCTTTTCGGAATCGGGAACGGTACGGCGGTTTCGAAGTTTTCCAGGCCGTTGCCGCCGGACACCAGGTTGGTGTTGGTGGCGTTTTTCTTGATGGCCGCAAACACATCAGCCGGCACGGTAGCGCCGCGATGGGTCGGGTAGACCGGCATCTTGAAGGTGTCCGGGTAGCGCTTGAACATCGCGTACTGCCCCGGCGCCAGCTTGTCCTTGTACTGCTCGACGTTCTGCGCGGTGATGATGAATTGCGGTTGCTCGCTGGCGTACGGGTTGGCCAGGAAGCCACGGGCATCCACCGCGCCGGCGTTGGTCGGCAGCGGTGACCATTTAGGGATGGTGCCGGCCGCGTTGCCGGCCATTTCAGCGCCCATCGGGGTCAGGGTCGTACCCAGCTTGGCGGCTTCATCCGCCGAGACTGCCGCCATGACGCTGCTCGTCATGATCGACAGCCCCAGCACACCCACCTGCAACAGATTTTTAGTTATTTTCATGTTCTGGTTCTTCCTTAAAACATACTGCTTAAAGAGAGTGTGCTTAGAAGTTCACGCCGACGCTGAGGGCGACAAAGTCGCGGTCGTCCACGGTGCTGAAGTCGCCACCGAAGAAGTTGGTGTAGTTCAGGCTCGCGGTGTAGGTGTTCTGGTATTCAGCATCCAGTCCGAGGCTGACCGCCTTGCGGCCTTCCTCGAAGTTGCCGCCAGGGCCAGGTGAATAACCTTTGACGTCATGGGACCAGGCGACGTTAGGCTTGAGGTTTACACCGGCGAAGACGTCCGGGTATTCCCAGATCGCCCGGCCGCGGTAGCCCCAGGAAGTCGCCGTGGTGAAGCCGTCATTGTTGCAGTTGGTATTCAGGCCATTGGCGTTAGGCAGCCCCGCGCCTTGTGCAGTGGAGTTGTTGAGCGCAGGGCACGCGCCGTTAGGCAAAGTACCTGGGCCGAACACCGGATCACGTCCATAGCGAACTTTGGACTTGCTCTCCAAACCACCGACATAGGTCATGCCGACTTCGCCCACCAGCGTCAGGCGACTGGCGCCCATCACTTGGTCAAAGAAGTGGGTGAACGTGGTTTGGAGTTGAGTGATCTCCTTGCGGCGGTAACCATCCAGGTCCTGCCCCGGAACTCCTTTCAAGAGCGAGGCGTTGCCCAGCAGCGGACCACCCAGAGGCACCACGCCGGCATACAGGATATCGGTAGAGTTCAACTGCACCGGCGCATTCGGCCGATAACTCAATTCACCGCTCCATGCCGTACCGGTAGGCAAGGTGGTGGAGAAACTCAAACCGTAGAGACGAATGTCTTCCGGATAATCAATAAAGTAGTTGGAGTTCCCCGCCACCACCAGTGGTGCAAGCGCACCAAACGGCCCTAACCCACCGCGCGCGATGCCGTCATAAACCGACTGCGGAGCACCATGCGCACTGAATATCGGTGCACGGCTGTGATAGTTCATGAAATAAGCGCCGAACTCGGTATCAAGCGGCTCGAAGTTGTAATGCATGGCCACACCAAACTGGCCACTGTCCCGTGCATTGTCGTTCGGACCACGGCGTACCAAAACACCCTCGTTGTTTACATCTACCCCATTTCTTGCGAGCAACGGCAAAGTCAGCCCGGGAACGGGAATCGTCGAGCGCTTGTTCAACACCCGCAAGTTGTCGTTACAGCCAGTGGTCACGATGTCCGGCTGCGAGAAAAACGTACCGCAGTTGTCCGTAACGGTCTTGTCCCAACCAATCTGATAGAAGCCCTCAGCCGACAAGTTATCGGTCAGGGTCTGGGACACGTAGAACATGTTGACCGGAATCAGGCCCTCCTTGATCTCGGCCCCCGGGCGACGGAACGCGGCCACGTCGATCGGGTTGATGGCGTTGATACCGCCACCAATGAAGGTGCTCTCGCCCCAGCTCACGACCTGCTTGCCCAACCGCACGGAACCCGGCTCATCGCCTATCGCGTAGTTGTGGTAAACGAAGGCGTCGAGAATCTGCCCGCCGGAAGAGCGGGCGCCTGTCGGGCGGTTGTTGTCGCTGATGTTCTTGAAGTCGAGGTCGTCGTCTTTGAGCTTGAAGTCATACCAGTACTTGCCCCGGACAAACACGCCGGTGTCGCCGTATTTCAACTCGAGGTCATGGATACCCTTGAAGATCTTCGAGAAGGAATCACCCTTGTCGAAGTTCAGGTGACCGTCATCAGAGGTTTGCGACAAACCCCTGCCACCATTGTTGGCGCCAATCAGGTCTTTGTTGCGACCCGCCGTCGACCAACTGGCCCCGACCGACAGGGACGAGTCAAAGCTGCCTTCGATTTCACCGATGTTGAAACTGACGCCGAATGCAGGCCCGGCGAGCGTAGAGGCGAGGCTGACGGCCAAAGGCAGTTTTGCCCGGCGCCAGAACTGGTGTGCTGAGATCATCGACGCTACTCCATGTGCATTATTGTTATGGCAGTGAGTCGTTTCTAAGGGCTTGTAACGGCCGGAATACAACGATTCCAATGCCGGGCGAACACATGAACCCGCCGGGCTCACAGCACCGCACCTTGAAAAACTCTGGGATGGACTATAGCCAGCAGGGGGTACCGCTTGATCCCTCTAAAGTGTGATTTGCATCACCAACCCGTCTGCCACAGTCCTTTCGCCATGCTGGCGAAGACCAGCGAGGCAAGGATGGCTGAAAATCGGCAAATCACAAGTGAAGGCTTGGACTAGAGCGCTGCCGTGCCCGCGAGGGCACGGCAAGCAGCGTCAGAGGGTGGAAAGGAAGGTGCTGTTGTTGGCCTGCCATTCGATGATGTCGACACGGATACGTTTTTTGTCGAGCTTGCCGACGCTGGTCTTGGGAATTTCCGTAACAACGGCGATCTGGCTTGGAATCGCCCACTTGCTCAAGTGGCCCAATTCCACAAACGGCTTGAGATGTTCCTTGAGCTCCTTGGCCCCTATCACATGGCCATCACGCACCACCAGCAACGCAAACGGGCGCTCGCCCCACTGCGGGTCGGCAATCCCCACCACCGCTACTTCGCGTACCGCCGGGTGGCGGCTGACCAGGTCTTCCAGCGCCAGGGAGGAGATCCACTCGCCGCCGGTCTTGATCACATCCTTGATGCGGTCACGAATATCGATCACGCCAAACGCGTCGAGGGTGGCCACGTCGCCGGTGTGCATCCAGCCGCCGGCCCAGAGTTCGGCGCCTTTCTGCGGCTCGTTGAAATAGCCTTCGCTGAGCCACGGCGCGCGCAGTACCAGCTCGCCCTGGGATTCACCGTCGGCGGGCAGGAAGTTGCCGTCACCGTCGATGATCGCCGCCTCCACCAGCGGCCCGGGCACGCCGGCCTTGATGCGGTAGGTGGTGCGTTCGTCTTCGGTGCCGGCCATCAATTCTTCATTGAGGTGCGCGCAGGACACCAGCGGCCCGGTCTCGGACATGCCGTACGCCGCCGTCAGTTGAATCCCGCGGGCCTTGGACGCTTCATACAGCGAACGGTTGAGGGCGCTGCCGCCGATCACGATTTTCCAACCGCCGAAATCCACGCCCTGCCCGGCCTTGGCGTTGAGCACCATTTGCAGGATCGTCGGCACGCAATGGGAGAACGTGACCTTCTCCTTGCGCCACAGCTCCACCAGGTATTCGGGGTCGTAGCGGCCGGGGTAGACCTGCTTCAGGCCGAGCATGGTCGCCACATACGGCAGGCCCCAGGCGTGCACGTGGAACATCGGGGTGATCGGCATGTAGACATCATTGGTGCCCAGCAGGCGCACGCTGTCGACGCTGCCCATGATGGTTGCCACGCCCATGGTGTGCAGCACCAGTTGGCGGTGGGTGAAATACACGCCTTTGGGATTGCCAGTGGTGCCGGTGGTGTAGAAGGTGGTGGCGACGGAGTTTTCGTCGAAATCCTGGAAGTCGTACCGGGGGCTTGCCGCCGCCAGCAGCGTTTCGTACTCACCCACGAGGTGGGGCAGCTCGGCGGTTTTTTCCGCGCCGTCGGTGAGCAGCAGGGTTTTCTTGACGGTGGTGAGGTGGCCGGCGATGGCCTGGTAGAGCCCCACAAACTCGCTGTTGACCAGCACAAAGCGGTCCTCGGCGTGGTTCATGGTGTAGAGAATCTGTTCCGGCGACAGGCGCACATTGATGGTGTGGATCACCGCACCGATCATCGGGATGGCGAACATGCATTCCAGGTAACGATGGCTGTCCCAGTCCATCACGGCCACGGTGTCACCGGCCTTGACCCCGGCCTCGGTCAGCACATTGGCCAGGCGGGCGACGCGCTCGATCAGGGTTGGATAGGTGTAACGCAACTGGTCGCGGTAGACGATTTCCCGGGTCTTCTCGTAGCGTGTCCCGGACATCAACAGGCGTTTGATCAACAGCGGGTATTGGTAGGCGCCTTCGGCGGGCGGGATAACACGAGTCTGCAACATACGAATCCCTTATCTGACTGCACGGTCTTGGCTGAAACATCTGCACTGTAGAGCGCTTATGTTTCAGCCAAATCAGCCAAAGGAATGATTTGCAGAGCCCAATGAATGCTAGCTTTGCGCCAGCATCCGGCTTATTTCATGCTGGTAAAGGCCAGCTTCACACCGATGGCAATCAGCACCGCGCCCATGGTGCGGTCGAACCAGTGGCCCATGCGCGCAAAACCGGCGCGTACGCGTTGCTGGCTGAACAGCATCGCCACCAGGCAAAACCAGATCGCAGTGGCCACGGCCAGGTACACGCCGTAACCGGCCTGGATCGCCAGCGGCGTGTGGGGGTTGATCACCACGGTGAACAGCGACAGGAAGAACAGCGTGGCCTTGGGGTTCAAGCCGTTGGTGACAAACCCCGACGTGAACGCGCCGCGCGCGGTGCGCTCGCCCACCTCAAGGTGCAGGTCTTCTTCACTGGCAGGCTTGGCCGGCTGGGCGCGCAGGGCCTTGAAGCCGATGTACAGCAGGTAGGCCGCCGCCGCCCATTTCAGCGCGTTGAACAGCACGATGGACTGGGACACGATCAAGCCGATGCCCAACAGCGAATACCCCACGTGCAGGAAAATCGCCGAACCGACGCCCAGCGCCGTCCAGGTGCCGGCGCGCCGGCCATGGGTCACGCTTTCACGTACCACCACGGCGAAATCCGGGCCAGGGCTGGCCACCGCCAACAGGTGAATCAGTGCCACGGTCAAGAACTCGGTGAGGTACATGCACACTCCAGGAAGTAACTGATTATTTCATCTGATAGGCTCGGCAGATTACGCCTTCACATCCCGCCGCAAAAGGTACAGTTGATGACGAACAATCGCCGCGCCGTCTTCCTTGATCACCCTTCCCTGGACCTCGGGGACCTGGACCTCAACGGGTTGCGGGCCATCTTCAGCGAACTGAGCCTGTACGAGCAGACTACCCCGCAGAACGTTGTAGAGCGCCTGCAAGGCGCGCAGGTGGCGATCAGCAACAAGATCGCGCTGAATGCCGAAACCCTGGCGGCGTGCCCCGAGCTGAAGCTGATCCTGGTGACCGCCACCGGCACCAACAACGTCGACCTCGACGCCGCCCGCGCCCACGGCGTGACCGTGAGCAATTGCCAGGGTTACGGCACGCCGTCGGTGGCGCAGCACACGATCATGCTGCTGCTCAACCTGGCGACACGCCTGAACGACTATCAGCGGGATGTAAACGCTGGGCTCTGGCAGCAAGCCAAGCAGTTCTGCCTGCTGGACTATCCAATCGTGGAACTGGCAGGCAAGACCCTGGGCCTGCTGGGCCATGGCGAATTGGGCGGTGCCGTGGCGCGCCTGGCTGAAGCCTTTGGCATGCGGGTGATCCTCGGCGCGATCCCGGGACGCCCTGCCCGGGCTGATCGCGTGCCGCTGGACGAGTTGCTGGCGCAGGTCGACGCACTGACCCTGCACTGCCCGCTCAACGAATACACCCGCGACTTTATCGGTGCCCGCGAACTGGCGCTGCTCAAGCCCGGCGCATTTATCGTCAACACGGCACGCGGTGGTTTGATCAACGAACAGGCGCTGGCCGATGCCTTGCGCAGCGGACACCTGGGCGGCGCAGCGACCGATGTATTGAGCGTAGAACCCCCGGTCAACGGCAACCCGCTGCTGGCCGGTGACATCCCTCGACTGATCGTCACGCCGCACAATGCGTGGGGCAGCCGCGAAGCCCGGCAGCGCATCGTCGGCCAATTGATCGAAAACGCCGAGGGCTTTTTCAGCGGCGCCCCGCTGCGCGTCGTCAGTTGATAAACTGCGCCCCTTTTCAAGGAGCAGACCATGGATCCGCGCAGTGAAGTACTGCTTCGTCAGGCCGAACTTTTTCAAGGCGACGTGCTGCTGGTGGGCTTGCCCGCCGACGACCTGCTGGGCCGCCTGCCCAATGCCCATGGCTGGAGCTGGCACGCCGGCGATCAGGCGGCACTGGACGCACGCTTTGCCGAGCGCAGCCAGTTCGGCGTGAACGTGCCCGAGCGTTCGTTCGAGACGGCGGTGGTGTTCCTGCCCAAGTCCAAGGACCTCACCGACTACCTGCTCAATGCCGTGGCGGCGCGCTTGCCTGGCAAAGAGTTGTACCTGGTGGGGGAAAAGAAAGGCGGCATCGAAAGCGCGGCCAAACAACTGAACCCGTTCGGCAAACCACGCAAGCTCGACAACGCGCGGCACTGTCAGTTGTGGCTGGTCACGGTGGCCAACGCCCCCGAACCGGTAGCGCTGGAAAGCCTGGCGCAGGTGTTCGAGGTGCCGCTGGCTGAAGGGCCGCTAAAAGTCGTGAGCCTGCCGGGCGTGTTCAGTCACGGTCGGCTGGATCGCGGTACGGCGCTGCTGCTGGAGCATCTGGACAAGTTGCCGAGTGGTCATTTGCTGGATTTCGGTTGCGGGGCGGGCGTGCTCGGGGCGGCGGTCAAGCGTCGCTATCCGCATAACACCGTCACGATGCTCGACGTGGATGCCTTTGCCGCGGCCAGCAGTCGCCTGACATTGGCCGCCAATGGCCTGGAAGCCGAGGTGTTGACCGGTGATGGCATCGACGCCGCGCCGATGAATCTGAACACGATTCTGAGCAACCCGCCGTTTCATGTCGGGGTGCACACCGATTATTTCGCCACCGAGAACTTGCTGCGAAAAGCGGCCAAACATCTGGCAAAAGGCGGCGAACTTCGCCTGGTTGCGAATAGCTTCCTGAAGTACCAACCGCTGATCGAAGAGCATCTGGGCGTGTGCGCAATCAAGGCAGAAGGCCAGGGTTTTCGCATTTACCGTGCCAAGCGCGGCTGAACTCTTTTTCCAAAAGAAGGCTTGCCGAATGGATTTTGCCTAGGCAGAATCCGCTCCGTCCTAGGGGAGTAGTCTCCCACGAGCGCCACGCTCGTCCGGCATACGTCAACATACTTGGTCAACAGACCATGGCGTATGCGACCCAGGAGTCCGCACAGACGGACCGGGGTTTGACAAGACCTATGACACGAACACCTTACCCGGGGCGGGAAGGCTGTACGTGTCATAGCCGTGTCGACCCGCCCCTGGAACTTACCTGATGCTGGATTCTCTGCTCGTCCCTACCGCAATCGTTGCCTTGGCCGAAATTGGCGACAAGACGCAACTGCTCGCGCTCATTCTTGCTGCACGCTTTCGCAAACCCTGGCCGATCATCGCCGGCATCGTCGCCGCGACCTTGGCCAACCATGCGGCCGCCGGTGCCGTGGGGGCCTGGTTCGGGAGTTTCTTCTCGGACGCGGTGTTGCACTGGATCCTCGCGGCGAGCTTCTGCGCCACGGCGCTGTGGACCCTGGTACCCGACAAACTCGACGATGACGAAGCCAGCACCTCCCGCAAATTCGGGCCGTTCCTGACCACACTGATCGCATTCTTCCTCGCGGAAATCGGCGACAAGACCCAGATCGCTACCGTGATGCTCGCGGCGCAATACCCGGAACTGTGGCTGGTGATTATCGGCACGACCCTGGGCATGTTGATTGCCAACGTACCGGTGGTGCTGGCAGGGAATTTTGCGGCGGATAAATTGCCGCTGACGCTGATTCGTCGATTGGCGGCCACGGCGTTTTTCATCCTGGCAATCGTTGCGGTGTACAAGGCCATGCAGAGCAGTGGCTGGATCTAGACACGACCCATGTGGGGCTGGGCTTGTGTAGGAGCTGGCTTGCCTGCGATAGCATCACCTCGGTGCAACTGGCACACCGAGGTGCCTGCATCGCGGGCAAGCCCGGCTCCCACACAAGCCGGGCTCCCACATTTAGATTTGCATTTCAGCCTTATGAATCAGGACTTTTTGGCCTGTTGATACAACGGCATCACCTTCGGAATCGCCGCCTGCAACGAGGCGATCCGGCTGCTGGAGGCCGGGTGAGTGCTCATGAACTCAGGTGGCGAGCCTTCCGAGGCCTTGGCCATTTTGTTCCACAGGGTAATCGCCGCGTTCGGGTTGTAACCGGCACGCGCCGACAACTCCAGGCCGATCAGGTCTGCTTCGTTTTCATTGCTGCGGCTGTTGGGCAAGGTCATGCCGTAGTTGGCCACGGTATCGGCCAACGCCATGCTGTCCTGACCCAGGCCGAACAACGCGCCGGCCCCCTGCTTCGCCATCTCGATACCGTAGGCCTTGGACATGGCTTCGCGACCGTGTTCACGCAAGGCGTGGGCAATTTCATGACCCATCACGGCGGCGAGTTCATCGTCGGTCAACTTGAGATTATCGATCAGCGCGCTGTACACGAAGATCTTGCCGCCAGGCCCACAGTTGGCGTTCATCTCGTCACTTTTGATCAGGTTCACTTCCCACTTCCACTGCGCCGCATCCGGCCGGAACGTCGGCGCCTGGGCGATCAGGCGGTTGGCAATCGCCTGCACACGCTTGGCATTGGCGCTGGTCTTGTCCACCAGGCCTTTGCCGCTGGCTTCACCCAGGGTCTGCTGGTAGGACTGCGCATACATCTGGTCGACTTCCTGGCTCGACAACATGCTGAACATGTACTGCTTGCGCTCAACACCCACGGCACCGCCGCTGGTGGTGTTGACCGACTGGCAACCGGCGAGCAATACCGCCGTGCCCAACGCACATACCGCCACTGTCTTTTTCATCAACCTGCTCCCTGAAAACATGGCGCGTATCGTAGTCGGCCAAATGTATCGGCGCCAGATACAACAGACGTGTAGCCGCCTATTTTCAGATACATCCCACACTGCCGAAAAAAATTCATAAACCGCCGACGACCTTTCCATTTGCGACATTCGCCGATCCGGCACAGTCATTTTGAGGATATGCCCCTCATGTCTCCCCCGCTCGCGGCCGATATAAAAAAGCAGCCAATCTCCCCCTGCGCCCGGAGCCGTCATGAAGTTCAAGTCGATTCAATTTTCTGTCGCGGCACTGGCCGGGGCCATTGTCCTGAGCGTGGTGGCGGTGTTGGTGCTGTACGCCTTGTTCGCCGGGGCGCGTACCCAGGAGATGGTGCAGGAACGCACCCAGGGGCAATTCGAACAGATCATCGAGCAACGCCTGACCGCGCTGGCGCAAACCCAGGCGACGCTGATCCAGCGGGAACTGGAAGCGCCGCTGGTAACCGCCAAGGGCCTGGCCACCGCCAACGCCCTGATGGGCATGAAAGACGCCAACGGCAACCCGCAACTGGCGGTCTCCCGGGAACAGTTGATCAACCTGATCCACGAAACCGTGGTGCGCAACCCGAAGATTCTCGGTGCCTATATAGGCTGGGAAGCCAACGCCATCGACCACAACGACGCCGCCTATGTGAACAGCCCGGTGGTCGGTATCGAAACCAACGGCCGCTTCCTGCCCTGGTGGTTCCGCAATGCCGACGGCAGCCTGGGCCTGGATAAACTCGCGGACGTGGCCGACCAGACCATCCTCTCTACCGGCGTGCGCGCCAGTGAGTACTACCTCTGCTCCAAGGAAAGCAAAAAGCCCTGCGCCATCGACCCGGCCCCTTATAAGGTGGGCAACGCGATGGTGATGCTCGCCTCGTTTATCGAACCGATCATGATCGACGGCACCTTCCAGGGCATTGTCGGCGCCGACCTGTCGGTGAACTTCATCCAGGAAATGCTCACCAAGGCTGATCAGAATTTGTACAACGGCGCCGGTGAACTGGCGCTGATTTCCAGCAACGGCCGCCTGGTGGCCTACACCCAGGACGCCAGCAAGCTGGGGGAAAAAGCCAGTGACCTGCTCGACAGCAACGAACTGGCGAACCTCAGCCAACTGAAGATCGGCGAAGTACGCTACGACGTGGACAAGGAACACGGGCATATCGAGTTGTTCCTGCCGTTCAACATCGGCCAGACCGACGCCCGCTGGACCCTGATGATGCAACTGCCCCTGAGCGCAGTCATGGCCGACTTGCAGGCCATGCAGCATGACCTCGACGCCCAGCGCAAAACCGATATTTTCGGCATGGCCGTGGCCGGATTGCTGATTGCCGGCATCGGCTTGCTGGTGATCTGGCTGGTGGGCCACGGCATTGCCCGGCCGCTCAAGCAAATGGTGGCGATGCTCAATGACATCGCCCAGGGCGAAGGCGACCTGACCCGCCGCCTGACCAGTGATCGCGCCGACGAACTGGGGGCGATTGCCAGTGGCTTCAATACGTTCCTGGCCAAATTGCAGGGGATGATTACCCAGGTGGTGAGCTCGGTGCAGAAGGTCAGCGACTCGTCGGAACACACCGCTGACATCGCGATTCGCACCAACCAGGGCGTGCACAAGCAGATGGTCGAGATCGATCAGGTGGCCACCGCCGTACACGAGATGACCGCGACCGCCCAGGACGTGGCGCGCAACGCCACCCAGGCTGCCCAAGCCGCCAGCCACGCCGACCAGGCGGCGAGCCAGGGCATGCAGATTGTGCGCGACACCTCCACCTCCATCGGCGCCCTCGCCCAGGAAATCGGCAAGGCGGTCGGTGTGGTGCAGGCACTGGCCAAGGACAGCGAGAACATCAACGCCATCCTCACGGCGATTCGCGGGATTGCCGAGCAGACCAACCTGCTGGCGCTCAACGCGGCCATCGAGGCGGCGCGTGCCGGTGAGCAAGGACGCGGATTTGCGGTGGTGGCCGACGAGGTGCGCAACCTGGCGCAGAAGACCCAGAAGGCCACCGAAGAAATCCAGACCATGATCCAGCAACTGCAGCAAGGCACCCGCGACGTGGTGCGGGTGATGGAAGACAGCCAGAACCGCACCGACGAAAGCGTGCAACACGCAGCCAAGGCGGCACAGGCGCTGGAGACCATCACGCAGGCGGTGTCGGTGATCAACGACATGAACACCCAGATCGCCAGCGCCGCCGAGGAACAGAGTGCGGTGGCCGAGGACATCAACCGTAACGTGATCAATATCGGGCAAGTGGCCAATGAAGTGGCGGGCGGGGCGGACGAGTCGAGCGCGGCCAGCGCGGATTTGACCAAGCTGGCGGAGCAGCAGCGCCGGTTGATCAATCAGTTCAAGGTTTGAGGTTATTGGGTGAAGTTCAGGGCCTCATCGCAGGCAAGCCAGCTCCCACACTTTGAATGTATTCACAGATCAAAGGTGGGAGCTGGCTTGCCTGCGATAGGGCCCTAAACCCAAGCAAAAACCTGCAGGCTCAACCCGGCGTCAGGCACTCCGGCCCATTGAGTTTCGGATCGTTGACCATATTGGCCAGCACCCGCTCGCGCAACGCGGTGGGTTCACTGGCCAACAAGGCCTGCAAGGTGTGCAACGGCGTCTCGGGGTTCAGCCAGGCTGCCTGCCCCGCCGCATCGAGAATGAGCGGCCGCCGCTGGCTCTGCGCCGCCTGGGTCACCACCGCCGTACTCAACCACACCTGCTCCTGCACTGGATACGCTTCCCAGATCGCCGCAAAGAACAGCGTGCTGCCCTCCCCCGGCGTCAGCCAATACGGACGCTTGCGCTGGGTGCCGCGCCATTCGTAGAAACCGTTGGCCGGCAACAAACAGCGGCGCTGACGAAAGGCTTCGCGAAACATCGGTTGCTCCGCCAGGGTTTCCGCCCGGGCGTGGGCCGGCGTACGGGAAAGATCGGTCAGCCAGGGCGGCGTGAGGCCCCAGCGCGCCCGCGCCAGGGTGTGCTGGCCGTCGCTCAGGCGCTGGATCAGCACCGAATCATTGGGAGAAATGTTCCACTGGGCCTGCTGGTCGGCCGGAAAGCCCGGCAAGGCAGCAAACGTGGGGTTCCAGCGAAACAGGGCATAACGTCCACACATGGGGCAACACGACTCTTGGAGAAACTGGCCGACAGCCTAACAGACCAACACGTCGGGGAAGCTGTCGGGTTCATCACCCGGCACGGGTTGGGCCCCGTTGTAGGCGGTGATCAACTCACGGGCGTAGGCGGCCTGATCGTTCTCCACCGCCAGCGCCAGCAGGCCGTAGATCGGCAACTCACCGGTGCCACCCAGCAAATCGCGCCCCACCAGGTGCGCAGTGATGCCCTCGCTCTCGAGCATGCCCTGCAGCAATTCGCCTTCCATCAGGTTTTCCGGTTCGTAGATTCGCTGCATGGGCGTACCTTTATTCGTTCTCGCTGCGCACTTCGAGCATCCATTCATCACCATGAATCTGCAGGATGAAGGTAATGGGCCGGCAGCACACCGGGCAGTCCTCAATATAGTGCTGATCGCCCCCGGACAGGTCCAGTAACGCGGTGACTACCTCTCCACAATAAGGACATTCGTACGACTCCTCTTCCATCGCGGTCTCCCAGGTGACTTGTGCGTATAATCGCCGGTCTATTTACAGGGCTATTTTTCGTCCCGGCCAATTGCCCGGACCACGCCCTGATATTTATTGTTCCAAACCTTTACTTACCCTAGCCGTTTCTAACAAGAGAGCATGATGGGCGAATTCGATACCATCCGACCTTACAACGACAGCGAAGTCCCGGCAGTGCTGGCCCGACTGTTCAGTGACAAGGCCTTTCTGGACATCCTGACCCACTTTCGCTTCCCGCGCTTTGCCGGCGCCTTCGGCTGGCTGCTCAAGCCGATGATCGCCCACAAGCTGCGCCGTGAGTTCGCCGGCGTCACCACCGTGGCCACGCTGCAGGACAAAGTCGAGTTTTACGTCGACCACACCATCGAGCGCGCGACCGACGGCGTGACGTACACCGGCGTGGAGCAGTTCAAGTCTGGCAGCGCCTACCTGTTCCTGGCCAACCACCGCGACATCGTGATGGACCCCGCCTTCGTCAACTACGCCGTGTACCACGCCGGCCTGCCGACGCCGCGTATCGCCATCGGCGACAACTTGCTGCAAAAACCGTTTGTCAGCGACCTGATGCGCCTGAACAAGAGTTTCATCGTGCACCGCTCGATCACCGGGCGCAAAGAGAAGATGGCCGCTTACCAGCTGCTGTCGGCCTACATCAACCATTCGATTCGCAACGACTGCCAGTCGATCTGGATCGCCCAGGCCGAAGGCCGCGCCAAGGATGGGGATGATCGCACCGAGTCGGCGATCCTCAAGATGTTTCACATGAGCCGCAAGGACGAGCCATTCGCCGAGGTCATCCAGTCACTGAACCTGACGCCGGTGTCCATCAGCTACGAATACGACCCGTGCGACGCAGCCAAGGCCCGCGAGTTGTACATCCGCGCCACCACCGGCACCTACAGCAAGGCACCGGGGGAAGATGACGTGAGCATTGCCCTGGGCATCACCGGCTACAAGGGCCGGGTGCACGTCAACTTCGCGCCGCCGATCACCGAGGCGTTCGAAGACACCAAGCTGCTGGCGATCGAGATGGACCGGCAGATCCTGGGCGGTTATCGGTTGTTCCCGGTGCATTACCTGGCGTACGCCCAATGGAGCGATGCCGACCCGCAATTGCAGGTACCAACCGCCGCCGAAGTGTTCCCGGCGGATGAGTTGGCCAAGGCAAAAGCGGAATGGGAGCGGCGGTTGAACGCATGCCCGGCCGAGCATCGGCCGTATCTGGTGCTGCAATATGCGACGCCGGTGAGGAATCAGTACCGGGTCAAGGCCGGGATTGCGCTCTAAAGACGATCACCTGTAGGTGCCAGCAGGCGCCTACAGGTGTTTGCTCAGCAAGGACACCAGCAACGCCAGCCCAAGACAGGCAAACCCCAACCGGTAGAACAGGCGATGGGTGCGCTGCGTCAGCACATCAAGCAGCAGCATTGGTTGATCAATGGCGCGCAGTGCGCTTTGCGCGTCAAGCCGGGCCATCGCGCGCTGTTCGTGCAGGCGTGTGACAAACAGCAACCAGGCTGCCGGGCAGGCCAGCAACAGGGCAAGGGAATTGAGCAGTAGTGCGGTCAGCGACATCGCAAACCTCGATGTATCAGTATCTTGGTATCAGTTCAGATACAAACCTGAATGATATGCGCCGCCTGCGCGTCATTGCTCCTTCCCCATTGACGGCTAATGTATCCAGTAATTTACAGCGTCACCTGAACGTCACCTTAACAAGCCACTCTGTTGCCCTTCGAAAGCCCGGGAGCTTGTCATGTTGCACGCGCAAAACCAGGATCGGCTGTATCTGATTGCCCCAAGCGATGAGCAGGAAGCACTGGTGGGCGGCCTCGCGTTCAATGTTCAGGACCGCCACTGGCTGGTGTATTGCGCCCTCGGCGGGCATCAGCATGCCGACCTGCCGGAGCTGGATTTGCTCACGGGTGTGAGTGTGCTGGACTTTTATGTCGAAACGGCTGCATGAAACCGACAGGCGAAAAAAAACCGGGCTCAGTGACGAGCCCGGTTTTTTTATGAACGCTTACTGCGAGCTGAGCAGCGAACCGATGCTCGGGTCCTTGAACAGGCGCGTCAGGGCATCGCTCAACACATCGCTGACCAGCTTGGTGTTGGTTTCCTGATTCGGCGCCATGCCGAAGCGCTGGTCCAGCGAAGCGCCATAACGGCCGCTGTAGCGACGGGTGCCGGCGGTTACGTCGGACTTGAAGGTCGCGCCGATGGTGGCTTCAGTCACGTACAGGCCTTCCTTGGGCGACTGATACTTCAGCTCGGCCAGGGTAATGGTCAGCTGAGGAGCACCGGGCGAGTTGGCCGGGGTGAAGCCCAGCAGGCGCACAGCCGCTTCGGCCTGGGCTTGCAGCTTGGGCAGCACGTCGGCACCGGTCACCGTGATGGCGCTGGTTTCCGGGTACAGGCCGCCACGGGTGCCGAGGGTCGGCGACGGACGCCCGTCAACCACACGCACCGACACCGGCTGGCCATGGCCGACAGGCGCCAACTGGGTGGTGATTTTCGGTTGCGGGCTGAGTTGTTGCGGGCTGTGGGCGCAGCCAACCAGGGTCAAACTGGTCACAGTGATCAAACCGAACAACAGGCGTTGCAACATACTCATTTCTCCAGGACTAGATGCAAACAGGGCGCCAGTATAACGGTGAGCGCTCGCCACTCACCAGAATTCCTGAACGGTGGCTGAACTGTCGGCGAAATTACAATTTTCACACAGAACCGTCACCTCAATGTCATGCCAGACTGCCAACCTTCGCAGCATGTAACGAACCGGGTACAAAACCATGCGCCGTCTCAAATCACTGTTCTTTTCCCACACCAGCCATCGCCACTTTGCCCTGCTCGATGCCCAAGGCTGCTGCCAGGCCTTCAAGCAGTGCAGCTTGCCGCCCGTCGGTGAAGGCTGGGTCGAAGTCGAAGAGACCCGCCTGAGCTGGATGCACCGCCCGCTGCCCGCCAGCGCCCGTGTCAGCCCACGGGTTTCGCAGCCACAGCCACGGCATGCGTTGGTCTCCTGACCAGATTGCTAATAAAAGTCATTAAACACGTCCATTTGCGCGCATTTCTTCGCTACAATCTCCCCCCGATTATAAGGACGTCTCCTGATCGGGCCTCGCAGCATCGCTAATGCGCTTGTATTAGCTCCCCGCACCGCCCACAGAGAGCCGCCCACACAGATCGAGTGAAGCTGGCGAGCTTGCTGTTTTCTCTGCAAACCATCGTCTTTACCCGAATCTGCCAGAGCTGCCATGCGCTCGGCCACTTGAGTTGTTTGCCCGTTTTGCCGCTTGCCGGCAGTGATTTCGGGCCAGGTGCCAGGCTGGGGCAGCCCTTTTTTGAGGTTCACGTCTTCAAAAGAGCGTGAAAAAAACGGGTTTTCACAACTTCACAAGAGTGTGGCGAGCAAATGAATAGTTTTGCGTTTGTACAAGCACCATCAGCGTCTGGAACAGCCCCACCACACAGGACCGAGCACTCCTCAAGAACCGGAGCTTGAAGCCTGTCCGCTACGGATTTGGTTGCACGACCGGACGAACTTGACCATAAGTCGAATTGCCACAGGTGCCCTTAAATGCGTTCATACGCAGATCAGGCCCGGCCGGCAGCGTCCGCTTGCGATTAATTGCGAAGAATCGGACATGGCGATCCTGGCCATGGGTAACCTGGGGCATCACGTGAACCGCCCCGTCACTCCTGGCAGCCATGCCGTCAATTTGGTGCTGCAGATTTTGGAGACGCGTTAAATGGCGCATAACGAAGCAGTCGACGTAGTACTGGTAGGTGCGGGCATCATGAGTGCCACCCTCGCCGTACTGCTCAAAGAGCTCGACCCCGGCCTCAAGCTGGAAGTCGTTGAGCTGATGGACTCGGGTGCCGCGGAAAGTTCCAACCCGTGGAACAACGCCGGTACCGGCCATGCCGGGCTGTGTGAGCTGAACTACACACCCGAGGCCGCCGACGGCTCCATCGACATCAAGAAAGCCGTGCACATCAACACCCAATTCGAGGTGTCGAAGCAGTTCTGGGCCTACTTGACCAAGAAAGGCACCTTTGGGTCGTCCAAGTCCTTTATCAGCCCCGTGCCGCACCTGAGCTTCGTGCAGGGCGAGAAAGGCGTGTCGTTCCTCAAGAAGCGCTTTGAAACCCTCAGCCAGCACCACGCGTTCTCGGACATGCACTACACCGAAGACCGCAGCGAAATGGCCGAGTGGATGCCGCTGATGATGCCCGGCCGCCCGCTGGACGAAAAAATCGCAGCCACCCGCGTGATGAATGGCACCGACGTCAATTTCGGTGCCCTGACCAACCAGTTGCTCTCACACCTGACCAGCGCGCCGGATGCACAGGTCAAGTACAGCAAGCGCGTCACCGGCCTCAAGCGCAACGGCGCCGGCTGGACCGTGAGCATCAAGGACGTCAACAGCGGTAACTCCCGTGATGTGGACGCCAAGTTCGTGTTCCTCGGCGCCGGCGGCGCGGCCCTCCCGCTGCTGCAGGCCTCGGGCATCGAAGAAAGCAAAGGCTTCGGCGGCTTCCCGGTCAGCGGCCAGTGGCTGCGTTGCGACAACCCGGAAGTGGTCAAGCACCACCAGGCCAAGGTCTACAGCCAGGCGGCCGTGGGTTCGCCACCGATGTCGGTGCCGCACCTCGACACCCGCGTGGTGGATGGCAAGAAGTCCCTGTTGTTCGGGCCCTATGCCGGCTTCACCACCAAGTTCCTCAAGCACGGTTCGTTCCTCGACCTGCCCCTGTCGATTCGTGCCGGCAACATCGGCCCGATGCTGGCCGTGGCCCGGGACAACATGGACCTGACCAAGTACCTGGTCAGTGAAGTGCGCCAGTCCATGGAGCAGCGCCTGGAATCCCTGCGCCGCTTCTACCCTGAAGCGAAAGCCGAAGACTGGCGCCTGGAAGTGGCCGGCCAACGGGTGCAGATCATCAAGAAAGACCCGAAGAAAGGCGGCGTGCTGCAATTCGGCACCGAACTGGTTGCGGCCAAGGACGGTTCGTTGGCCGCCCTGCTGGGCGCATCTCCGGGTGCTTCGGTGACGGTGTCGATCATGCTGGAACTGATCGAACGCTGCTTCCCGACGAAAGCGGCCGGTGAGTGGGCAGCCAAGCTGCACGAGATCTTCCCGGCTCGGGAAAAGGTCCTGGAGACCGATGCGCAGCTGTATCGCAAGATCAACACGCAGAACAACATCAGCCTGGAACTGGTTGAGCAGAGCAGCGAGACCGAAAGCTACGCTTGAGCGTCGTGACGCAGAGCGTCAGTGGATGCATTCCCACGCAGAGCGTGGGAACGAAAAACGCCCCGATGGGGCGTTTTTTTGTCCGTAGCAATCAGCCGCGGGCTTGTTCGATCAGCTCGATGTACTCGGCGGCGTTGCGCTGGTCCTTGATCACGTCAACAAACGTCAGGCCATGCTCATCCTTGCCATCGAGGTCCAGGCCGGCTTCCTTGAAAAAAACCAGGAAACGCTCGAAATCATCGATGCGCAGGCCACGGTAAGCCTTGATCAGTTTGTGCAGGGACGGCGAAGTGGCGTCTACCGGCTCGAAATCCAGGAACAGCTTGATTTGCTCGTCGCCGATTTCATCACCAATCAGCTGTTTCTTATCTTTACGCATTACCGACTCCAGCCTGCAGACATTTACACGGGAAAAGCAGTTTACCTGCGGCACAGCGGCTTCGAAAGCTACGCGAGCCAATGTGGGCGCTGGCTTGCCTGCGATAGCGATGCATCAGTAGCAGATGGGCCAACTGACCCACCGCTATCGCAGGCAAGCCAGCTCCCACATTGACTGTATTTACACGGCCGAATCCGCGTCGGCTGGATTATTTGGCGCGAACGGCCCCGGTGTGCAAATCAGCCCAGATATGGCCATTGGCGTAAGTGAGGAATTGCACGTAGACCGTGTCATTGCGCAACAGGTCGACAATCACCCGGTACTGGGTCATCGGGTACGACAAGGTGAGGGTTTTGCTTTTATCGTCGAACACCGGCTTTTTCAGGCTTTTGCTTTCGGCGTCGAAGTTGAGGATCACCTGGGCGATGGTCGCGCCCTTGTTCAAGGATTTGCCCTTGAGGCGGATCATCAACGGCGAGGTCACCGGAATCGGCTGCTGGGTGGATTGGCGCTGGTTCCCCACCACCACCGAATAGTCGGTGACTTGCAGCAATTGCTGCTGGTCCGCCGCTTCGGCCCGCAGATTAAGGTCGTCAGGAGGAAGGAATTGGCTGTGCAACGGCGCAGGAGCGGCCGCCAGGGGCAAACTGAAGGTCAGCGCCAGGGCGGCGCAAGTGCGAATCAAAAAGCTCATGGGCCGCTCCGTGAAAGATGGCCCAGCACTTTAGCTCAATCGAACTGGGCAAGCATCCAGCGCTGATACTCAGCCACTTCGGCATCACCTTCGCGGGGCGCCCAACTCGCCAGCTCGCCCTCGCTCACCGGCCGATAAGGCCCGGCCTTGCACTCGAACATAATGGTATCGGGCTCCAACACCACCAGGCCGTGAAACACGCCCGGCGGTAAATCGACGCCCGGGCACTCACCGCCGGCCTGCATCACGCGCTTGACCAACACCTCGCCAGTCTCGCTGAAGATCAGCAGGCCCAGGCAGCCTTTGAGGACCAGCAGGGTTTCCGCCTTATCGGCACTCAAATGGCGATGCGGCGGCACATAGGTGTTGGGCTGCATGCCAACCGCCATGCGATGGCACGGTTCTTCCATCTGGTGAAAGTTATGGTGATGCCGTCCACGAGGGCTGTTAGCCGCTTTCTCGGCCAGTTCCGTGAACAGCGTTTGATCAAGAAAGCTGGCCATTGATTACATTCCTTTAACCGCATAGATGCCGTTGGCGTTGCGCCAGTAGCCTTTGTAGTCCATGCCGTAACCGAAGATGTAACGGTCGATGCACGGCAGGCCCACGTAATCGGCTTTCAGGTCCGGGCGGGCCTTGCGGTCGTGGTCCTTGTCGATCAGTACGGCGGTGTGCACTTTGCGCGCGCCGGCGTGTTTGCAGAAGTCGATGATGGCGCCCAGGGTGTGCCCTTCGTCGAGGATGTCATCGATGATCAGCACGTCGCGGTCAATGAACGAGACTTCCGGCTTGGCTTTCCAGAACAGGTCGCCGCCGCTGGTTTCGTTGCGATAGCGGGTGGCGTGCAGGTAGGACGCTTCCAGCGGGAATTGCAGATGGGTGAGCAATTTACCGGCGAAAATCAGGCCACCGTTCATCACGCAAAAGACCACCGGGTTGGTGTCGGCCATTTCGCGGGAGATGTGCGCGCCGACCTTGGCGATGGCCTCTTCGACTTGCGCTTCGGTGTACAGGCAGTCAGCCTCGCGCATGATTTGACGGATATGCTCGAGATCAGCGGACATGGCGCTCTCCAAGGGGGTGCTGTGGCAAGAAAAGCGGGCAAAGGTACGCATGTGAGGCGCAACGTTCAAGCCTTAATGGACTAACGTACTAGATGTCTATAGGACAACACCCTCGGATAGATTAATCTAGGCCGGTTTTTTTGCCCGCCGCCGGAGCCTTTCCCCATGCCCATCCGTGAGATCCGCCATCCGCTGATCCGACATAAACTCGGCCTTATGCGCCGCGCCGACATTAGCACGAAGAACTTCCGTGAGCTTGCTCAGGAAGTCGGAGCGCTGCTCACCTACGAGGCGACCAAAGACCTGCCCCTGGAAAACTACGAGATCGCCGGTTGGTGTGGTCCCGTCCAGGTCGAGAAAATCGCCGGCAAGAAGATTACCGTGGTGCCGATCCTGCGCGCCGGTATCGGCATGCTCGAAGGCGTACTCAGCCTGATCCCGGGCGCCAAGGTCAGCGCCGTGGGCGTGGCCCGCAATGAAGAGACGCTGCAGGCCCACACCTACCTGGAAAAACTGGTCCCGGAAATCGACGAACGCCTGGCGATGATCATCGACCCGATGCTCGCCACCGGCAGTTCCATGGTTGCCACCATCGACCTGCTGAAAAAAGCCGGTTGCAAGGACATCCGCGCCATGGTGCTGGTGGCCGCTCCCGAAGGCATCGCCGCCGTCGAGAAAGCCCACCCGGACGTGCTGATCTACACCGCGTCCATCGATGAACGCCTGAACGAACACGGCTACATCATCCCGGGCCTGGGCGATGCCGGCGACAAGATCTTCGGTACCAAGCAGAAGGACGCGTGACCATGCAGGATGAATTCAACGACCCGCTTTGGCGCCAGATCCTGTCTGGCGCACAGATGCTCTTTGTAGCATTTGGCGCGCTGGTGTTGATGCCGCTGATCACCGGTCTCGATCCAAACGTCGCCCTGTTTACCGCAGGCTTGGGCACCTTGTTGTTCCAAGTGGTCACCGGGCGCCAAGTGCCGGTGTTCCTGGCGTCGAGCTTTGCGTTTATCACCCCGATCATTCTCGCCAAAGGCCAATTCGGCCTCGCGGCGACCATGGGCGGCGTGATGGCGGCCGGTTTCGTTTACACCTTCCTGGGCCTGGCTGTGAAGATCAAGGGCACCGGTTTCATCGACCGGCTGCTGCCGCCGGTGGTGATCGGGCCGGTGATCATTTCCATCGGCCTGGCCATGGCGCCGATTGCCGCCAACATGGCAATGGGCAAGGCGGGTGACGGTAGCGAGTTGATCCACTACCAAACCGCCATGCTGATCTCGATGCCGGCGCTGCTGACCACATTGATTGTCGCGGTGTTCGGCAAAGGCATTTTCCGCCTGGTGCCGATCATCTCCGGTGTGTTGGTGGGTTTCGCCATGTCGTTCTACTTCGGTGTCGTCGACACCGCGAAGATCGCTGCCGCACCGTGGTTCGCCCTGCCCCACTTCACCGCGCCGGAATTCAACTGGCAGGCGATCCTGTTTATCGTCCCGGTGGCCCTGGCCCCGGCGATCGAACACATCGGCGGCGTCATTGCCGTGGGCAGCGTGACCGGTCGCGACTACCTGAAAAAGCCTGGCCTGCACCGCACGCTGTTGGGTGATGGTATCGCCACCACCGCTGCCGGCCTGTTCGGCGGCCCGCCCAACACGACCTACGCGGAAGTGACGGGCGCGGTGATGCTGACCAAGAACTACAACCCGAAGATCATGACCTGGGCGGCAGTGTTTGCCATCAGCCTGGCGTTTATCGGCAAGTTCGGCGCGCTGCTGCAAAGCATTCCAGTCCCGGTGATGGGCGGTATTTTGTGCCTGCTGTTCGGTTCGATTGCCGCAGTGGGGATGAACACGCTGATCCGTCACAAGATCGACCTCGGCGAAGCGCGCAACCTGGTGATTGTGTCGGTGACCCTGGTGTTCGGGATTGGCGGTGTGCTGGTAGGTACCGGCACCGGCCCGGATGACTTTGGCCTGAAGGGCATTGCCCTGTGTGCGGTGGTAGCGATTGCGTTGAATCTGTTGCTGCCGGGCAATGACGGCTGGAAGAACAAGAAGCCGGATGAGCCGTTGCTGTAAGGCTTTAGCTTTTTGGTGTTGCTGATGGCCTCATCGCGGGCAAGCCCGGCTCCCACATTGGAATGCATTGTCAGAAAGAATGCAGTCCCCTGTGGGAGCCGGGCTTGCCCGCGATGGCGCCGGTTCAGTCAATAAAGTTACAGCTCACCCAACGCATCAATCAGCGCCTGATTCTGCTCTGGCGTGCCGATGCTGATCCGCAGGAACTGGGCAATCCGCTCCTGCTTGAAGTGCCGCACAATCACCCCTTGCTCCCGCACCTTGGCTGCCAGCCCGGCGGCGTCGTGCCGTGGGTGACGGGCAAAGATGAAGTTGGCTGCAGACGGCAGCACCTCAAAGCCTTTGGCCTGCAACTGCGCCACCAGCTTTTCACGGCTGTCGATCACTAACTGGCAGGTCTTCTGGAAGTGCTCACGGTCTTCAAACGCAGCGGCCGCGCCGACAATCGCCAAACGATCCAGCGGATAGGAGTTGAAGCTGTTCTTGACCCGCTCCAGCGCCTCGATCAGGTCCGGATGGCCCACGGCCAGGCCCACCCGCAAACCGGCCAGGGAGCGCGACTTGGAGAGGGTTTGGGTCACCAGCAGGTTCGGGTAACGGTCCACCAGGCTGATGGCGGTCTCGCCGCCGAAGTCGATATAGGCTTCATCGACCACCACCACCGAATCCGGGCTGGCCTTGAGGATCTGCTCCACGGCGTCCAGCGCCATCAAACAGCCGGTGGGCGCGTTCGGGTTCGGGAAGATGATCCCGCCGTTGGGCCGGGCATAGTCCGACACGCGGATCTGGAACTGTTCATCCAGCGGCACCGCGTCGAACGCAATGCGGTACAGGCCGCAGTACACCGGGTAGAAGCTGTAGCTGATGTCCGGGAACAGCAGCGGCAAGTCGTGCTGGAACAAACCGTGGAAGATGTGCGCCAGGACTTCGTCGGAACCGTTGCCGAGGAACACCTTGCCCGCGTCGATCCCGTAATACTTCGCCACTGCCTGCTTGAGCAGGTCGCTGTTGGGGTCCGGGTACAAACGCAGGTTGTCGTTCAGCTCGGCCTGCATGGCGGCCAGCGCCTTGGGCGATGGGCCGTAGGGGTTTTCGTTGGTGTTCAACTTGACCAGCTTGGTCAGCTTCGGTTGCTCACCGGGCACGTAAGGAACGAGATCCTTGACGAGCGGGCTCCAGAATTTGCTCATGTTTCAGTTCCCCTGCGGCTTATCGTCAACGATGCGGTATTCGGCACTGCGGGCGTGGGCAGTCAGCGACTCGCCACGGGCCAGCACGGAAGCGGTCTTGCCCAACTCCGACGCGCCCTGGGGCGAGCAGAAGATGATCGACGAACGCTTCTGGAAGTCATACACACCCAGCGGCGAAGAGAATCGCGCGGTGCCCGACGTCGGCAACACGTGGTTGGGACCTGCGCAGTAGTCGCCCAGGGCTTCGCTGGTGTGGCGGCCCATGAAGATCGCACCGGCGTGACGAATCAGCGGCAGCCAGGCTTGCGGGTCGGCGACGGACAACTCAAGGTGTTCCGGGGCAATGCGGTTGGCCACTTCGATGGCTTGTTCCATGTCGCGCACCTGGATCAGGGCACCACGGCCGTTGATCGACTTCTCGATAATCTCGGCGCGTTCCATGGTCGGCAGCAGTTTGGCGATGCTGGCGGCGACCTTGTCGAGGAATTCGGCGTCCGGGCTGACCAGGATCGCCTGGGCGTCTTCGTCGTGCTCGGCCTGGGAGAACAGGTCCATGGCGATCCAGTCCGGGTCGGTCTGGCCGTCACACACTACGAGGATTTCCGAAGGGCCGGCGATCATGTCGATGCCGACCTGGCCAAACACGTGGCGCTTGGCGGTGGCCACGTAGATGTTGCCAGGGCCCACCACCTTGTCGACCTTCGGCACGCTTTCGGTGCCATAGGCCAGGGCCGCTACCGCTTGGGCGCCGCCGATGGTGAACACGCGATCGACGCCAGCAATGCAGGCGGCGGCCAGCACCAGTTCGTTGATTTCGCCACGCGGGGTCGGCACCACCATGACCACTTCGGTCACACCGGCCACTTTGGCCGGAATCGCGTTCATCAATACCGAAGACGGATACGACGCTTTACCGCCCGGCACGTACAGGCCGGCGCGGTCCAGCGGCGTGACCTTCTGGCCCAGCACGGTGCCGTCGGCCTCGGTGTAGCTCCAGGAGTCCTGTTTCTGTTTCTCGTGGTAGCTGCGCACCCGCGCGGCCGCCACTTCCAGGGCTTCGCGCTGGGGCGCGGTGATGCGGGTCAGGGCCAGTTCCAGGCGTTCGCGAGGCAGGATCAGGTCGGCCATGGAGGCGACGTCCAGGCCATCGAACTGCCGGGTGAAATCCACCAGCGCCGCGTCACCGCGCTCGCGCACGGCCTTGATGATGTCGAGCACCCGCTGGTTGACCGAATCGTCGGACACGCTTTCCCAGCTCAGCAGATGATCCAGATGATGGGCGAAATCCGGGTCGGCAGCGTTGAGTCGGGCAATTGCAGTGGACGTGGTCATAGCGAGGGCCTCAATAGAATTGGCAAAAACTCAGGCGCCCTAAACTAGCAGTCGTTTCCGCTTGGGCACCTGAGAATTCTGGCTATGAGGCGGATAGACGGGCGCGGCTTAGGGCCGCGCGGGTGAGTCAACCGCGGTGTCGAGACTCCACTGCCTTGCGCAGGGTGTCGATCAACGCCTGGATACGGGCGTGCTGCATTTTCATCGAAGCTTTGTTGACGATCAGGCGGGAGCTGATGTCGGCGATAAAGTCCTGGGGCTCCAGGCCGTTGGCGCGCAGGGTGTTGCCGGTGTCGACCACGTCGATGATCTTGTCGGCCAGGCCGATCAGTGGTGCCAGTTCCATCGAGCCGTAAAGCTTGATGATGTCGACCTGGCGGCCTTGCTCGGCGTAGTAACGCTTGGCAACGTTGACGAACTTGGTTGCCACCCGCAGGCGGCCCTTAGGCTCGACGTCACCCACACGGCCGGCGGTCATCAGCTTGCACAGCGCAATACGCAGGTCCAGCGGCTCGTACAGGCCCTGGCCGCCGTATTCCATCAACACGTCTTTACCCGCCACGCCCAGGTCGGCCGCGCCATGCTCAACGTAGGTTGGCACGTCGGTGGCCCGCACGATCAGCAGGCGAACGTCGTCCTGGGTCGTGGGGATGATCAGCTTGCGGCTCTTGTCCGGATTCTCGGTCGGCACGATGCCCGCTTCAGCCAGAAGCGGCAAAGTGTCGTCAAGGATGCGGCCCTTGGACAGTGCGATGGTCAACATGGGAAACGTCAGTCCTTCATCAGGCTATTGCTGTCCGGTCGCAATCGGCGCCAGACACAGATCGAGGCCATTACAGCCTCGATTTGAAACAAACCATTTAACAACAAACACCTTCCTGTGGCGAGGGAGCTTGCTCCCGCTGGACTGCGCAGCAGTCCCGGTCTTAAGGAGCAGGGCCGCTTCGCGCCCCAGCGGGAGCAAGCTCCCTCGCCACAGTGACGGTGTTTGCAGTTACGGGTATTAGCCCGGTACGCGGCGGATTTTCGCGCCGAGCATCTGCAGTTTCTCTTCGATGCACTCGTAACCACGGTCTATGTGGTAAATGCGGTCGATCAGGGTGTCGCCGTCAGCGCACAGCGCCGAGATCACCAGGCTGGCCGAGGCACGCAGGTCGGTGGCCATCACTGGCGCGCCCTTGAGCTTCTCGATGCCGGTCACGATGGCAGTGTTGCCTTCGACCTGGATCTTGGCGCCCATGCGGTGCAGTTCATACACGTGCATGAAGCGGTTTTCGAAGATGGTCTCGATCACGGCACCAGTGCCTTCGGCAATCGCGTTCAGGGAAATGAACTGCGCTTGCATGTCGGTCGGAAACGCCGGGTATGGAGCGGTACGCACGTTGACGGCTTTTGGCCGCTTGCCGTGCATGTTCAGCTCGATCCAGTCTTCACCGGTGGTGATTTCAGCGCCGGCTTCCTTGAGTTTTTCCAGGACGGCTTCAAGGATGGTCGGATCGGTGTCCTTGACCTTGACGCGGCCACCGGTGACGGCAGCAGCCACCAGGTAGGTACCGGTCTCGATGCGGTCCGGCATCACTTTGTAGGTGGCCGAGTGCAGGCGCTTAACACCTTCAATGGTAATGGTGTCGGTGCCGGCGCCAGTGATGTTGGCACCCATGGCGATCAGGAAGTTCGCCAGGTCGACTACTTCCGGCTCGCGCGCGGCGTTCTGCAGCACGCTGCGGCCGTTGGCCAGGGCAGCGGCCATCATGATGTTCTCGGTACCGGTCACGCTGACGGTATCGAAGAAGAAGTTCGCGCCACGCAGGCCGCCTTCCGGCGCCTTGGCCTTGATGTAGCCGCCTTCGACGTCGATGGTTGCGCCCATGGCTTCAAGGCCACGGATGTGCAGGTCAACCGGACGCGAACCAATGGCGCAACCGCCAGGCAGTGCGACTTCGGCTTCGCCGAAACGGGCAACCATCGGGCCCAGTACCAGGATCGAGGCGCGCATGGTTTTCACCAGTTCATACGGCGCGATCAGGGTCTTGATGGTACGCGGGTCGATTTCGACGCTGAGTTTCTCGTCGATCACCGGCTCAATGCCCATGCGACCGAACAGTTCGATCATGGTGGTGATGTCGTGCAGGTGCGGCAGGTTGGCCACGGTAACCGGGCCATCGCACAGCAAGGTCGCTGCCAGGATCGGCAGGGCGGAGTTCTTCGCCCCGGAAATGCGGATCTCGCCATCAAGACGAGCACCGCCGGTAATAATCAATTTATCCATAAGAATCTCGACGCCTTGGGGGCTCAGGTGCGCTCGGCCCAGGCCGCGCGGCTGAAAAATTTCATAGTGACCGCATGGATGCTGCCATCGGTGATCCACGGGTTCAAATGGGCATAGATCTGCTGTTGACGCTTGACCGGGCTCAACGCCGCCAGTTCATCGCTAATCACGTTCAGCTGGAAATTGCAGCCTTCGCCCTCAACTTCAACATTAGTTTGGGGCAGCTTTCCTTCAAGGAAGCTTTTAACTTCTAGGGCCTGCATGATCAACCTCTATGGGCGCCCAGTGCGCGCGGGTCGCACATCATACAAAAAAGCCCCGCGCCTGCGAACCCCGCATAGCAGGACTCTGACGGGGGGCTTCTTTAATAATGTGTATTAAGGATGCGCCAACAGCTCGGTCAGACCGGAAACCTCAGCGATTTCACGCATGTCTTCGGGCAATGCACGGATGCTTACCGGCTTTTTGACGGCCTGCGCATCACGCATGAAACACAGCAGCAACGACAAGCCGACGCTGCTGGATTTCACCACCGCCGAGCAATCCAGCACCAGCGCGGACGCCGTGCTGGCATTGATCAGCGCTTGCCCCTGCTTGCGCAGGGCTGGCCCGGTGCTGTAATCCAGCACGCCGCTGAGCAGCAGCTCACCGGACTCGCCAAGGCGAATGGCCGACTCGGTCATTGGGCAGGCTTCCCGGCAGCTTTGTCGGTTTCTTCCTTGGCCTTGGCCACTTCGCCGGCCCAACCATTGATGGTCTTGTCCAGGTCATTGCCATTGCGCTGCATTGCATCCGCAAACTGGTCACGGAACAGCTTGCCGATGTTGATGCCGTTGATGATCACGTTACGCAGTTTCCACTCGCCGTTGACCTTCTCCAGCGTGTACTGCACCGGGTACACCGCGCCATTGTTGCCCTTGACGCTCATGTTGACGCTGGTGCGATCACCCGACTCGTCACCGGCCGGAGCGACAGTAATACCCTGGTTGTTGTATTCGAGCAGGGCATTGCCGTAGAACTGGAACAAGCCCTTCTTGAAGTTTTCCTGGAACGTCTGCATCTGCGCAGGGGTCGCCTTGCGCGAGTACTTGACGGTCATGATGCTGCGGGAAATACCTTCAGCATCGACAACAGGGCCCACGATGGTGTTGAGCGCGTTGTAGAACTGACTTGGATCCTGCTTGTACTTTTCCTTGTTGGCCGACAGGTCAGCCAACATTTTGTTGGTAGTGTCCTGCACCAGGTCATGTGCGGAACCGCCAGCAGCGGCGTTAGCCATCAACGGCAGTGCCGCGAGCAGTACCAACAGGCCACGTCGCAAAGTAGAGATCATGAACACATTCCTCATTTGGCGTCTTTATTGACGGTATTGAGCAGGAATTTACCGATCAAGTCCTCCAGCACCAACGACGACTGTGTGTCATGAATGGTCGAGCCATCCTTGAGCAGGGCTGTTTCCCCGCCCACGCTGATACCGATGTACTTCTCGCCCAGCAGGCCAGCGGTGAGGATAGACGCAGTGGAGTCAGTCGGCAGGTTATCCACCTTCTTGTCCACCTGCATGGTCACACGGCCGGTGAAGCTGTCGCGGTCCAGATCGATCGCCGTGACCTTGCCGATGGTTACACCGGCCATGGTCACTTTAGCTCTGACAGTCAAACCGGCGATATTGTCGAAGTAGGCGTAAAGTTTATAAGTATCGGCGGTGGGGCTGGCCGATAGGCCGCTGACTCGCAGGGCGAGCAACAGTAAAGCCAGGATGCCAGCCAGCAAGAAAAGGCCGACACCGATTTCCACAGTGCGGTTTTGCATCAGAAATCTCCAAACATCAAGGCGGTCAAAATGAAGTCAAGGCCCAGTACCGCCAGCGAGGCGTACACAACGGTCTTGGTGGTGGCGCGACTGATCCCTTCAGACGTGGGCTCACAGTCATAGCCTTGGAATACGGCGATCCAGGTCACTACAAAGGCGAAAACAATACTTTTAATGATGCCATTGAGCACGTCACCACTGAAGGTCACGCTGTTCTGCATGTTGCCCCAGTAGGAGCCGTCGTAGACCCCCAGCCAGTCAACCGCCACCCACGAACCGCCCCAGATCCCCACCACGCTGAACACCATCGCCAGCAGTGGAAGAGAGATGAAGCCAGCCCACAGGCGCGGGGCAACAATGTACTTGAGCGGATCGACACCGATCATTTCCAGGCTGGACAGCTGCTCGGTGGCCTTCATGTTGCCGATTTCGGCCGTCAGCGCAGAACCGGCGCGCCCGGCAAATAGCAACGCAGTCACCACCGGGCCCAGTTCACGCAACAGGGTCAAGGCAACCATCTGCCCCACCGCCTGCTCGGAACCGTAGCTGGACAGGATATTGAAGCCCTGCAGCGCCAGCACCATGCCGATGAACACCCCGGAAACCACGATGATCACCAGGGACATCACGCCCACGGAATGCAGCTGCTTGATCAACAGGCCAAAGCCGCCGCCAATACCGCCGCGGCCGAGCAACGCATGAAACAGGAAAATCGTCGAACGGCCCAGGACGCCGATGATATCGATGCCGGAGCGGCCGAAAAGGCGAACCTTTTCGAGTAAAGATGTCTTGCGCATCAACGCTTCCCCAGAAGATCTGAGCGGTAGTCCGCTGCCGGAAAGTGAAAAGGCACCGGGCCATCGGGATCGCCGGTCATGAATTGGCGAATGCGCGGGTTATCTGCGTTCATCAGCTCTTCAGGCGTGCCCTGCCCCAGCACCTGGCCATCGCCCACTACATAGAGGTAGTCGGCAATGCTCGCGGTCTCGGCCAGGTCGTGGGAGACCACGATACTGGTGATACCCAGCGCATCATTGAGCAGGCGGATCAGGCGCACCAGGACCCCCATGGCAATCGGGTCCTGGCCAACGAATGGTTCGTCGTACATGAGAATCTGCGGGTCGAGGGCGATGGCACGCGCCAGGGCCACGCGACGCTTCATACCACCGGACAGTTCGTCGGGCATCAGGTCGATGGCACCGCGCAGTCCTACGGCCTGCAGTTTCAGTAACACAATGTCACGAATCATTTCATCGGACAGCTGTGTATGCACCCGCAGCGGGAACGCCACGTTTTCGAAAACGTCGAGGTCGGTAAACAGCGCACCGCTCTGGAACAGCACGCCCATATGCTTGCGGGCATCGAACAGGTCGCTGCGCGAAAGGGTCGGCAGGTTCTGGCCATTCACCCAGACTTCACCGGCGGAGGGGCGCAATTGCATGCCCATCAGGCGCAGCAGCGTCGTCTTGCCGCAGCCGGAAGGCCCCATGATGCCCGTGACTTTGCCACGGGGAATGCGAATATCCACATTATTGAAGATGCTGCGCGTACCGCGCTTGAAGGAAAGGCCCTTCAGCTCGACCGCGTAGGCGTTATCGGCACTCATCTAAACTCCTTGGGATGCAGCCTTTCACTCAGACACCTTATTTTCGACAAATGCTTGCGCCGAATAGACATAAAGGCTGTGCGGACCGAACTGGCGGCGAACTATATCACTGCTGGTACAGCGCCCCCAAGGCCGGAACAGAGCTTGTTCAGAAACAGGACAGGTAAAAAATCCTTGCTGAGGATCAATCTCAACCACAGGGCTGATGAATAAAGCCTGACGAACTTGCGTGAGGGAATTGATCATTACCGCTATAATCGCCGACTTTTCGTCAGGCTATACGATTTCAGACATGAGCCAATCCAGCGACCTTATTCAATCCGCACAACGCACCATCCGCCTCGAGCTTGAAGCCGTAGAAGGTTTACTGGCCCATATCGACGCGGATTTCGTACGCGCATGCGAGATGATTCTGGCCAGCAAGGGCCGCGTAGTCGTGGTCGGCATGGGCAAATCCGGGCATGTCGGCAACAAGATCGCCGCCACCCTGGCAAGCACCGGGACCACCGCGTTCTTCGTGCACCCGGCCGAAGCCAGCCACGGAGACATGGGCATGATCACGCGGGATGACATCATCCTGGCGCTGTCCAACTCCGGCACCACCAACGAAATCGTGACCCTGCTGCCGCTGATCAAGCGCCTGGGCATCCAGCTGATCAGCGTGACCGGCAACCCGGACTCGACGCTGGCCAAAGCCGCCGAAGTGAATTTGAACGTGCACGTTGCCGAAGAGGCCTGCCCACTGAACCTGGCACCCACCTCCTCCACCACTGCCGCCCTGGTCATGGGCGATGCACTGGCCGTGGCATTGCTGGAAGCTCGCGGGTTTACCGCCGAAGACTTCGCGTTCTCCCATCCGGGTGGCGCCCTGGGCCGTCGCCTGCTGCTGAAAGTGGAAAACGTGATGCACGCCGGCGACGAGTTGCCACAAGTGGCGCGCGGCACCTTGCTTAAGGACGCCTTGATGGAAATGACCCTCAAGCGACTCGGCATGACCGTGATCCTGGAGCCCGACGGGCGCCTGGCCGGGGTTTTCACCGACGGTGACCTGCGCCGCACCCTGGACCGCAACCTCGACATCCAGACCGCAACCATCGACGAAGTCATGACGCCTCACGGCAAGACCGCCCGCCCCGACATGCTCGCAGCCGAAGCGCTGAAGATCATGGAAGACCATAAAATCCTGGCGCTGGTGGTGGTCGACGGCGACGACCGCCCGGTTGGCGCCCTGAACATGCACGACTTGCTGCGTGCAGGAGTGATGTAAATGACCACCGATCTGTTGCAACGGGGCAAGAACATCAAGCTGGCGATTTTCGACGTCGACGGCGTACTGACGGATGGCCGCCTGTACTTCCTGGAAGACGGCAGCGAGTTCAAGACGTTCAACACCCTCGACGGCCAGGGCATCAAGATGCTGATGGCCGCGGGCGTGCAAACCGGCATCATCAGCGGTCGCAAGACCCCGGTTGTGGAACGCCGCGCACAAAACCTGGGGATTCCTCACCTGTATCAGGGCCGCGAGGATAAACTGGTGGTTCTGGACGAGCTTCTTGGCCAACTCAACCTAAGCTATGAACAGGTCGCCTACCTTGGTGACGATTTACCCGACCTGCCGGTGATTCGCCGGGTCGGCCTGGGCATGGCCGTGGCCAATGCGGCGGCGTTCGTTCGCGAACACGCCCATGGTGTGACCACCGCCCGCGGCGGCGAAGGCGCCGCCCGCGAGTTCTGCGAATTGATTCTGCGCGCCCAAGGCAGCCTTGAAGCGGCTCACGCCGCCTACCTATAGAGCGTTTTATGCTGAGTAAAAAGATTCGCAATTTTCTGATATTTGCCATCATCGCCGCCGTGTTTCTCGCGGTCGGCTACTGGAATATCAGCCCGGAGCGCTTCCTCGACAAGCCTGTTGCGCAGGTCGACGAGAGCGCTATCGACTATTACGCCATCAACGCCCACAGCATCCAGTACCTGCCCGATGGCAAGGTTCAGTATGAAATGACCTCCGACAAGGTCGAACACTTGAAGGCATCCGAGGTCACTTTGCTGACCAAGCCGGACATGAACCTGTATCGCGGCGCCGAATTCCCGTGGCACGTCACCAGTGAGCGTGGCGAAGTCAACCCGGACGGCACCCAGGTGGAATTGATTGACTCGGTGCGTGTAGCCCGTACCGACGCCAAGGACCGCGACACCATTATTACCAGCAGTCGCATGACCGTATTCCCACAGAAGCAATATGCGCAGACCGAGCAAGACGTTAGAATCGACGGCGCTGGCGGTGTATCGACTGGCAAGGGAATGAAAGCGTATTTGAAAGAAAGCAGGATACACCTGCTATCGAACGTAAGAGGACAGTATGAGGCTCGTTAAAACCCTCCCTATTTTGCTCGGCCTGGGCGCAGCACTGGGAAGCGTGAGCGCCTGGGCTCTGCCGAACGATAGCCAGCAACCGATCCACATTCAGGCCGATGATGCGCAACTGGATGACAAGAAAGGTATTGCGACCTACACCGGCGACGTCATCATCACTCAAGGCTCGATGAAAGTGACGGGTAATACCGTGACACTGACTCGCACCCCGGCAGGCGATATCGACGTGGTCACTTCGGTCGGCAACCTGGCGTATTTCGAACAGCTGCAAAAAGTGGGCGACCCGACGCCGGTCAAAGGCTACGGCAAGACGATCCAGTACCACGCGCAGCAAAATCGCATCGTGCTGATCGATCAGGCCAGGGTCATCAATGACGGCAACACCACTGACGGCGAAAAAATCGTCTATGACACGGTGAAGCAGATTGCCCAGGCCGGTCGTGCCACCGGTACGAAGATCGGCACGCCGAAGCCGCGCATCGATATGGTTATCCAGCCGAAGCAGAAAGCCGACGCCGCCCAGCCGACGCCGAAAACCGACGCGAAGAAGGCGAATTAATGGCAACCCTGAAAGCCCAGCATCTGGCCAAGGCCTATAAAAGCCGTCAGGTCGTGCGCGACGTCAGCCTGTCGATCGACAGCGGCCAGATCGTCGGCTTGCTCGGCCCCAACGGTGCCGGCAAGACCACCTGTTTCTACATGATTGTCGGCCTGGTTCAGGCCGATCAAGGCCGCGTGCTGATCGACGACCTGGACGTCAGCCACCAGCCGATGCACGGTCGTGCACAGGCGGGTATCGGCTATCTTCCCCAGGAAGCGTCGATCTTCCGCAAACTGTCGGTTTCCGACAACATCATGGCGATCCTCGAGACCCGCAAGGAACTCGACCGCGCCGGGCGCAAGAAAGAGCTGGAAAGCCTGTTGCAGGAATTCCACATCAACCACATTCGCGACAACCTCGGCATGAGCCTTTCCGGCGGCGAGCGTCGTCGCGTGGAAATCGCCCGTGCCCTGGCCACTGCGCCGAAGTTCATCCTGCTGGACGAACCTTTCGCCGGTGTCGACCCGATCTCCGTCGGCGACATCAAGCAGATCATCCATCACCTCAAGGCCAAGGGCATCGGTGTGTTGATCACCGACCACAACGTCCGTGAGACCCTCGATATCTGCGAAACCGCCTACATCGTCAACGATGGACAGCTGATTGCCGAAGGTGACTCTGCCACTATCCTGGCCAACGAACTGGTCAAGGAAGTGTATCTGGGTCACGAGTTCCGCCTGTAAACACGGTGGTATCAGGCCATTCGCCATGGAGCGCGGGAGTCAATAAAAACCTCAGTATTTTTATTGTTACCGCGCTCTAGGCAAAGCCCCCGATATCAGGCATATAATTTGCTTATGTTTGGCGCTCACGCGCCCTGTCGTGGATGGCGCATTGCGCCGGCGAATAAGGTGTTAAGCCCCTGCCATGAAACCATCGCTAGTCCTGAGAATGGGCCAGCAGCTGACGATGACACCGCAGCTGCAACAGGCCATCCGCCTGCTCCAATTGTCGACCCTGGACCTGCAACAGGAAATCCAGGAGGCCCTGGAGTCCAATCCGATGCTCGAACGCCAGGAAGAAGGCGACGACTTCGATAATGCAGACCCGCTGGCCGACAACATCGAGCAAAAACCCAACCCCGACGTACAGGAACCCTCCTACCAGGAAACCGCCCCCACGGTGGATAACCTCGAAGACGGTGAATGGAACGAACGCATTCCCAACGAGCTTCCCGTCGACACCGCGTGGGAAGACGTCTACCAGACCAGCGCCAGCAGCCTGCCCAGCAATGACGATGACGAGTGGGACTTCACCACCCGCACCTCCGCTGGCGAGAGCCTGCAGAGCCATTTGCTCTGGCAACTGAACCTGGCGCCGATGTCCGACACCGATCGCCTGATCGCCGTCACCCTGATCGACTGCATCAACAATCAGGGCTACCTGGACGAGACCCTTGAGGAGATCCTCGAGGCCTTCGACCCGGAACTGGACATCGAACTGGACGAAATCGAAGCCGTCCTGCACCGCATCCAGCAATTCGAGCCAGCCGGTATCGGCGCCCGCAGCCTCAGCGAGTGCCTGCTGTTGCAACTGCGCCAACTGCCGGCCAAGACGCCTTGGCTGGCCGAAGCGCAGCGCCTGGTCACCGACTACATCGACTTGCTCGGCAGCCGCGACTACAGCCAGCTGATGCGCCGCATGAAGCTCAAGGAAGATGACCTGCGCCAGATCATCGAGCTGGTGCAGAGCCTCAACCCGCGCCCCGGCTCGCAGATCGAGTCCAGCGAAGCCGAATACGTCGTCCCCGATGTGATCGTGCGCAAGGACAATGAGCGCTGGCTGGTGGAGCTGAACCAGGAATCGGTGCCGCGCCTGCGGGTCAACCCGCAATATGCAGGGTTTGTACGCCGCGCCGACACCAGCGCCGACAACACCTTCATGCGCAACCAGTTGCAGGAAGCCCGCTGGTTCATCAAGAGCCTGCAAAGCCGCAACGAAACCCTGATGAAAGTCGCCACCCAGATCGTCGAGCACCAGCGCGGCTTCCTGGAATACGGCGATGAGGCGATGAAGCCGCTGGTACTGCACGACATCGCCGAGGCGGTGGGCATGCACGAATCAACGATTTCCCGGGTGACCACGCAAAAATTCATGCATACCCCACGGGGTATTTATGAGCTGAAATACTTTTTCTCCAGCCATGTCAGCACCTCCGAAGGCGGCGAATGCTCGTCCACGGCGATCCGCGCGATCATCAAAAAACTGGTTGCCGCGGAAAATCAGAAAAAGCCGTTGAGTGACAGCAAGATCGCTGGTTTACTGGAGGCACAAGGCATTCAGGTCGCCCGTCGAACCGTCGCCAAGTACCGCGAGTCCCTAGGGATCGCGCCTTCCAGCGAGCGTAAACGTTTGATGTGACGGGCGGGCCATAGCGTTCCAGTGGCAGGCACCCCGGCCTGCCGCTTTATGCACTGGCAACGAAGGAGAAGCTGTATGCAAGTCAACATCAGTGGACACCAACTGGAAGTGACCGAACCGCTGCGCGCCTATATCGGCGAAAAACTCAAACGAATTGAGGGGCATTTCGACAAGATCACCAACGTGCAAGTCATCATGACTGTCGAGAAGCTCAAGCAGAAAATCGAAGCCACCTTGCGTATACCCGGCGGGGAAGTAGTCGCCAATGCCGAGCATTCAGATATGTATGCTGCCATTGACGACCTCACCGACAAGCTGGATCGCCAAATCAAAAAGCATAAGGAAAAGCAGCAGAGTCTTCTTCAAGGCACTGGCCGCTAACACTCCCCACCCATGATTCGACTTGAAACCATCCTGACCCCCGGCCGTTCCCTCGTGAACGTGCCGGGCGGCAGTAAAAAGCGTGCCCTCGAACAAATTGCCAACCTGATCGGCCGCGAAGTGCCCGAGCTGGATACGCAAGCTGTGTATGAGGCACTGATCGCCCGTGAAAAGCTCGGTTCGACCGGCTTTGGCAACGGCATCGCCATTCCTCACTGCCGCCTGCAAGGCTGTGAGTCTCCAGTCAGCGCCCTGCTGCACCTGGACGCCCCCATCGATTTCGACGCCATCGACGGCGCGCCGGTCGACCTGCTGTTCGTTCTGCTGGTCCCGCAAGCTGCCACCGATGCGCACCTGGAACTGCTTCGGCAGATCGCCAGCATGCTCGACCGCAAGGAAGTACGCGACAAACTGCGCAGCGCTCCCAGCAATGAGGCGCTTTATCAGGTTGTACTGGATGAGCAAAACGGGCAGTAATCATGCGTTTGATCATCGTCAGCGGCCGCTCCGGCTCAGGTAAAAGCACGGCTCTCAATGTTCTCGAGGACAACGGCTTCTATTGCATCGACAACCTGCCCGCCGGCCTGCTGCCGGAACTGGCGGAACGTGCACTGATCCATACCGAGTTGGCGCAACCGCTGGTGGCCGTGTCGATCGACGCCCGCAACCTGCCCAGCCACCTCTCCCGCTTCCCTGAACTGCTCGAAGAAGTGCGGGCCAAGCACATCCACTGCGATGTGCTGTACCTGGACGCCGACGAAGAAACCCTGCTCAAGCGCTTCTCCGAAACCCGTCGACGCCATCCACTGAGCAGCCCGCATCGCTCGCTGGCAGAAGCCATCGAGGACGAGACCAAACTGCTGGGGCCGATCATTGACCTGGCCGACCTCAAGATCAACACCACCAGCCTGAACCTGTATCAACTGCGCGATGCGATCAAGCTGCGCCTGCTGAACCAGCCGGAGCCGGGTACCGCGTTTCTGGTGGAGTCGTTTGGCTTCAAGCGCGGCATGCCGGTGGATGCCGACCTGGTGTTTGATGTGCGCTGCCTGCCCAACCCGTACTGGAAGCCGGAACTGCGCGATCAGTCCGGGCTGGACGAACCTGTGGCGGAATATTTGGCGGCGCAGCCGGATGTAGAGGAGATGTTCCAGGATATCTCCAGCTACCTGCTCAAATGGCTGCCGCGTTTTGCGGCCAGTAACCGGGCTTATGTCACCATCGCCATTGGCTGCACCGGCGGCCATCATCGTTCCGTCTACCTGACCGAACGCCTGGGCAAGGTGCTGCAACAAACCCTCAAGAACGTCCAGGTTCGCCACCGCGACCTTAGCTGAAAGGAACACCCCCGCGATGCCCGCTCTGGAAATTGAAATCATCAACAAGCTGGGCCTGCACGCCCGGGCTTCGGCCAAATTCGTCGGCGTCGCCGGCCAGTTCCCTTGCCAGATTCGCGCCGGGCGTACCGCAGAATCCATGGTCGACGGCAAAAGCATCATGGCCATGATGATGCTGGCGGCGGGCAAGGGCACGAAGATTCACTTGAAGACGGAAGGCGAGCAAGAGCAGGAAGCGATGGATGCGCTGGTGGCATTGATCAACAACTATTTTGACGAAGGCGAGTAACACCCTCTGCAGGAGCCGGTTTACCGGCGATGGGCCCACAAGTCTTGCACTGACCTCAGGAACGCCATCGCCGGCAAGCCGACTCCTACAAGGAATTTGGCAGAGTTCTTAGCCCAACGCTGTATCCATCACCATCATCAAACAAAACCCGATACACAGCCCCAGGCTGGCGAGCTTGTCATGGCCATTGCGCCGCGACTCGGGAATCACTTCGTGGGTCACCACCAACAGCATCGCCCCGGCCGCCAGCGCCAACCCCAACGGCAACAGTACTTCCGCCAGGCTTACCAGCCAGGCACACAGCACCGCAAACACCGGCTCCACCAACCCAGACGCCGCGCCAATCAGGAACGCCCTGACCCGCGACATCCCTGCCCCGGCCAGCACCAAGGCAATCACCAAGCCCTCCGGCACATCCTGCAAGGCAATGCCCATGGCCAGGCTGTCGGCATCGGGCATGCCGCCGCCCGCCGAGACACCCACTGCCATGCCTTCGGGAATGTTGTGGGCAATGATGGCGAACACAAACAGCCAGATGCGCGGCGGAATCACCGGACGTTCCGGACTCCCCACCAGCATTTCCGGGCTGGCGCCGGAGACCTTGCGATCCACCAGATACAGCCCAAATGCGCCCAGCATGATGCCAAAACTGATCAAGCCGCTGGCGGCCCAAGGCGTCAGCCCGAGGTTTTCAGCAGCGGCAATACCCGGCACGATCAGCGAAAACGCGGTGGCCGCCAGCATCACCCCCGCACCGAAGCCCAGCAGCGTGTCACTCACCGCCAATGGCATCCGGCGAATCACCAGTACCGGCACGGCGCCCAAGGCGGTGCCAAGGGCGCAAATGGCACCCCCCTGCAACGCGCGCAGGATGCGGGGTTCCAGGTCAAGCCAGGCCAACCCTTGGGCCACCAGCAATGCAGTTCCTGCCAATAGCAGCAGCGAGCCAAACGCATAACGAAACATTCGCACGCTGCTGATCGCCAGTGTTTCAGTGCCCATAGTCGGCCTTAGATCTTGTTATAGAGGAGTTTCAGCCCAGCGCAACCTGGTACCGTTCGGCAACTTCCGGCCAATTGATGACGCTGTAGAACGCGTTGATGTATTCCGGGCGACGGTTCTGGTACAGCAGGTAGTAAGCGTGCTCCCAGACGTCCAGGCCGAGGATCGGCGTATTGCCGTTCATCAGCGGGCTGTCTTGGTTGCCGCTGCTTTCCACCACCAGGGTCTTTTGCGGGGTAACGCTCAACCATGCCCAGCCACTGCCGAAGCGGGTCAAGGCAGCCTTGGTGAAGGCCTCTTTGAAGGCGTCGAAACCACCCAACTGCTCGTCGATGGCGTTGCCCAGCGCGCCGTCTGGCTTGCCGCCGCCCTTGGGCGACATGACGGCCCAGAACAACGAGTGGTTGGCGTGACCACCGCCCTGGTTGATCACCGCCGCCCGGAGTTTTTCCGGCAGTTGCTGCACGCTGGACACCAGTTTCTCCACCGGCCAACCGGCAAACTCGGTGCCTTCGACAGCCGCGTTGAGGTTATTGATGTAGGTCTGGTGGTGCTTGGTGTAGTGGATCTCCATGGTTTGCGCGTCGATATGCGGTTCAAGGGCATCGTAGGCGTAAGGCAGCGCCGGCAAGGTGTAGGACATATCAATGAGCTCCATAAAAAGGGCTGTTGCGGGTCGACGCATCCGAGGGCGCCACGTTGCTGCCCAGCAAGCGATGAGTACGCGGGTACTCACCGTGATCGCTGATGAAATTCAGCAGCTCGACGTAGGTCTTGCTGCTCTGGCGCAGGGCCGCTTCCCGCAGTAGCGGGTTAAGACGGGTGTCCTGAATGGTCTGCAACAGGCGCTGGTGAATGGCGCAAAGGTATTCCGCGCTTTCTTCCGGCTGGTTCAGGCGCAGATGCAAGTCCGCCAGGTTGTGATGGGAAATGACGCAAGCCGCCACCGCTTCGTCGGCATCCGCCCAGCGCTCAAACAACACTTGAGCCAGGGCCAGGGCTTGCAGGTAGGCTTCGCGGGCATCTACCAGCTCGCCCGCCATAAAGCAGCGATTGGCCCGTTCGATCGTGCGTTTCCAGTGCTCCATGGTGAGCCTCCAAAGCAGGGTCGGTGATTACACGCCGCCGGCCGTGAGCTTTTCCGGATCCAGCAGGATTTCCAGTTGGCTGCGGGGCAAGTCGGTGTGTTCGAGCGCCACATCAATCACCGGACGGCCCTGTTGATAGGCCTTCTTGGCGATTTCGGCGGCCTTTTGGTAACCGATGATCGGGTTGAGTGCGGTCACCAGGATCGGATTGCGCGACAGCGCCTCCTTGAGCTTGGCTTCGTTGACCTTGAAGCTGGCAATGGCCTTGTCCGCCAGCAGACGGCTGGCGTTGGCCAGCAATTCCAGGCTGCCGAGCAGGTTCTGGGCAATGATCGGCAGCATCACATTGAGTTCGAAGTTGCCGGACTGACCGGCGATGGTGATCACCGTGTCATTGCCGATTACTTGTGCGGCAACCATCGCAGTGGCTTCCGGGATCACCGGGTTGACCTTGCCCGGCATGATCGAAGAGCCCGGCTGCAGGCCCTCCAGTTCGATTTCACCGAGGCCGGCCAACGGGCCGGAGTTCATCCAGCGCAGGTCGTTGGCAATTTTCATCAAGGACACCGCAGTGGTCTTGAGCTGCCCGGAGACCGCGACGGCAGTGTCCTGGGAGCCAATCAGCGCAAACAGGTTCTTGCCGGGTGTGAATTGAACCTGGGTCAGGCTGCTCAGTTGCTGGCTGAAACGCGCCGCAAATTCCGGATGGGCATTGATCCCGGTACCGACAGCGGTACCGCCCTGGGCCAGCGCCTGCAAACTCGGCAGCAGGTCCTGCAGATGGCCGATATTCGCCTTGAGTTGCTGGGCCCAGCCATTGAGCACCTGACTCATGCGCACTGGCATGGCGTCCATCAGGTGCGTCCGGCCGGTCTTGACGAAGCGATGCACCTCTTCGGCCTTGTGTTCGATCACCTGCACCAGGTGCAGCAGTGCCGGCAGCGTTTGTTCGTGCAGCACCAGCGCCGCGCTGACATGGATGGTGGTGGGGATGATGTCGTTACTGCTCTGGCCGCAGTTGACGTGATCGTTAGGGTTGACCGGCTCGCCCAGCAAACGGCTGGCGAGGGTCGCAATCACTTCGTTGGCGTTCATGTTGGAGCTGGTGCCGGAACCGGTCTGGAAGATATCCACCGGGAAATGCTGCATGAAGTCGCCTTCCAGCAAACCCTGGGCCGCATCAACGATGGCCTTGCCCTGGGCTTCGCTCAGTTGTTTCAGCTCCACGTTGGCCTTGGCGGCGGCGGCCTTGGCCAGGATCAGCGCACGGATGAATTGCGCCGGCATACGTTGATGGCTGATGGGAAAGTTATTCACCGCTCGCTGGGTTTGTGCGCCATACAGTGCCTCGGCCGGCACTTGCAGTTCGCCCATGCTGTCGCGTTCGATACGGGTGTTACTCATCGGAAGATCCTTGCACCAGGTCAGAGTGAGAAATCGATGGCAGCAATTCGCAGGTCGCCAATTGCCAGGCAAAGGTCTGCCAGCGCTTGAGGCGGCAGGCACAGTGGGACAGTTTTTCCAGGTCGCGCAACGGGCGCCAGGCCTGGTCCAGGCACATGGACCGCCAGTGCCAGGGCAAGGCGATGTCGGAGGCGGTGTCGAGCAGCAGGCGGAATGAGGTCTCGCCGATGGTCCACGGATGGGTCGCTGTGCAACAGGCGAGGTACCGGCCTTCGGCCAGGTAATGTTCGATCAGGCGGGGCTCGTCGGGATCAAGGCCGCAGCGAATCTGACGGCTCATCCAACGCCAGCTTTCCAGGTAGGGATCCTCATGCAGGACAGAACTCATGATCCACGCTCATTCGGTAATGATATTTATTATTAAATGATATTGAGAATCAAAACAAGAGCCTGAGGAAATCACTCGGAATTCCAGGCACAAAAAAAGCGCGCCACCCAATGGGTGGCGCGCCTTGTTTACAGCGTCTTTCGGCGGGTCAGCTACCGGCGACGGTCATCTTCTCGATCAACACCGAACCGGTGCGGATGTTGCTGCGCAGTTCCAGGTCATTACCCACCGCGACAATCTGCTTGAACATGTCGCGCATGTTGCCGGCGATGGTCACTTCCTGCACGGCGAACTGAATTTCGCCGTTTTCAACCCAGAAACCCGCCGCGCCACGGGAGTAGTCGCCCGTGACCATGTTCAGGCCATGCCCCATCAACTCGGTGACCAGCAAGCCACGTCCCATACGGCGCAACAGCGCCGCCTGGTCTTCATCGCCATGGGTGATGAACAGGTTGTGCACGCCGCCGGCATTGGCGGTGCTGGGCAGGCCGAGCTTGCGACCGGCATAGGTGCCCAGCACATAGGACACCAACTCACCGTTCTCGACGAACGGCTTGGCGTAGGTGGCCAGGCCATCACCGTCAAACGACGAACTGCCCATGGCGCGCATCAGGTGCGGACGCTCATCGATAGTCAGCCATTCCGGGAACAGCTTCTGGCCGATCGCCCCTTCCAGGAACGACGACTTGCGATACAGGTTGCCGCCGGAAATCGCCCCAAGGAAACTGCCGAACAAACCACCGGCCAGTTCCGCCGAGAACAGCACCGGTACTTCGCACGTCGGCACCGGGCGCGCGCCCAGGCGGCTGGCGGCCCGTTGCGCGGCGCGCTGGCCAATGCTCACCGGGTCCGCCAGCAAATCGCCCTGGCGGTTCACGTCGTACCAGTAATCACGCTGCATCTGGCCGTTGGCTTCGGCAATCATCACGCAACTCAGGCTGTGACGCGTCGAGGCATAACCGCCGATAAAACCATGGCTGTTGCCATACACACGGCAGCCCTGGTGGGTGCTCAAGGTGGTGCCATCGGCGTTCTTGATCCGGCTGTCGGCATCAAAGGCCGCCGCCTCACAGGTCAGCGCTTGTTCAATGGCCTGCTCCGGGGTGATATCCCAGGCGTGAAACAGGTCAAAATCCTTCAGGTCACGCGCCATCAAGGCCGCATCGGCCAGGCCCGAGCTTTCGTCTTCGGAAGTGTGCTTGGCAATCGCCAATGCGGCGGCGACGGTTTCGCGAATCGCTTCCGGGCCACTGGCGGAGGTGCTGGCCGAGCCTTTGCGCTGGCCCACGTACAAGGTGATGCCAAACCCCTGGTCACGGTTGAACTCGACGGTTTCCACTTCCCGCTGGCGCACCGATGTCGACAACCCCTGCTCCAGGGACACCGCCACTTCACAGGCACTGGCCCCCTGGCGCTTGGCCTCGGCAATGATCTGCTCGACTTGTTCCTGCAGTGCCGGTAACGCTTGCGGACCGACGCTTTGGGCTGCACTCATGGTTTTCTCCACTCAAATTCTGCTTTCGGTTAAGGCCTTCTAGCGACCGGGCCGGACAAGCGGCCCCCGACTGGTTATCATGGCGGCGTTTCTTTGCGGACTGCCACCATGGTTGATTCTTACGACGACTCCCTCGATGGGGAGAAAAGCAAATCTCAGGTCAAACGTGAGCTACATGCTCTGGTTGACCTCGGCGAGCGCCTTACAACACTCAAGCCTGACTTGTGTGCAAAACTGCCATTGACCGACGCCCTGCGCCGGGCTCTGAACGATGCGCCCAAGCACACCGCGAATATCGCGCGTAAACGGCACCTTATGTTTATCGGCAAACTGATGCGCGACCAGGACACTGACGCGATTCTGACGTTGCTCGATCAACTCGACGCCTCCACTCGCCAGTACAACGAGCGCTTCCATAATCTGGAACGCTGGCGTGATCGCTTGATCGCCGGCGATGACGCGGTACTGGAGAAGTTCGTCATTGAGTACCCGGATGCCGATCGCCAACAATTGCGCTCCCTGATCCGTCAGGCCCAGCACGAACTGGCGCAAAGCAAGCCACCGGCTTCCAGCCGAAAAATCTTCAAATACATCCGTGAGCTGGACGATAGTCAACGCGGCCTGCGCTGACCCTCTTCCCCGGGTGGCGGCCTTCGCCACCCGAAGCTCCCGTTCTTACGACCCCGTGCCACCCACGGTGATCGCATCAATTTTCAAGGTTGGCTGGCCGACACCCACCGGCACCGACTGCCCATCCTTGCCGCACGTCCCTACCCCACTGTCCAGCGACAGGTCGTTACCGACCATCGACACCTTGCTCATGGCTTCCGGGCCGTTGCCAATCAACGTTGCACCCTTGACCGGCGCGGTGATCTTACCGTCTTCGATCAAGTACGCTTCGCTGGTGGAGAACACGAACTTGCCGCTGGTGATGTCCACCTGCCCGCCACCGAGGTTGGCGCAGTAGATGCCGCGCTTCACCGAGGCAATGATTTCAGCCGGGTCGCTTTCGCCACCGAGCATGTAGGTGTTGGTCATGCGCGGCATCGGCAGGTGCGCGTAGGACTCGCGACGACCGTTACCCGTACGGGCCACGCCCATCAGGCGAGCGTTGAGCTTGTCTTGCATGTAGCCCTTGAGCACGCCGTTTTCGATCAGGGTGGTGCACTCCGTCGGCGTGCCTTCATCATCCACGCTCAACGAACCACGACGCCCGGCCAGGGTGCCGTCGTCGACGATGGTGCAGAGCTTGGACGCAACCATCTCGCCCATGCGGCCGCTGTAGGCCGAACTGCCCTTGCGGTTGAAGTCGCCTTCAAGCCCGTGGCCCACCGCTTCATGCAACAGCACGCCGGACCAGCCGGAACCCAGCACCACCGGCAACGTACCGGCCGGAGCCGGAATCGCTTCCAGATTGACCAGGGCCTGGCGCAGCGCTTCACGGGCATACCCCATGGCGCGGTCTTCGGTGAGGAAATAACGGTAGTCGGTACGCCCGCCACCACCATGGCCACCGCGCTCGCGGCGGCCGTTCTGCTCAACAATCACACTGACATTGAAGCGCACCAGTGGCCGCACATCCGCCGCCAGGCCGCCATCGGTGGAGGCCACGAGGATGCGCTCCCACACGCCGGCCATGCTCACGGTGACTTGTTGGATGCGCGGGTCCAGGGCGCGGGTCGCGGCGTCCACACGCTTGAGCAGCTCGACCTTTTCGGCGCGGCTGATCACTTCCAGCGGGTTATCCGGCGCATACAACTGGGCCACGTCCTGGGTGCTGAACGCCTGCACCGTGCCGTTCTGGCCGGCACGAGAGATCGAACGGGCAGCGCGAGCCGCCAGGCCCAAGGCTTCAAGGGTGATGGCATTGCTGTAGGCAAAACCGGTTTTTTCACCGGACTGGGCACGCACGCCCACGCCTTGGTCGAGGTTGAAGCTGCCTTCCTTGACGATCCCGTCTTCCAGGGCCCAGGACTCGGAAATCTGCCCCTGGAAATACAGGTCGGCAGCATCGATGCCCGGCCCGGCCAGATCGCCGAGGACCGTTTGCAAGCTTTCGATGGTCACGCCACCGGGCGCCAGGAGGTGTTCACTGACTGAGGACAACAACTCGCTCATAGGTTTGGCCTTAAATTCATCGTTCTGAAGCAGGTCGCTGCGCGCCCTGCGAGAAAAAGCGCCGGTGGCCTGCCACCGGCATGCGCGTCCGTATCGACGCCTGTTCATTGCTATCGCGTTCGGCCAGCAGCACCGCCTCGCCTTGATCCTGTTGTGCCAGCACTCGGCCCCATGGGTCGATAATCGCTGCATGCCCGAAGGTTTCCCGTGGCCCCGGGTGCACGCCGCCCTGGGCGGCCGCCAGCAGGTAACACTGGGTTTCGATGGCCCGTGCGCGAATCAGCACGTCCCAGTGCGCAGCGCCCGTCACCGCTGTAAAGGCGGAAGGCGCAGTGATCAACTCGGCGCCCGCAGCGCGCAATTCGCTGTACAGCTCCGGGAAGCGCAAGTCGTAGCACACCGTCAGCCCCAAGCGGCCGACCGGCGTATCCGCCACCACCACCTGGCTACCATGAGCATAGTCATCGGATTCGCGATAACGGCCCCGGGCATCGGCTACGTCGACATCGAACAGGTGCAGCTTGTCGTAGCGGGCGACGATTTCGCCCTGATCATCGATCAGCAACGAGCAGGCATTGGACTTGGCGTTCGGTTGATCCTTTGGAGGCAACGGCAAAGTGCCGGCCACTATCCATAAGGTGAGGTCGCGAGCGGCCTGTTTCAACCATGGCAGGACAGGACCTTCGCCCAAGGCCTCGGCGCGACCGATATCGGCTACATCACGACGGCCCATGGCGGCGAAGTTTTCCGGGAGTACGGCGAGCCTGGCACCGCCCGCCGCCGCTTGTTCCAGCAGGCGCCGGGCCTGGGCCAGATTGGCCAGCACATCGCTTTGGCTGACCATTTGAATTACCGCAAAGGACATGGGCCCACACTCCAGAAAAGGCATGCACCAAAAAGGGATAGTGCCATGCTACTCCGCAGGCACTCAGTTTGGTTTTTCAAATGGCTTGTCGAAGGTGATTTTCGGGTCTTTCCATGGGCCTTCGACCTTGTACTGGACGCTGGCGAAACGCGAGACGCGGTCGCCAATCAGCTTGTCGATCAGGAACAATGCACCGCCAATGGCCGGCGCGCCGACGATCAGCGCGGCAATCGGCAGGTTATTGGTCACCGGCAGCGTTACCAGCAACTTCGCATCGACGCGATCCGCCACCAGGTCCAGGGTGCCGTTGATCTCCAGGTTACTCGACGGGCCCGTCATGGTGATCGGCTCACGGGTCACAAACACGCCATTACTGGCGGCCAGCAAGCCCTTGACCCGGTCATAACTCAAGCCTTTGCCGAGCAAGTCCGAGAAGTCCAGCCGCAGCCGGCGACCGATGGAGTTGAAGTTCAGCAAACCAAACACCCGCAGGGCCTGGGCGCCGCCTTCCACTTCAACAAACTGCCCTTTGCGGAAGCTGGCATCCAGGCTGCCAGAGAAACGCTTGGGACCGACCCAGGCCGGCGAACCCGGCCAGCGGCCGTCCACGTCCACATGAAACTCTTCACTGGTCACGCTCGGCGCAAAACCCCAGCCCTTGAGCACGTCCCCAATGTTCTTGCCATCCAGGCGGCCCTTGTACCAACTGCTGCTGGCTCCGGGGGCCCCCTCCCAACCGCCGGCGCCCTGGAGCAGCATGCCCTTGAGGCCCAGGTTGAGGCTGTTGAACGCCATGCCCTTGGTGGTCGGCCGGACTTTCAACGACCAGGCACCTACCAGGTCCGGGCCCTGGAACAACTGGGCAATCGAGATATCCAGTGCCGGAATATCCTTGGGATCGACATCAGCCAGCGGGTCCGGCGCATTTTCATCCGCCTGCACCGTCGGATCCACCGCAGGCAATTTCACGTACTGCAAGTTGACCGCGATCGGCGCGCCCTTGGCATCCGGTAGCCCCACGGTGCCTTTGGCTTGCTGGCTGTCGAACTGCAAGCCCCAGGCCGCGGGCTTGCGATCCAGTTGCAGGTTGACCTGGTCAAACTGCGTGCCGAAGCCGGTCAGCTTGCCAATCTTGAAGTCAGCCCCGCTCAACAGTTGCTTGGCACTGCCACCCGGGTCGTTGCCAGCATAGCGGTCTACCAGTTTTTTCCAGGGATCGACATCCAGCTCCGACAACACCCCGCGAATACGCAAGCCCTTGCCGGCCGGCAACACGGCATCGCCTTCCCCCAGGAACAGCTCACCACGGCCATCGGCAAAATTGTCCGCCGGGGCGGCGAAGGTGAAGCTGCCCAACTCGCCATAATCGAACCAGTAGCGGCGCTCCTTACCCTGCAGCGTCATGCGGAACACGCTGTCACGGCCCTGGCTCGCCGGCATGCCGAACGGTGCCGGCAAGTCCACGGCCACGCCCTTGAGGTTGGAACTGACCATCAACTGGCTGTCGGCGCCGTCGAGGTTGAGCTGCAATTGGTAGGGGATATCGCCGGACACCGGCAACGGCTGGCTGACTTTCAGCCAGTCAGTCAGCCGCTTGACGGTCACCTGCCCCTTGGCGGTTACGCGGGTATTGAGATTGCCCTGCCGGCCATCGGCAAAAATCTGCGCGGTGATCGGCCGGTCGAAGGCCTGGGCGCTGATGTTCTGGCCACTCAGGCCCTTGGCGCTGTCGAAACGGAAATCACCCTTGAGCTGGCTCAAGTCCAGCGTAGGCTCAGCCAATTGCAGGCGCGCCTTATCAGTCTTGAAATCCACCACAATCTTGGGATCTGCACCCTTGGCCAAGGGAATATCCAGGTCGAGCTTGCCTTGCAGGTCGCCGTCGCCTTTCCAGCCGGCGAAGGTCGAGGCGGTGCCAATCGGCGCCTCCTGAAGGATCTTCAGGCCATCGCCCAAGCCGCCGGCAAAATTGCCGGTCAGCAGCAGGTGACTGTCCTTGCCTTCAGGAGCATGGGGAATGTTGACGTAGATGTCGTTGACCTTGGTGTCGAGCAACTGGCCCTTGCTGGCCAGGATGCGCACGCCGCTCTCCTCTACAAACACTTCGCCCTTAACCTTGCTGACATGCGGCCAGCCCGGCTGGAATGCCAGCTCGGCATCGTGCACCTTGAAGAACAGGCTGATATTGCGCGAAGCAGGCAGCGCATCGTGGTTCAGCGAGCCCTGGTACTGGAAGAAACCCTCGTCCACCGCGCCCTTGAGGATCGCGGTGCGCAGCCATTCATCGAGTGCCGGGCTCAAGACGGCGGGCAGGTATTTGGGGGTGAAGCGGCCATCGCCGTCGACCATGCCGACCCGCAGGTCCATGTAGTCTTCCTGGCTATGGTCGAAATGCAGGCGAATCAGGAAGTCCGCCGCCACTTTGCCCTCTTCCCCCAGCACCTTGATGTACGGCGCAATCAGGGTGAAGCCTTCTTTATCCAGCTTCCACGTCAGGCGAGCGTTGGCCTGGATGTACTGCCAGGGCTTGGCGAAGATCGGAAACAGGTGCAAGGAGAAGTCCTTGCTGTCCATGCGCAACTCGCCCTTGCCCAGGTCACCGCTGATGCTGCCGCTGACATTACGGGCCGCCGGGGCGCCGAAGTAGGCATCAAAACCGATGCGATCAAGGTTGGCCGCGAAGCTCACGCGCTGGTCAGTGGTGTCTTCAGGACGGTAATCCAGCAACACGTTGCGCAGCGTACCCGTCGCCTTGAGGTGATCCAGCGCGGTGGCCAGGGCCTCCGGCAACGGTGCCAAGGCATGCAGCAACGGCGTGATCGGGGTCAGATCGAGACGATCGGCCTGCACGTTCCAGACTTCCTGGGCCTTGTCGGTCGCCAAGGTTTGTTGCAGTTGCAGGCGCGACTCCCAGCGAGTGTCACCGAGGTTCATCGCCAGCGAGTCGAACAGCACCTTGAGGCCGCTGTCACTGCGTTGCAGGTACGCGGTGAGGGCCAGGTTCTCGATATGGGTCGGCTTGCGGTCGGCGTAGCTGCCCTTGAGTTGCGCAGCGTTGAGGCGCACGGCGGCGCTTTGCACGGTGCCCTTGCCCCAGGTCAGCCAGAATTCGCCGCCGGCCTTGAGTTCGGTGAGTTTCCATTGCCGGGTCAGCTTTGCCGGGATCCATTTTGCCCAGTCACTCTGGGGCAAGCTCAGGTAAGCCTCGGCTTCACCGTCTTTCCACTGGCTGGCGCGGATTCGGGTACGCAGGTTCAACGCCAGCGGCTGGCCATCGGGCAGGGTCAGGCGCGCGTCCAGGCGCTGGCGGTTGGCGCCGGTCTGCAGGCTTACACCGACATAGGTCAAGGTCAGCGGCGCCTGCTCGAACGGCTGCAGCGTCACCTGGCTGTCGAGCAATGAGACTTGCCCGACCATTTGCATGCGCGTCAGCAGTTGCTCGGGATCCAGCGGCTGGTCATCCTGCACTGGCAGGCCTTGCAGCGCCCAGTGTCCGTCCTTGTCTTCCTTCACGCTGACTTGCAGGCCACTGACTTCCAGATGGGCAATCCGCACTTCGCGCGCCAGCACGCTGGCCCAGATATCCGGCACCACTTGCACCTGATCCAGACGCAGGGCGCTGTTGCCCTCGCCGACCATCACATCGTGAGCCATCAACACCGGGGCGAAACCGCTCCAGCGCCCTTCCAGGCTGCCGATGCTCAAGGGCATGTCCAGCGCAGTACGGGCCTTGGCTTCGATTTCGCCCCGGTATTCCGCCACCAGCGGTGTCAATTCACGGCCAAGGCTCACGTACACCGCTGCCAATACCAGCAGCAAGGCGCACAGGCCAAGGCCCCAGCGGGTCAATGCGGCAAAAAAGCGTATCAGACGCTCCATGTCAGGCGACCCTCAAAGGCAATAGTCGGACGGCAGTTCGAGGTCTGCCGGTCTCGTTGATAAGAGCTAACGCGAATCAGAGCAGCACCACGTCATATTGTTCCTGGGAATACATGGTTTCGACCTGGAAGCGAATAGTGCGTCCGATAAAACCTTCCAGCTCCGCCACGTTGCCGGACTCTTCGTCCAGCAGCCGGTCGACCACCTTCTGGTTAGCCAGGACTCTATAGCCCTCGGCCTGGTAGGCGCGTGCCTCCCGTAAGATTTCCCGGAAAATCTCGTAGCAAACCGTTTCCGGGGTCTTCAACTTACCGCGCCCCTGGCAACTGCTGCACGGCTCGCACAGCACTTGCTCCAAGCTTTCGCGGGTGCGCTTGCGGGTCATCTGCACCAGGCCCAATTCGGTGATACCGATGATGTTGGTCTTGGCGTGATCGCGCTCCAGCTGCTTCTCCAGGGTACGCAGTACCTGGCGCTGGTGCTCTTCATCCTCCATGTCGATGAAGTCGATGATGATGATCCCGCCCAGGTTGCGCAGGCGCAGTTGGCGGGCAATTGCGGTGGCGGCTTCGAGGTTGGTCTTGAAGATGGTTTCTTCGAGGTTGCGATGGCCCACAAAAGCGCCGGTGTTGACGTCGATGGTGCTCATCGCTTCAGCCGGGTCCACCACCAGGTAGCCGCCGGACTTGAGCGGCACTTTGCGCTCGAGGGCTTTCTGGATTTCGTCTTCGACACCGTACAGGTCGAAGATCGGCCGCTCGCCCGGGTAATGCTCCAGGCGATCGGCAATTTCCGGCATCAGCTCGGCAACAAATTGCGTGGTGCGCTGGAAGGTTTCACGCGAGTCGATACGAATTTTCTCAATCTTCGGGCTGACCAGATCACGCAGCGTGCGCAGGGCCAGGCCGAGGTCTTCATAGATCACACTCGGTGCGCCAATGGTCTTGATCTGCGCGCCGATCTGGTCCCAGAGGCGACGCAGGTAGCGGATGTCCATGAGGATTTCATCGGCGCCGGCGCCTTCAGCGGCGGTACGCAGGATGAAACCGCCGGCTTCCTTGATGCCTTCCAGCGCCACGCAGTCGCTGACCACCTTTTTCAGGCGCTCGCGCTCGGCTTCGTCTTCGATTTTCAGGGAGATGCCAACGTGGGCCGTGCGTGGCATGTACACCAGGTAGCGCGAAGGAATCGACAGTTGGGTGGTCAACCGCGCGCCTTTGGAGCCAATCGGGTCCTTGGTGACTTGCACCACCAGGCTTTGCCCTTCGTGCACCAGGGCGCTGATGCTTTCAACCGCCGGGCCTTCACGCAGGGAGATTTCCGAAGCATGGATAAACGCGGCGCGGTCCAGGCCGATGTCGACGAAAGCCGCCTGCATCCCCGGTAACACACGCACGACCTTGCCTTTATAGATATTGCCGACGATCCCGCGCTTTTGGGTGCGCTCGACATGCACTTCTTGCAGAACACCGTTCTCTACCACCGCCACGCGCGATTCCATCGGCGTGATATTGATCAGAATCTCTTCACTCATGGCTGGGTCTCGTTCAGGCGTTTTCACAATAGTGACCGATCGCTTAAGGCTTGGCGCTGGAATACGGCGTTTAGCGCACGGTAAGGTTTTGCCAACAGGGTATGCCGAATTGGCCCAGCAGTTCTGCGGTTTCGCAGACCGGCAGGCCAACGACGGCAGAGTAGCTGCCATTGAGTCCGGCGACGAACACCGCCGCCAAGCCTTGGATAGCATAGCCGCCCGCTTTGTCCTGGGGCTCGCCGCTGTGCCAATAAGTGGTGGCTTCATCCGCTGAAATCTTGCGAAAGCGCACGCGACTGCTGACCAGCCGCGTTTCGCAACGCTGATCATCAATCAGGGCAATGGCCGTCAGGACTTCGTGTTCACGATCAGAAAGGGCCAGCAACATGGCCTGGGCATCGGCCTGATCCACGGGTTTACCGAGGATCTGGCCGTCGAGGATGACGGCGGTGTCGGCGCCCAGCACGCAAGCGCCAGCCGCATCGGCCAGGGCCGCACGGCCGGCCGCCGCCTTGCCGCGCGCCAGCCGCTCTACGTAGGACGCCGGCGATTCATTGGTAAGGGGAGTTTCATCAATGGCGGCGCTGACGACAGTGAACGGCACACCGATCTGGGTCAGCAGTTCACGCCGCCTCGGGGAGCCCGAGGCCAGATAAAGCGAATTCATGCAGACTCTCCCTGTGGGGTTCGATAACCAGGCAGAGCCTCGCGATCCATTCAATTGATTTTATAGCGACGACGCAATCCACGCAGGCCGAAACTGATCCAGGGCCACAACAACGCACTGACCAGGGCGGGCAACACCAGCGCCAGGGTCGGTTGGCGGTTGCCGGTCAAGGCACTGAGCCACAGCTGTACCAGCTGCGCCAGGCCGAAGATCACCAGGATCACCAGGCACTGCTGCCACATCGGGAACATGCGAAGGCGCTGCTGCAACGACAACACCAGGAAGGTAATCAGGGTCAGGATCAGCGCGTTCTGGCCGAGCAGCGTGCCGTAGAGCACGTCTTCCATCAGCCCGAGGCACATGGCCGTGACCATCCCGACCTTGTGCGGCAACGCCAGGGCCCAGAATGCCAGCAGCAAGGCGAGCCACAGCGGACGCAGGATTTCCATGAATTGCGGCAACGGCGAAACGCTGAGCAGCAAGCCGATGGCGAAGGTCAGCCAGACGATCCAGCCGTTACGCGAATGAGTACCGGCCATTATTCTTCCCTCTGCCGAGTGGTTGCCGGGGCCGCAGCCGGTGGCTTGGCGGCGGGCGGTTTGGCAGCGGCAGGTGCAGCAGCCGCAGGCTTGGCCGGACGCGCGCTATGGGCCACCGGTTTGGCCGGGGTTGCGACAGGCGCGACTGGGGTTGCCGGAGCCGCAGCCGGGGCGGCAGGTGCAGCCGGCTTTGGCACGGTGGCCGGAATGATCGGCGCAGTGCCGTTTTGCTTGTCTTCCGCTTCCTGGGCCTGGGCGGCTTCGTTGGCGCGCTCTTCCGGGGTGCGGTTGTCACTGAACACCAGCAACAGGTAGCGGCTGCGGTTCAACGCGGCGGTCGGCACGGCGCGCACGATGGCGAACGGCTGGCCGGAATCGTGGATCACTTCCTTGACCGTCGCGACCGGGTAGCCCGCCGGGAACCGCTGACCCAGGCCGGAACTGACCAGCAGGTCGCCTTCCTTGATGTCGGCAGTATCAGCCACGTGGCGCAACTCCAGGCGCTCCGGGTTACCCGTACCGCTGGCAATCGCCCGCAGACCGTTGCGGTTAACTTGCACCGGGATACTGTGGGTGGTGTCGGTCAGCAACAGGACGCGGGAGGTATAAGGCATCAACTCCACCACCTGGCCCATCAAGCCACGGGCATCGAGCACCGGCTGGCCAAGGACCACGCCGTCGCGCTCACCCTTGTTGATGATGATGCGGTGGGTGAAGGGGTTCGGGTCCATGCCGATCAACTCGGCCACTTCGACCTTTTCGTTGACCAGCGCAGAGGAATTGAGCAACTCGCGCAGCCGAACGTTCTGCTCGGTGAGGGCCGCCAGCTTTTGCATGCGTCCCTGCAGCAGCAGGTTTTCGGTCTTGAGTTTTTCGTTTTCGGCCACCAGTTCGGTGCGGCTGCCAAATTGGCTGGCCACGCCCTGGTAAAGACGCTGCGGCAGGTCAGTGATCCAGTAAGTCTGCATCAGGACCAGCGACATCTGGCTACGCACTGGCTTGAGCAGTGTGAAGCGGGCATCGACCACCATCAGCGCAACCGATAGCACGACCAGCACCAACAGGCGCACGCCCAATGAGGGGCCTTTGGAGAAAAGCGGTTTAATAAGCCGCTCCTCCCGGGCAAATGTTTTCTTTATTCATACGGCATCAAACCGGCCTGGATGCAGATTGAAGAAGATAAACGCCAACAGGCAGCACTGCAAAGTGCTGCCTGTTGGCGAAGCATGGGCCAACCAGCAAACGCTTATTCGCTGGAGAGCAGGTCCATGGTGTGTTTATCCATCATTTCCAGTGCACGACCACCGCCACGGGCAACGCAGGTCAGCGGATCTTCAGCGACGATCACTGGCAGACCGGTTTCCTGGGCCAGCAACTTGTCGAGGTCGCGCAGCAAGGCGCCACCACCGGTCAGCACCAGGCCACGCTCGGCGATATCGGAAGCCAGTTCCGGAGGCGATTGCTCCAGGGCGCTCTTCACAGCCTGAACGATGGTGGCCAGGGACTCTTGCAGAGCTTCCAGCACTTCATTGGAGTTCAGGGTAAAGGCACGTGGAACGCCTTCGGCCAGGTTGCGACCGCGAACATCCACTTCGCGCACTTCGCCGCCCGGGTAAGCGGTACCGATTTCCTGCTTGATGCGCTCGGCGGTGGACTCGCCGATCAGGCTGCCGTAGTTACGACGCACGTAGGTGATGATCGCTTCGTCGAAGCGGTCGCCGCCAACCCGTACGGATTCGGCATACACCACACCATTGAGGGAAATCAGGGCGATTTCAGTGGTACCACCACCGATATCCACCACCATCGAGCCACGTGCCTCTTCAACCGGCAGGCCGGCACCGATCGCAGCCGCCATTGGCTCTTCGATCAGGAACACTTCACGGGCACCGGCACCAAGGGCCGATTCACGGATGGCACGACGCTCCACCTGGGTGGACTTGCACGGAACGCAGATCAGCACACGAGGGCTGGGCTGCAGGAAGCTGTTTTCGTGAACCTTGTTAATAAAGTACTGCAGCATCTTTTCGCAGACGCTGAAGTCGGCAATCACGCCATCCTTCATCGGACGAATGGCAGCAATGTTGCCCGGTGTTCGGCCCAACATGCGCTTGGCCTCGGTGCCAACGGCAACGACACTTTTCTGATTACCATGGGTCCGAATGGCCACAACCGATGGCTCATTCAGGACGATACCGCGCTCGCGCACGTAAATAAGGGTGTTGGCAGTGCCCAGGTCGATGGAAAGATCGCTGGAAAACATGCCACGCAGTTTCTTGAACATGGGAAAGGGACCCTAGGCAACGCGTGGGTAAAAAAGTGCGGCAAACTCTAACAACGACAGGGATTTTGGGCAAGGCGCCAATGTGCTAAATTGGCCGACTTTCTGTGCACCAACCCCCACAATCGCGGCCATATGACCGTAGAAATGCGGTAGTGTTCCTACAATCTAACACACGGATAGCTTCCGTTCTGTTTTCCACTGGAGAATCCCATGGCGCTTGAACGCTCCGACGTGGAAAAAATCGCTCATTTGGCCTGCCTGGGCCTCAATGAAGCCGATCTTCCACAGACCACCGCAGCCCTGAACAGCATTCTCGGGCTGGTCGACCAAATGCAAGCCGTGAATACCGACGGCATCGAGCCCCTGGCTCACCCGCTGGAAGCCAGCCAGCGCCTGCGCGCCGACGTCGTGACCGAGCGCAATAACCGCGAGGCTTACCAGTCCATCGCGCCAGCGGTCGAAAACGGCCTGTACCTGGTTCCGAAAGTCATCGACTAAAGGGAAAGAGCCTGCAATGCATCAATTGACTCTGGCCGAGATCGCCCGCGGTCTCGCCGACAAAAAGTTTTCTTCCGAAGAGCTGACCAAGACCCTGCTGGCGCGTATCGCCGAGCTGGACCCCGCGGTCAACAGCTTCATCAGCATCACCGAAGAACTGGCCCTGAGCCAGGCCAAGGCCGCCGACGCCCGTCGCGCCAACGGTGAAAACGGCGCCCTGTTGGGTGCACCGATTGCCCACAAAGACCTGTTCTGCACCCAGGGCATTCGCACCAGTTGCGGCTCGAAGATGCTCGACAATTTCAAGGCGCCCTACGACGCCACCGTCGTCGCCAAGCTGGCTGCGGCCGGGGCTGTGACCCTGGGCAAGACCAACATGGACGAATTCGCCATGGGCTCGGCCAACGAGTCGAGCCACTACGGCCCGGTGAAAAACCCGTGGAACCTTGAGCACGTGCCCGGCGGTTCGTCCGGCGGTTCGGCTGCCAAGGCACACAGGGGATAGG
>NZ_AHHC01000042.1:0-89222 GCF_000242655.1 Pseudomonas sp. PAMC 25886
CTGCCGCACCAGCGACGGCCGTTTCGACCCGGAACGCTTCGCCGTGCAGGCGCAGAACCCGCAGGTGCGGATGATCGAAATCAAGATGAGCCAGGGCGCCAAGCCGGGCCACGGCGGGATCCTGCCCAAGCACAAAGTCACCCAGGAAATCGCTGATACCCGCGGCATCATGATGGGCGAAGACTGCATCTCGCCGTCGCGGCACAGTGCGTTTTCCACCCCGATCGAGATGATGCAGTTCATCGCCCAGTTGCGTGAGCTGTCGGGCGGCAAGCCAGTGGGCTTCAAGTTCTGCCTGGGCCACCCGTGGGAATTCATGGGCATCGCCAAGGCCATGCTCGAAACCGGCATCCTCCCGGACTTTATCGTGGTGGACGGCAAGGAAGGCGGCACCGGCGCCGCGCCCGTGGAGTTCACCGACCACATCGGCGTGCCACTGCGCGAAGGCCTGCTGTTTGTGCACAACACCCTGGTGGGCCTGAACCTGCGGGACAAGATCAAGCTGGGCGCCAGCGGCAAGATCGTCAGCGCGTTCGACATCGCCAGCGTCCTGGCCATCGGCGCCGACTGGGCCAACTCGGCGCGGGGTTTCATGTTTGCCATCGGCTGCATCCAGTCGCAAAGCTGCCACACCAACAAATGCCCCACCGGCGTGGCCACCCAGGACCCGTTGCGCCAACGCGCCCTGGTGGTGCCGGACAAGGCCCAGCGGGTGTTCAACTTCCACCGCAACACCCTGAAGGCCCTGGCCGAAATGCTCGCCGCCGCCGGCCTCGATCATCCGTCGCAACTGTCGGCCAAGCACCTGGTGCGGCGCATGTCGGCCACCGAGATCAAGCTGTTCTCGCAGCTGCATGTGTTCCTCAAGCCTGGGGAACTGCTGACCGGCGAAGTGAACGGCGAGTTTTATTCGCGCATGTGGCAGATGGCGCGGGCGGACAGTTTTGAGCCGAATGAAATCGCGGCGGCCTGAGTCGCCTACACTGAAAATCCCGCTGAACCGGACCACCGAACGGCATCGTTGAAACAAGGAGCTTCACCATGCCGTTACTGGACTTCACCGCCCTCGCCGCACAACTGCCGGACACCTGGAAATCCACCCGCCTGGGCCAGGTCGGCCCGGCGCGGATCAAGGTGCTGCGCATGGATGCGCAGGCCTACGCAGAAGAAACCCACGACTACAACGAAGGCCTCCTGGTGATCGACGGCCATTTGCGCCTGTCGATCGGCGAGCAGGCCGTCGACGTCGGCGCCGGCGCCGGCCAGATGTACCTGGTGGAAGCCGGCATCGCCCACGCCGTACTTGCCGGCAGCCACGGCACGCTGGTGATCATCGATGTTTAAACGCCGCGATGAGACATTCAGTAAAAACTGAGCTTTGCAATTGCTTACAAATACCGCCAACCTGCGCCCGCCCGACGTACGGCACGACTAAAGCCGTCGCCTGCTTGTCATTACTAAACCCCTTGTTCAAGAGCCCGCTGCCATGCTGAACGGACGCGACCCGCGCATCGATTTTTTTCGGGGCCTGGCGTTGATCTTCATTTTCTGGGATCACGTACCCCACAACCCTCTCGGCCAGATCACCCTGCGCAACGTTGGCTTCAGTGATGCAGCGGAAGTCTTTGTGTTCCTGGCCGGTTATGCGGCGGTGCTGGCCTACGGCAAGATCCTGCAGCGCGACGGCTATTTGATCGCCTGCGTGAAGATTTGGCGACGCACCTGGGTGCTGTATGTGGTGCATATCTTTCTGCTGGCGATGCTGATGGGCATCGTGTTCTTCGCCAACAGCCATGTGGAAACCCGCGACCTGGTCGAAGAGATGGGCCTGACGCATTTCGTCACCCACCCCCAGCAAGCGTTGGTGGATGAGCTGCTGTTGCGCTTCAAGCCCAACCTGATGGACCCGCTGCCGCTGTATATCGTGCTGCTGGGTTGCCTGCCGCTGGTGCTGCCGTTGCTGCTGCGCAAGACCTGGGCGGTGGTGGCGGTTTCGCTGGCGGTGTACCTGTTGGCACCGCACCTGGGCTGGAACCTGGCGGCGATCGCCGACGGTGTGTGGTACTTCAACCCGGTGACCTGGCAGTTGCTGTTTGTGCTGGGCGGTGCGGCGGCGATTCATGCACAGCAGCCACGCCCGGCAGAAACCCGCAGGCTGCTGCGTCAGCCGTTGTTCGTGGCTGCGGCGGTGTACGCAGTGGTGGCGGGGGTGCTCACGATCTCTTGGCGCTGGCCGGAGATCCACGACGCGCTGATGCCGTCGGTGCTCAGCGACCTGCTGTACCCCATCAGCAAGACCGACCTGTCGCCCGTGCGTTTGCTGCACTTCCTGGCGCTGGCCTATGTCACCGCCAAGCTGCTGCCCGGCCATGGCTGGACGCAAAACTGGCTGGCACAGCAAACCTGCCGCATGGGGCGTTACTCCCTCGAAGTGTTCTGCCTCGGGGTGCTGCTGGCGCCGCTGGCGGACATGGTCAATGCGATCACCGGCGATGCCTTCGCCATGCAAATCTTTACCGCGATGGTGGGCGCCGGGCTGATGGCGCTGCTGGGGGCCTGGCTGGACTTGAACAAGCGGCTCACGCAACCGACACGCGTCGCTACCGCCTGAAAAACAAAAAGCCCCGAAAGGGGCTTTTTGTTGAGCACCGAAAAATCAGCTCGCGGTGCGCGCCGCAGCCTGGGTCGGCTGCAACTTGAACACGTAGAACAACACCGTCAGCAGCACCAGGAACGCCGGGCCGACATACAGCGCCACGCGGGTATCCGGGAAGTACGCCATCAGGCCCACCACCAGCAGCAGGAACGCCAGCGCCAGGTAGGAACTGACCGGGTACAGCCACATGCGGTACTTGAGGGCTTTTTGCTCGGCCGGGCTCAGGCTCTTCCGGAACTTGAGCTGGGCCAGCAGGATCATCAGCCAGGTCCAGATCGCGCCGAAGGTGGCGATGGAGGTCACCCACACAAAGACTTTTTCCGGGACCATGTAGTTGAGCAGCACGCCCAGCAACAACACGAAGATCGACAGCAGCAGCGCCTTGCGGGGTACACCGTTGCTCGACGTGGTGCCGAACGTGGCCGGGGCCTGGCCGTTCTGCGCCAGACTGTAGAGCATGCGCCCCGTGCTGAAGATGCCACCGTTGCATGACGACAGCGCCGCAGTGATCACCACAAAGTTAATGATGCCGGCGGCGGTCTTGATGCCAAGACGCTCGAAGGTCATCACGAACGGGCTGCCCTGGGTGCCGATTTCGTTCCACGGGTAGATCGACAGAATCACAAACAACGCACCGACGTAGAACAGCAGGATGCGCCAGAACACCGAGCCGATGGCACTCGGGATGGTCTTCTGCGGGTTCTTCGCTTCACCGGCGGTCAGGCCGATCATCTCGACGCCCAGGTAGGCGAACATCACCATTTGCAGGGACATCAACACGCCCGTTACGCCGTTGGGCAGGAAGCCGCCGTGGGCCCACAGGTTGGAAATCCCCAGCGCCACGCCGTCGTTACCGAAACCGAACGCGATGATGCCGACGCCGCCGATCACCATGGCAATGATGGTGACGATCTTGATCAGCGCGAACCAGAACTCGAACTCACCGAACGCCTTGACCGCGATCAGGTTGATGGTGCCCATGCTGACCAGTGCACCAAGGGCCCAGATCCAGCGGGGCACATCGGGGAACCACACACCCATGTACACGGCGACTGCGGTGATTTCCGCGACGCAGGTCACCAGCCACAGGAACCAGTAGTTCCAGCCGGTGAGAAAGCCCGCCAGCGGGCCGAGATAGTCTTGTGCATAACGGCTGAACGAACCGGCGACCGGGTTGTGCACGGCCATCTCGCCGAGGGCGCGCATGATCACCAGGATCGCCAGGCCGCCGATGATGTAGGACAGCATGATTGCCGGGCCGGCCATTTCAATGGCCTTGGCCGAGCCCAGGAACAGACCGACACCGATACAGGCGCCGAGGGCCATCAAGCGAATATGCCGTTCGCCGAGTTCGCGTTTCAGCGGACCGCCCTGAGCGGTCTCGCCATGGGGCAGGTGATTGCCAGCTGGCATAGGGATACAACCTCGTCTTGTTATTGGATATGAGCCACCGAGTCCGGGGCGTCGCGGCGGGTGGCCGGGGCGTCCTGATAGCGGGCCTGCCTTTTGGGCAAGACCGTCTGGCCGGGCCAGATCAGCGGGGGTGCAGTATAAAAAGCTAAACCCAGGGGTTTTCACTCTATAAACGACAAGATTCAGCGGGAACTCGCGGTAAAGGCCCCTTTGGCGGAGGAGCATTACCTGTTCCGCGTAGGAATCATCGCCAACAAACGGCGGCGAGTATTGCACGGTAATGGTGCAGCGTCATGCCCCTACCTTTGGCGGATTTACCGGTGGGGGGAGGCTCTAGCTCAGTATTTACTGGCTACCGCAGCCCACTTTGGCAAGGGGCGCTTACTGTGGCGAGGGAGCTCGCTCCCGCTGGGCTGCGCAGCAGCCCCAAAACCTGGGCACGCGGTTTTACAGTCAAATCGAGGCGGGTTCTTTGGGAGTGCTTAGCACTCCAGCGGGAGCAAGCTCCCTCGCCACAACAAGCGCCCTCTCCACGGCGGATGCCCAAGCATAGAAATATGTACTCAATAGTTCCGGGATCAGGGTCCCTGCCAGGCTGCTAGCGTCAATTCATCTGGAGCAACAAGGAATGCAATGGAATGCCTGCACGCCCTCAATCCCATCGCCTGAGAACCGGTAGATTCAGCGAGCCCGGCAGGGCCTACCTGGTCACAGCCGTCGTCCACAATCGCCAACCACTCTTTACCAACTTTTATCTGGGTCGCCTGCTGGTAACAGAATTCAGGCGCGCCCATGAGCAAAAATGGGGGAGTTCCATAGCCTGGGTCATCATGCCTGACCACTTTCATTGGCTGGTCCAGCTTGAGCAACGCAGCCTGTCCCAACTGATGCAAGCGGTTAAATCCCGCAGCACGCACACAATTAACCGCGCAAGGAACGGCACAGGAGCCTTTTGGCAGAACGGCTATCACGACCGGGGAATCAGGGACGGTGAAGATTTGCGTCATTTGGCCCGATACATCATCGCCAACCCCATCAGAGCGGGACTGGTCGAACGCGCCGGCGATTACCCACTGTGGGATGCCTGCTGGCTATGAGCGGGAATAAAAACCACTGTGGCGAGGGGAGCTTGCTGTGGCGAGGGAGCTCGCTCCCGCTGGGCTGCGCAGCAGCCCCAAAACCTGGGCACACGGTTTTACAGTCAAACCGAGGTGGGTTCTTTGGGAGTGCTTCGCACTCCAGCGGGAGCAAGCTCCCTCGCCACAACAAGCTCCCTGGCCACAGCAAGCTCCCTCACTACAGCAAGCTCCCTCGCCACAAACAACCCCACACTCACAAATCCCCCCCACTCGCCCACCACCGTCTAAGCTTCAACCAAGTCCGATCAATCTACGTAAATGGATCAATCGACTATGGGCGCTTTATGGCAAAACGCTTCGACCAAGGCTGCGGTATCCACCGATAGCCCGGATGAACAGCCGTTGCCACAAAGCCCTCCTCCCCGCCGGCGATTGTGGTGGCGGCTGGTCTGGCTGGTGCTGCTGATTGCGCTGGTCGCCCTGGGCTTTGCCGCCCTGCGGGAAATGCACACCTCACGGCTGCAGGCCAAAACCTTCACCGACCTCGCTTCAACCCTCACCTACCAAATGCATGCAGGCCCAAGCGATGCGCGGGTTTATCCCGGGGCCGGGCCGTTCGACAAGCGCCTGGGCTACAGTGCCCTGGGCGAGTTCCTGCCACGCCTGATCAAGCGGGACTACCTGATCCAGGCACAAGCACGCTTCTCCCCCGACCTGATGGCTTACGCCCAGCGCGGCCTGTTTGTGCCCTACCCGGAAAAGATCCAGGCCGGCCTGATCATCACCGATTGCCGCGCCGCGCCGTTGTATCAGTTCACCTATCCACAGCAGTTCTACCCAAGCTTCGCGGCGATTCCGCCGGTGGTGGTCAGCAGCCTGCTGTTTATTGAAGACCGCGACTTGCTGGACCCGAAAAATCCCCAACTCAACCCCGCCGTGGACTGGCCGCGCTTTGCCAAGGCCGCCTGGTCACAGGTGGCGAAGCTCTTGCACCTGCCCGGCCAGACGGCAGGCGGCAGTACCCTGGCCACTCAGTTGGAGAAATACCGCCACTCGCCCGACGGCCTGACCCTGTCCGGCGGCGAGAAAATCCGCCAGATGATTTCCGCCAGCGTGCGGGCTTACCAGGACGGCCCGCAAACCCTCGCCGCCCGCCAGGACATCGTGCGCGACTACCTCAACAGCGTGCCCCTGTCGGCGGTACCCGGCCACGGTGAAGTGCACGGCATGGCCGAAGGTCTGCGCGTGTGGTACGGCGCCGACTTCAACCAGACCAATGCATTGCTCAACAGCACCGACCCCAAACAGCTGCCACAAAAAGGCCTGGCCCTGCGCGAGGTGTTGTCGCTGATGATCGCCCAGCGCCGCCCGTCTCATTATTTGTCCAAGGGCCACAAGGAACTGGCCGACCTCACTGACAGCCATATCCGCCTGCTTGCGCAAAACAACGTAATCGACCCGGCGCTGGCCAAGGCCGCCCTGGCCAGCAAGGTCACCTACCGCGACTGGCAACAACAGCCAACGATCCAGCCGATCGAAAGCAACAAGGGCATCACCGTCGCCCGCACCCGCCTGGCCGCGCTGCTCAACCAGCCGCTGTACGACCTCGACCGCCTCGACCTCTCCGCCACCAGCACCTTGCAAGCCGACCTGCAAAGCCAGGCCAGCGCTTACCTCAAGCACCTCGCCGACCCGGCCTTTGCCGCGCAGATCGGCCTGATCGGCCCGACCTTGCTGACACCCGCCAGCACCGCCCAGGTGCGCTACAGCTTCAACCTCTACGAGATGACACCCGACGGCGCCCGGGTGCGGGTACAGACCGACAGCACCGACCAGCCCTTCGACATCAACGAGGGCAGCAAGCTGGAACTGGGCTCCACCGCCAAGCTGCGGGTGATGACCACCTACCTGCAAATCGTCAGTGAACTGCACGACAAATACGGTGCGATGCCGGCTGCCGAGCTGCGCAAAGTCCCAGTGGACGACCAGGACCGCATCACCCGCTGGGCCCTCGACTACCTGACCCAGAACAGCGACCGCAGCCTGCCGGCCATGCTCGACGCGGCCCTCAATCGCCAATACTCGGCCAACACCAGCGAAGGTTTTTTCACCGGTGGCGGCCTGCACCACTTCCACAACTTTCGCAGCCAGGACAACGGCCGTAACCCGACGTTGATCGAAGCGTTGCGCGAGTCCATCAACCTGCCGTTCATTCGCCTGATGCGCGACCTGGTGCGCTACAGCACCTACCAGGGCCCGAACAACAGCGCCGAGTTGCTCAAGGACGACAACGACCCGCGCCGCCAGGAATACCTGGCCCAGTTTGCCGACCGCGAAGGCACCACGTTCCTGCTGAAGTTCTGGAAAAAGTACCGCAACAAGAACACCCAGGCCCGCCTCGACACCTTCCTCGACAGCATGCACCCCACCGCCATACGCCTGGCCGCCGTGCACCGCTACCTGCTGCCCAACGCCAGCCAGTCGAGCTTCAACAGCTTTATCCGCTCACACCTGAGCAGCGTGAAAAGCACCGAAAAACTCACCGACGAGCGCCTCGACAAGCTCTACCAGAACTACGGCCCGGGCGCCTACGACCTGCCCGACCAAGGCTATATCGCCAAGGTCCACCCACTGGATTTGTGGCTGATGGGCTACCTGCTGAACAACCCCGACGCCACCTTCACCCAGGCCACCGCCGCCAGTGAACACGAGCGCCAGGAGGTTTACAGCTGGCTGTTCAAAAGCCGCCACAAGAGCGCCCGCGACAGCCGCATCCGCACCATGCTGGAGATCGAAGCCTTCCTCGATATTCATCAGCGCTGGCAAAAAGTCGGCTACCCGTTCGACCACCTGGTGCCGTCGCTGGCCACCGCCATCGGCAGTTCCGGCGACCGCCCGGCCGCCCTCGCGGAACTGGTGGGGATCATCCTCAACGACGGCGTGCGCCAACCCACGCTGCGCATCGACAGCCTGCGCTTTGCCGCCGACACGCCTTATGAAACCCGCCTGATCAACGACCCCAATCGCGGCAAGCGGGTCATGCCATCGGAGGTCGCCACCGCCCTGCGCGGTGCCTTGTCGCAAGTGGTGGACGCTGGTACCGCACGCCGCGTGTCCGGCAGTTTCAACCTGGCCGACGGCACACCGCTGGCCATGGGCGGCAAGACCGGCACCGGCGACAACCGGATCGAAGCCATCGGTGCCGGCGGGCGGATCCTCAGCTCCAAGGCGATCAACCGCACCGCAACGTTTGTGTTCTATATCGGCGACCACCATTTCGGCGCGCTGACCGCGTTTGTACCCGGCGCCTCGGCCCAGGGTTTCAAGTTCACCTCGGCGTTGCCGGTGCAGGTGCTCAAGGGCATGGCGCCGATTCTCACGCCCTATTTGCAGCCGGGAAACAACACCCTGTGCCAGGTACTTCCCACTGACGCCGCGCGCTGAAAAGCAGGGGCTAGACATGCGCTTTATAGGCGCATTTTTCCGCTGGTTCCGTGCGGTTTTCCAGCCAGTATTCGAACTTATCCAAAGCCCCCGCCCTGAATAGACTGAATGGCAATTCTTGTTTTATTCAGGTTCTCCCCATGCCCGACCCTCTTTCCCAAACGCCCGCCGATGACTTCAAAGGTGCGCATTACCAACACTTCAAAAACGCGCTGCCCCTGTGGATAAAAAGCGCCTCACCTGAACGTGTGCGATCACTCAAAAACACCCCGCGCCAGACCGCCCGGCCTTATCCACAGGCCTCGAATCATCCGCAGCTCAAGGCTGCAATCGCCGCCCAATGGCACAGCCAAAACCGCCTGGACCAGACCTTTCGCGACCTCAATGACGTCCAGGCCTTTGCCGAACCCTTGCTCAAAAATGCCCTGACCAACTACGGCGACATCGACGTCCGGGCCACCTTCATCCGCCTGTATGCCAAGGCCGACCTGGCCTGGTGGGCACGGGACATCACCGAAGGCGTGACCAGCCGCACGGTGTCTTTACTGGAGGCGGCACTGCACAACTTCGCCGCCTCCGACCGCTTTGTGGACCATGCCTTTTTGTCTGCCGAAGACCCGCGCGGGCAACGCGACATCCTCACCCTACGCCACCGCAGCACCGGCGCCGTGCTGACCGCCGAGCAATTCAAGGGCATCTGCCGCGCACTGGACATCGGCGCCCGCTACCAGGTGCGCCTCAAGGAAGCGCTGGGGTTCAACAGCCGCAACGCAGCACGTACCCTGCGCCTCGACGTGATTGCCAGCCAGAAAAACGCCCTCGCCGTCGCCGCCCACTTGGCCCTGGCCAAGCGCGATATTGCACCGGACGCACACACCGCATTGCTCAGCCTGATTGCCGGCCAGCAACCCCGACTTGATGGTCGCCTGCTCAAGCCCTACACCCTGCGCCTGATGAACACCGCTCTGACGGGAATCGTGGTGTTCTGCCCCTCCCCCGACTCGCCGATCCCCCTTGGCCGGCTGCTGGCCTATGTGCCCGAAGACCCCGAGCACCCACTCAAGGAATACCCGTCACCTGCCGCGCTCATGCAGGCACTCACCCGCCAGTTGCGTGACACCCAGCGCTACCAGGCGTTTTTCAGCCAGTTCGTGGCACAGGCGGAACGGGGCTATTTCTTTACCAACCTGAATAGCCGTCTCAGCCGGGTGCGCTGGCACCAGAAGGCAGCCACCGACCCCGGGCCGACCTGGAAAGACACCCCGGTGGACACGCCCAACCTGCAATTTCGCCTGCAGGACATTGCCGAGGATTATCAGAACCGCTCCAGCCTCAGCACCGAAAATGACCTGTGGAACTACCAGTACCGGCTCAAGCTGAACAAGGTGCTCAATGATGCCCAGGAGATCGCCGTGTCCACCGCCCTCGCCGACCGGCACGCGCGCTGGGCGTGGTGGGACAATCTGGAAAAAATCCTTTCGGACATCCTCAATGTGGCGTTGCTGGTGGTGACACCCTTTGTGCCGGTGCTGGGGCAATTGATGCTGGCCTACACGGCTTATCAGCTCGCCGATGACGTGTTTGAAGGCATCGTCGACTGGTCCGAGGGCCAGGGGCTTGAAGCCACGGATCATCTGCTCGGAGTACTAAGCAGTCTTGAGCAATTTGCCTTGTTTGCCGCCGGCAGTGCCTTGGGCTCGTTCGCACGCGTGAAGCTCTCGGCGTTTGTCGAAGGGCTTAAACCGGTGGAAATGCCCGACGGCGCCCTGCGCTTGTGGAACCCGGACCTCGCGCCCTATGCGCTGAAAAACCTGGAGCTGCCCATCGATGCAAAACCCGACACCCGCGGGTTACATCAACACCAGGGCAAACAGATTCTGGCGCTGGACAACGACCATTACGAAGTGCGCACGGTCGCCGAAGAAGGCATCCATCGCATCCCCCATCCGCAGCGCCCGGGCGCCTACGCGCCGAAGGTATTTTTTAATGAGCTGGGCGCCTTCGCCCACGAGGCGGAGCAGCCCCGCAGTTGGGACAGCACCACCCTGATGCGTCGCCTCGGGCCCCGCACTCAGGCCTTCAGCGATCTCGAACTGCAGCAGGTACGGCGCATCAGCGCCACCGACGAAGACGTGTTGCGCGGCGTGTATGTGTACAACCAGCCCACACCGCCGTTGCTGGAGGCGACGTTCAAGCGCTACGAAGCCTGGCATGTCGCAAAAGAAGCGAGCGAGACCCTGCGCGCCGGCTCGCCGCTGCCCGCAGACCCGTCATCGGCGTGGTTCGAACAGACCGTCACCGAGCTCCCTGGCTGGCCGGAAAACACTGCGTTGCAGGTGTTCACCCGTGCCGACCTGACCGGGGATTCACGCACCTACACCAAGCCCGATGCGCTTCCAACCGCAACCCTGAAAGTCAGCCTCGGGGACGTGATGGCCGGAAAATTGCCGGAGAAGGTGCTGGGTTTTCTCGACGACAGTGCCGTGCGCACCTTGCTCGGCCGGGACGTGCCCGATACTGAACGGGTGCAGGTGCTGCGGGATCAGTTGGCCGACTATGTGGCCACGCAAACCGGCGACATCGGGCAATACATCCACCAGATCAAGGACCAGTCCAGCGACCCGTTCGTGCGTCTGCTGCGTCAACCATTGCCCGATCTCGACTCAACCCTTGCCCAATCCGTCGTCCAGACCGCCAACCGCACCGAGCGCCAAGCCATGGAAGAAAATCACCTGCCACTGCGGCTGCTCAACCAGGCCCAGGAACTGGGTTTCGTCGCCGACGCCAACCAGGCCTACGCAGGCTTTTACACACCCTGGCCCATCACGCCGGGCACCGAACGCATGGCCCTCAACACCCTGAAACTGCACAGCGATGCCTTCGCCGACCTGCACCTGGAGATCCGCGAGCAGACCCCGGACGGCCCGTTGCGCTGCGAGGCGGGCCCGGCGAACGCATCGCAACGGCGGATTCTGGTGCGCAAAAATCACCAGGGCTATGAAGTGTTCGATCAGGCCCAACAGCGATTGAGCGGGCTCGATGACCTGTATGAATCGCTGCTGCACGCCGTCCCCGTTCCGGGCCAAAAACCCGGCCAGGGTGCCGAGCTGAAACGCTGGTTGATGGAGAAACTCCACACCCTCGCCGAGCGCCGCCGGGTGCTGGCGCAACCACCAGAACGCAGCACGGTGGACAAACAGACCAGCCAGTTGCTCAGGGGCCCCGGCGCCAGCCGGCACCCGCGTGCGCCTCAGCACACCGAAGCGACCCACAGCCGGGAAGTCCTGCAACTGTTGTTTCCTTCAATGGGCGAACAACGACTCAACCGATTTATCGACAACATCGGCCCCGCGCAGATGCGCACCGTCCTCAATCAACTGACGGCCGAGAACCACAGGCTGCGCAGAGTGCTGGAAACGTGGAAGCGCGACCCCAGCCGCCACCCCAAGGACAGCCGGGCTTATCGCGCAGAAAAAGCCGCGAGGCATTTTGTCGCCGATGCCCTGTACCGCTGCTGGGAAGACCGCATGGCCGAACACACCGATGCCTGGGGCCATGTGCAGCAGGGTGCCGAACTGGACCTGCGAGGCATCGTCTTGCCCGACAGATTGCCCGACCTGCACAGCGGTTTCGAGCACGTGACCCGCCTGGTGATTACCCACAACACCTTCTCCGAGGACCACGCGCCGTTTCTCCAGGCCTTCCCGGCCCTGCGCTCGCTGGACCTGAGCCATAACCAGCTGGATGAACTCCCCGCGGCCATCGGCGACATGCGCTTTCTGAAACACCTCGACCTCAGCGACAACCTCATTGAACTGGATGCCGACGACGAGCCGCGCCTGGCCAACCTGCGACGCATGGAACACCTGATACTGGATAACAACCCCCTGCGCCGCGCACCGGACATCTCCAAAATGCCCAACCTGCGCCGCCTGCTATTGAGCCGAACCCAGATTACCTCGTGGCCCACCGGGATCTTTGTACACCCCGCGAGCCGAGACTTTTTGCTGGACCTGCGAGGCAATCGGATTGAGTGGGTGCCCAACTTCCCGCCGGACACCCCGCACGCCGGACTGGTCGCCCGCACCCGCCTCGACCGTAGCGCCTTGTCCAACGAACAACGCCTGCGCTTTGAAAGTTACCGCCTCGCCGCCGGGCTGGACCCCAATCGCACCTACGACCCCAAGGGCGACAGCGGTTATTGGCTGGAAGCGATGGACCCGCAACTGCACGACTATCGCAAGCTGTTGTGGGACACGCTGGAGCAAGAGCATGGCTCCCAGGGGTTGTTTGAAGTGCTCAAGTCCCTGGAGTTGCAAAACCATGCCCAGACCGAGCTGGACCAGCAACGCATTGAAACCAATCGCACCGAACTCACCCAACGAGTATGGCAACTGATCCTCGCCGCCAGCGTCGACACCCCGCTGCGGGAAACGCTGTTCAAACTGTCGAGTTTCCCCGGCCTGTGTGCCGATGGGGGCGCGCAGATTTTCAACAACCTGGGCATCGAAGTCCTCGTCACCGAGGCCCAACGCTACTCGCTGTCGGACGGCGAACGGGCGAACAGGCTGGTCACCCTGGCCAAGGGGCGCGCGCACCTGAGACAACTGGAAAAAATCATCCAGGAAGACATCGCCCACCGCCTCAAGCCCGTCGACAAAGGCGGCCTGGGCCAACGCCTGCGCTCGGAGATGCTCGATGGGGAACCCGGTGAAGTGGACGAAGTGGAGGTGTACCTGGCGTATCAGACATCTCTGGCAGACAAGCTGGACCTGCCGTGGCTGTCGGACCACATGCTGTACCGGCTGACGGCCAATGTGACTCAAGCGCAGATTGACCAGGCGCACACCACCGTGCTGGAACTGAGTGAAGGCGACGGCCTGGTGAACCAGATGCTGCTCGAACCCTACTGGGAACAGTACCTGCGCGACAGCCACGACCGCGAGTATCGCGACAACGAGCAGCGCTACACCGAGAAGTTTTTCAAGCTGGATGAGTTGCAGGAAGCGCAGGCGCAATGGGCAGGCTCACAGGACCTGGGCCCGGAGCAGAAGGACGCGCTGAAGCAATCGCTCAAGCACCTTGCCGATGAACTGGAGGTGCCCGAAAGCGTAGTGCTCTCGGGCAACGCCCTGTCGGATGAGCTGTACGGCAGGTTGCTCAATGACCTGGGCTACAACGAAAAAGAATGGATGCGCCGCCTGACCCGCGAGGCCATGACCAAGGCCACCGGCATGACCAATCGGCAGACAGTGCTCTCCACCCGACTCTAAACATCACCGTTATCTGGCGAGCAGGCCTTGTCAGGGCACGCCCATTACCAGCACGCCGCTCCCGTTTATGGGCCCGGCGGCAGGCAGGGTCCCCGCTCGCTTGACCAGCGCAAACGTCACATCGTCGCCCCCCGAGTTGTTGGTGATCTGGCTCAGGAACGAACCGTTGACTCGCACCGCCGCGCCCCCACGGACCAGAGCGGTCCCCACATCCGGATTGCTCATCGTCAGCAGGTTGGCGTTGAACGACGACGGGGTGCCTTGGTAGGTGATGGTGATCGGGCTGGTAACACTCCCCGGCCCCGGGCATGAGTAGTTCAGCCGGCGGTTAGTGCGGACGGTCGATGTCAGCGGGTCGGTGCCGATTGCCCGTTGGTGCACGTCGTTGAAGTCGATCACGATCGGGTTGTTATTGTTGATCGTGCAGGTTGAGGGGGAGACGGTGAAGTTGTTGTTGGCGGTGTAAACAAGCACGACGTTCGAAAAGAGCGAATCATAGTTGTTTGTCTGATCGAGACGTAACGTACCGACGATGTCCCCTGCTCGAACATCGATAGGCGTCACCGGATGGTTGCGAAGCAAAATATAAGGCAATACATCAATCAGGACAGCAGAGCCATTGTTCGGCATGGTCGCCATCCGAATACCATACGGAATAGGGTTGTCTCGGTATGTCCCGTTGATTCGCAAGCCGTTGCTTTGGGTGGTGAATTTCGGCCCCGGCGTCCAGGACGGACCCACCCTTGCCCCCGTAGCCCAGTAATCCTCCTGAAAATTTGGGGTTGATCCATTGGGAGTGAACCGGCATTCCAGCCTCACCCCTTCAAGGAGGATACGCGGTGAATTCACCTCCGGCCGGACATTCACCCGGACCTGAAAATCCACACCACCTCCAGGATTTGTGGGTTGCCACGCGCCACCATTGACTCGGCAGTCTGCGGCTCTCGCAGTTACCGTTATGCCCACCAGGACGAGAAGCACAAGGGCTTCATTTAGTCGTTTCATGTTGAACTCTCGTTGCTCTGTGCCCAAGCATCGTCCGACGAACATTCCGTTCGGTTGCACTGAGGGCCGCATAAAATTTGAGGTGCGCGGGAGGCTGTTTCCAGCCTCATGCATGACGGCTTACGACTACGGATAATCCAGCGTAAAAATAGAGCTGACCCTGTAGGCACCATGCCCAATGGTCTGATCACTGATGGCGTTCGGCTCACCCTGCACAAAGGCTTTGAGCTCAATGACGTTGTTGCCGTTGGTCAACCGCTGTTCGTCGCTGGCGGTATTCACGGGCAGTAGCTTATTGCTCAGCGTTTCTATACCGAGCCCGATACCTGAGGCGCCGCTTCCACCATCCAGCGCAAACAACCCGGGTAATTCACGGTTCTCCACACCGCCGAACGTGATGCTGACCGACTCGCTGATGGTGGTGTCACAGTCGTCCAGGTGCAGCCTGAAACCTTTGCCCACCGTGCGCGTGTTGATATAGAGGTGCTTGCTGGCAACGTCCCAGAGCTCCAGCGTGATGGCCTCGTCTCCCGGCCGGATCGTGCAAGCCTGCTCGACCAGGTTGCCCTTGAACCTCAGGTTATCCACCGCATGCCCAGTGGAGGTCAGGCCGAAGGTCAGCAGTATTGCCAACCCGGCACATGACCAGCCCTTATGAACCCTTTCATGTCGCATAGACTCGACTCCTACTGGTATTCGGCCAACAACGTGGCCACCGCTGTAAACCGGGCGGGGGCCAGAACAGAACCCGGCTGCTTGACGGGTACCACTTCCAATGTCGGCGGTGACGACAAGGTGATGTCCAGCGGCGTATTGAGTCGAAACGGCAGGTTGTTTTGAAACAGCCGAATACCCAGCTCGGGCACGCTGGTCTGCACCGCTGAGTTGTCAAACGTCGTGGCGGTGCCGTTGATGCTCAACCTCAGCAACCACGGCAGCGTGGAGGGGCCGCATCGGATGGTGTAGCCGACCGTCCTGCGGTATTTCACGCCGTCGACACGCTTTGTGCCGACATCGCCAAAGTCCACTTCAATCGTGCTTCCAGAATCAATCGTGCAGGGCGGGGGTTCGTTCAGCGTTCCAGTGAACGTCACGTTGGCCGACGCACCACTGCAAAGGCCGATGGAACACAAGGCGAGCAACGCTCGCTGCGACCAAAAAGTCATTGATCGTTCCTCATTATTGGTACTCGATCACGAGGGTGGCGGTGGCATCAAAGGCCCCGCCCGTCAGCGTGCTGCCCGCCCGTTTGACCGGCACTGCCTGTACGACGGGAAAGTTGGGATGGGTAAATCTCACGGCCGTATTCAGCGGCCAGTCAGCGCCGTTGACGAACAGCTTTACCCCAAGGTCCGTCTTGCGGGTCAAGAGCACGTTGCTATCAAACGCCGCGCCCACGCCCTTGAGCTCCAGGGTCATTGCATTGCTGTAGACAGGGGGCGTGCAGCTGACGGTATACGGCACATCCCGGCGATACGTGACGCCATCAATGCGCGTCGTATGCAGGTCATTGCCGAACGGCACATTGAGGGTGCTGCCGCCGTTAATCACACACGGCGGCGGCGCGATGATGACCGCGCGGATGGTCAGGTTGGTTGCCGCCTGCCCACTCTGGCTGACCGCCCACAACAGGCACCCACCGATAAACATGGCTCGCGAGCCGGTTAACTTAGCCATCGCTCTGCCCTTACTCATAGTTGAGCCTGAAATCCACCACGGCCCGAAATGCCCCGCTGGTCAATGGCGCGGAGGTGCGCGTGGGCTGGACACTCCAGGTTTGAGTGCTGTCGCCCAGGGGCAAAAACAGCGGCTCGCCCCTTGAGCCCAACTGCACATCCCTTCCCTCGGCATCGGTCAAACGCAGGCCCATCCCGGTGATGCCCTGCACCTTGACCAGGCGTGGATCATCGGCGTCGGCGGGCGCGTTAAACGCCACCGACAGCACGGGTTGGTGGGCACTCCATGTCAGGTTGCCGGTACGCTCACTGGCGATTTTGCCGGCGGTGCGCTGGCAATCCTTGAAACGCAGCTGAAACGTCTTGGCGGTCGCCTGATCCCCAGGCCGTTGCAACTGGCCGGCAGAGATGGCGCCCAGGTCGATCGTTTGATGGACGGACGTCATCTCCAGGCTGCACGGCATTTCATGCATGGCCCCGCGGATATTCAGCCGGCCCACCATGCCCTCGATATCTTCTTCATCCAGGGCGTGGGCACTCGCCATCAAGGCCAGTAACAGACAGCCCAAGACCTTCACGTTGTCTAACTTCATGACTTTCTCCGGCAGCAGGCACTACTGACTAGGCTGCGAGGCTTGCACGTTCACGTTGCACGTTTCGCCACTGCAGGTGAACGCCAGCAGCGGGCGTCCGCCGTAATCATTCACGTAGGCCAGATAGGGGGTTGTGCCGAGTGCCTTGGCCGTTGGCCCCATAGTTTGCGAACCTCTGGGCGGGACCATCACCGGCTCGAAACCTTCCACGGTGTTGCCGTCCTTGCTGCTGCGTGCATCCACCAGGGTTACGTAGTAAGGCGTGGGGTTGTTCACCTGATACAGGTCGCCTTGGCGGGTAAGGGTCAGCTTCTCCTGCCAGGGGGTGGACAGGTCTTGCTGGCTGGGCGCAATGGCTTTGGGCCGGTAAAACAACTTGATCCGGGTTTGCAGGGCAATTTGCAGGGTGTTGGCCTTGTCGCTGCGGGGCGGAATTTCCCTCAGGTTGAAGTAGAAGACGGTCTCCCGATCCTGGGGCAGCGACTTGACCGCCGGCAACGCCTGAACTTTCACCTGGCTTTGTTTGCCGGGCTCCAAACGTTGAACCGGCGGCAGCACGATCAAGGGCGAGGTTATTTTTTTGCCCGCTTCATCCTCGATCCAGCCCTGGGCCAGATACGGCAATTGGGTGTTGTTATTGGTGATGTTCACGCTGGTGGCATCCTTGCCGCCATCAAAAATCACCCGGGTACGGTCCAGGGCAACCGCAGCGTTGGCGCCCTGGCTCAAGGCCAGGGCCAACAGCGCGAAGGCCTGGCAGGTGAGGCGTATGTTCAGCATCATGAGGATGTGTTCTCCATATCGTTACGCTCGCCGGTCAGCGCTGCTGGCTCGGGCAAGGATTGATCCACGGCTACCATTTGGCAGCGCAGTTGCAGGGCATCGGTCAGGCCATCAGCCGGTAAAATCACAGGCAGTTCGATGAGGCATCGTTCAGCGCCGCCCCAACTGACGATCATCTTCTCGCCGGCCTGAATGCCGCTCAGGTAGACATCCCCGCCGTCATTCACCACGCCGGTGTCCTGCTGTTTCATGTTCTGCACCGTCGCGCCAAAGGGCGGTGCACTGCCATCCGGCAGACGAAGAACAGCCATGGCTTTCGTACCGCTAATCACCTCCAGCGACCGGTAACCAATCGCCCCTTCGGTGAGGGTCAGTTGGGTCACGGATTGAGCGGCTTCGACGTTGTTCGGCAAGCGCTCCAGATCGACGCTGGCCGCCGTACGCTGATAGCTGCTGATATCGGAAATGACCGCCTTGCCGAAGGCGTTACTGCGGGTCGGCGTGCCATAACCCCGTATCGGCACGTCAGGCACACCCCCGGTGTCGACCATCAACCGGGTTCCGCCGGCACTGGTTGTACGGTGGAGCGCCCCGCCGTAAGGCGTGAGCGTGCCGCCGCCGCGAACAGACGCACTGAGGGTTCGGTTATTGCCTTGTTGGGTACTCGCGCTCAGGTCGATGTCGGCCTGGTCCCCGATATGACTCAGGTAACCGTTGGCGGAGTTATCGCTGGCACCCAACTGGTAGCTGTTGCGCTCGTCGATGCGGTCGCTGAAGCGCGTTGAAAAGCCGTTATCACCCCCGGTTCTACTGGCATCCATCGAGAGTGTGCCGCTGCGCCCGAACGGCAAACTGACTGTCAGCGACATCCCGTTATCCTTATGGTGGTACTCCCGGGTGCGGTAGACGTTCAGCGACATGTTCAGGTTTTTGACGGTGCCAAAATTGAAGTAGCGTGACGCCGACAGGTTCCAGCGCTGGGTCTGCGGCCGGTTCCAGTACGTTTGTTTGTTGTAGCTGGCGTAGACGGTGGCGCCCAGGTCACGGAACTGCTTGTTCACCGTGACTGTATAAAGGGCCTTGTTGCCGCCAATCGGCCTCCAGTGTTCAACAAGCTCACCGTTCTGGTCATACACGCCCCGCCCGCCGAGTTCGCCGTTCATCCCGTAATGCTTGGCATCCAGGTATTGGCTCATGCTCAGGAAGTTCTTTTCGGAGAACCGGTAACCCGCGAAGGTGACCTGGCTGTCGTACTGTTCGAAGTGCTTGGAATATTGAAGCCGGTAGGATTTACCCGTGAGCGTCTCGTTCCAAAGGTGTGCGCGGGACTCTGTCACGTCCACCGAGATGGCCCCGAACGCCAGCAGATCACGCCCCACCCCGGCCGACAGCGCACGGTAGTTGTTATCCAATATCGCACCGCCCAACAGCGACCAGCCGTTGCTGATGCCCCAGGAGAACTCCCCGGTACCAAAGAAGGCACCGTCGTCGTGGTATTGAAGGTTGGACGGCTGCCCGGCAGACAGCTTGTAACTCACCTGCCCGGGACGTGTCAGGTAGGGAACACCGGCTGTATCGAGCTGGAATTTCTGTACCGAACCGTCCTGCTCTTCCACCCGCACATCCAGCCTGCCGGACACGGCGTCATTCAGGTCCTGGATACGAAACGGTCCTGCCGCCACCAGCGTTTCATACAACACACGGCCCTGCTGGCTGATGATGACTTTGGCATTGGTCTTGGCGACGCCAACCACTTCCGGCGCGTAACCGCGCAAGTTGGGTGGCAGCTGGCTTTCATCCGACTTGAGCCCGGCCCCGGTAAAACGAAAGCTGTCGAACAGGTCCGAATACAGGTAGTCCTCGCCCACCACCAGGCGCGCTTTCATCTCAGGAAGGGCGCGATACGCGTAGTAACGGCTCCATTCCAGTTTTTGCCGCCGGGCCGACGATTCCCGGTCTTTCTCGACACGCCCCTGCCAATCCGCCCTCAGGCGCCAGGCCCCCGCATTGGCCCCGACGGTTCCGTTACCCGTGAGGTCATTGCGGGTACCGTCGTGCCGGCGGTAACTCGACTGCGCCGTCATGTTGTAGTCGACCAGCAGCCCCGGCACCCCTTCATCCCAACGTGAAGGCGGGTCCCAGTTAATGGCGCTGTATTCCAGATAGGCCTGAGGCAGGCTGATGCTCAGCGTGGAGGTGGCCAGGTCGGCGCTCACCTCCATACCGGGCAAGCCTTCAGGGTCCAGGCACTGGCCGTCTTTCCACCAGCGCAGTTTGGCCACGCCGGACTGTTTCAGGCCCAACTGTTCTACAAGTTCCGGGGATAAACAGGCCTGACTTCCCTTGGGATCATTATCAGGAGGATAGAACGCCACTGAGTATTCAGTCATTGGCTGGGTATTTAACTGCACCACCATCGCGTAGTTGCCGGGCAAGATAAACCCGCTGCGTGCAAATCGAGACAAGTCAATATTGGTGCGGTCACTCAGATCAAGCACGTCGGTATTAAATTCAATATCCCCGGCTCCCATTGCAGTTCCTGCCAGTGATATCAACCCGCCAAAGAAGCCCGGGCGAAGCTTATGTATGACTTTCAACGCATTCCACATGCAAGCAACCCATCACTCTTCAAAAGTATTCCAACTTGAACCGCACGGCGGCCGTGTGATCCCCCGCCAAGAGCGGCACTCCGTTGCCCACCAAGTGCACCGTGTAGTTGAGCGTCATGTCGCCATCAATCACCGGATGCAGCGCCATCGGCACTCCCGGAACACTCTCTTCACCCGCCGCATCCTGGATATGGAAGGCGACCCCCTGTGAGCCACCAAAAGCAGCAAAGGAGCGCCCGCCCCGGTCGGAAGGGCCGTCGAATGTCACGCGCAGGTGTTCCCAATCCGGCAGCGTTACGCCGGGGCGCGAGGGGTCGGGACGAGTCACCGAGCAGTTCACCAGACGCAACTGGAAGGGATGTTTCTGCCCCTGTCCGTCTCGTAGAAGCCGGCCGATGGGTTCGGAATCCATCTCGATGGTTTGATCGACAGTGGCCGCTTCCAGCCCGCAGGCTGAATCGATGATCACGCCTCCCAGCGTGACGACCCCATCGCCTTGCGCATCCGCCTGCGCGAACACCCAAGGGCTGATGAACATCGTCAATGAGGAGGCGATAGCGAGACTTATGAATGTTTTCACCTGAACCTCCCGCCAGCTTCCCCCCGCCACCTGAAGTGGCGGGGGAAAAACTTACTGATAAGCCAAGGTGAAATTGGTGACCGCGCTGAACTCACCAGGAACGATTTCGCCGGTGGCCTGGCCTTGTACGTAGGCACCGAATTCCAGCGTGTTGTTACCGGTGGAAATGACCTGCGGGGTCGTAGGGGTACCCAGCACGACAGGTCGGCCGCCATGGGTCATCATGACGCCGATGCCACCCGCGCCACCGACAGTGCCGATGGCGCCAGGCACAGCGCCCGATGGCGCGCCAGTAAAGGTAGTGGTGACGGTGTTATCGGTGAGGCTGGACAGGTCGCAGCCTTCCAGTTCGATACGCACAGGGCGGGACTGAGACCGGCCACCGGTTTCCAGCTGATGCTTTGCGATCGCGCCAAGGTGAACCGACTGATCTACGGATTCAGGCTTGATAGAGCAAGCACCCGAGTGCACAGACCCCAAAAACGTAACCGTTCCATCCGCAGCATTGGCTACAGAGATCGAACCTGCCAGCAGGCCGAGAGTTAACAGCGCAGTTTTCACTTTAGAATTCATTTGCAGACGCTCACATAATATTAAATATCACAACGGTATCCTGTCGCAGTTGCACGCAGGACTTGTTAAGCGTTTAACGCTTTCCAGAAAGGGATTTGAAGTATTGGTTTTTCCAACTACTTGCATTGCATTTCTGTCATTCGTTCGACGCCGGGCAATTATCCATGGCGATATTTAATAAAAAAGCCGTCCGATTCGCTGAGTTGCGTAGCTTTGTCACACCAAGACACATAGGAAAATTATGGCACTTTGCCAAAACTAAAAAATTGTCTGTAAGAACTAGACTACATGCAATTTAATGAGAATTATTTGTAAGCGGGAAGTCTGTAAGAATAGGATTACACCTTATAAAAAACAATAGTCATTACTTATAAAAACCAACTAACGGGTTGGCGAACAGGCCGACTGAACCGGCCTCGGGAGGGAGGCGAGCAAACGCTCAGGTGGGATGACCGTTCGTCTGGTCAGGTTGCTCGCTCACAAAGATATATCTTAAGTTGTATCTAAACCAAGAGAGAGAGCACCTGGATATGAGAGACCATCATTCCCACCGCGAGGGCCGCGACGGCTTCGAGAAACGCCCAGGCCGCGAACGCGGCGGCCGCGGCCCGCGGGTATTCGCCCCCGGCGACCTGAAACTGCTGCTGTTGGCGCTGATCGCCGAACAGCCATGCCACGGCTACGACCTGATCCGCCAGATCGAAGGCCTGTTCGATGGCGCCTACAGCCCCAGCCCCGGCGTGATCTACCCGACCCTGACCTTCCTTGAAGAAAGCGAAATGATCAGCGGCGACGCCGAAGGCGGAAAAAAACGCTACACAATCACCGACGCCGGACGTCTTTCCTTAAGTGAGCAAGCAATTGCCCTGGAAGGCGTGCGCATGCGCATTGACGTGAGCAAGCGCTCCCTGCGTGGCCATGACCGCCCGCCGGAAATTCACGAGGCGGTGCACAACCTGCGCCATGCCTTGCAGCTTCACCACGGACGCTGGAGCCCGGAAGAAATCGTCCGGGTTGCCGCCCTGCTCAACACCACGGCCCAGGCCATCGTCGACGGTCCGGCTGTTCAACCTGTACCGGAGCAAGCCCAATGACTGAACCGAATAAACTCGAAATCCACCGCGTCATGCACGAGATCAAACGCCGCCGCCTGGAAGTACTGAAGGTGGTGGATATCACCCCGCGCATGCGCCGTATCACCGTTGGCGGGCCGCAACTGGCCGGGTTTGTGAGCCTGGGTGCCGACGACCATATCAAGCTGCTGTTCCCGCAGAACGCCGCCGAGCAAGCGGCGCTGGACGACCCGAACTTCAGCCTCCAGGGCGACGGCCCTGCACCCGCCATGCGGGACTACACGCCACGGCGTTTTGACCTGGAGATTGGCGAACTGGAGATCGATTTCGTGCTGCACGGCGATGGCCCTGCGTCCACCTGGGCCGAACAGGCCAAGGTCGGCCAGCACCTGCATATCGGTGGGCCACGGGGTTCGCTGATCGTGCCGGATATCTTCGACAGCTACTTGCTGATCGGCGATGAAACCGCGATTCCGGCCATCGCCCGGCGCGCCGAGGAATTACCGGCGGGGCGCAAGGTATTGGCGGTCATCGAGATCGAAAATACGGCGGAACAGCAGCCGCTGCACAGCGCTGCCGAGGTTGAAGTGATCTGGGTGGTACGTGGCCAGGACGACCTGCTTGAAACGGTGAAAAATCTCACGTTGCCGGGCGGTTCGCTGTACAGCTTTGTCGCCACCGAGGCCAAACTGTCGCGCCAGGTACGGCGGGTGTTGCTGGATCAGCACAAGGTGAATGAGGCGTCCCTCAAGGCCGTGGGCTACTGGCGCGCCGACGCCAGCGAGGAATAGAACTCAGCGGTGGCGGCTGGCAAGCCTGTCCAGCCCCACCACTGCCAGCGCCACCAGCACGAACCCCGCCAGAATCCCCCCGGCATTGATAAACACCTGTGGATAACCCAGCTTGTCCACGTCAATGAACGGGTACTGATACAGCCCCCACACATACCCGCGCAACAGCGCATACGCGAAGTACACCACCGGGTAGATCACCCACAGCCCGATGTGTTTGAGCCGCAGGCTGCCCTTGGGTACGCAGCACCACCAATACACCACAAACACCAACGGCATCACGTCGTGCAGCAACTCGTCCGCCACAAACTGCAGGCCTGCAGGCGCCCACATATGCCGCAGCAACAGGCTGTAGGCGAGGCTGACCACCGCAATGCTCACGGCGATGCCGCTGCTGACCACCGGCCCGAGGAAAAACCGGCTCGCTGCCGTTGGCCGTTGCACCCAGGCATGGGTCAACACCACCGCCACCAGGGTGTTGGTGAGCACGGTGAAGAAGCTGAAAAAATTCACCAGGCCCGGCAACAGGCTCGCGCCATCAACCCAGCGAAAATAGAAAATGATGTACTGCTGCAGCGCCAGGCCAGCCCAACCGCCGAGGGCTGCCAGGCCGATAAGGTGAGGTTTCACCTCAATCCTCGACCGGCCGCTTGGTGCGCATCAACTTCACGTACAGACCCTCGACCTTCTCACGTGCCCACGGCGTCTTGCGCAGGAACGACAGGCTCGACTTGATGCTCGGGTCACTGGAGAAACAGCGGATGTTGATGCGCTCGGCCAGGCCTTCCCATTGGTAATGCGCCACCAGTGCGGTGAGGACCTGTTCCAGGGTGACGCCGTGCAGTGGGTCTTTGTTTGTCGCGGTCATGCCGGGCCTTTTGCAAAAAAGAAGAAAACCAAGCCGCGCACCTTAGCGGACGGGCCGGGCCGGTGGAAGCACCGCTTTAACTGTAGACGCATTCGATCGTTCCCACGCTCTGCGTGGGAATGCCGAATTGGACGCTCTGCGTCCTGCGGTCGACGCGATTTTTTGCCCTGCGCAATGGTGACGCAGAGCGTCACGGGATGCATTCCCACGCAGAGCGTGGGAACGATCAGAGTGGGAATGATCGAGCAGGGTTTGGGAAAAGTTCCCCTTGGCAGGGAAAAAAGTGATGTTATATTGTAACGATAACTATCAAGGGGTATCGAATCCCTTACCGTTTTCAGCCTTCTCTTTTTGCCGTTTGCCAAGGAACGACCGATGTCCCTCTCTTCTCTCTGGCGCCTCACCCCGCTGGCCGCCGCCCTGTTGATCACCTCCCAGGCCAACGCCCTGGAGTTGCAACCCCAAGTCATCACCGGCAACCCGCTGGGCAGCGAAACCCTCGCCTCGCCCACCACCGTGCTGGAAGGCGATGACCTGACCCTGCAACAAAAAGGCAGCCTGGGTGAAACCCTGAACAAGCAACCCGGCGTGTCGTCCTCGTACTTCGGCCCGGGTGCCAGCCGGCCGATCATTCGTGGTCAGGACGGCGACCGCATTCGCATCCTGCGCAACGGCGTCGGCGCGCTGGACGCTTCGTCGCTGTCCTATGACCACGCGGTGCCGCTGGACCCGGTCAACGTCGACCGCATCGAAATCGTGCGCGGCCCGGCCGCCCTGCTGTATGGCGGCAGCGCCATTGGTGGCGTGGTGAACACCTTCGACAACCGCATCCCCACCGAGGCCATTGAGGGCATTCACGGTGCCGGTGAATTGCGCTACGGCGGCGCCGACACCACCCGCAGCAGCGCCGGCAAACTGGAGGCCGGCAACGGCAGCTTCGCCTTGCACCTGGATGCCAACGCGCGGGAATTCAACGACCTGAAAATCCCCGGTTTTGCCCGCAGCCGCCATGCGCCGGAAAGCGAAGACGGTGAAGGCAAGAACGGTCGCCTGGGCAACAGCAACGGGCGTCAGGACGGCGGCTCGGTCGGCGGTTCCTACACGTGGGACGACGGTTACGCCGGGCTGTCCTACAGCAACTACGACAGCAACTACGGCTCCCCGGCCGAGCAGGATGTGCGCATCCGCATGAAGCAGGATCACTACGCCTTCGCGTCCGAGATCCGTAACCTGCAAGGGCCGTTCACCTCGGTCAAACTCGACGCCGGTTATACCGACTACAAGCACATGGAAATCGAAGGCGGCGAAACCGGCACCACCTTCAAGAACAAGGGCTACGAAGCCCGCGTGGAAGCCCGGCACTTGCCGATCGGGCCGTTCAACGGCGTGGTGGGCGCGCAAGTCAGCCGCAATGAATTCTCGGCCCTGGGTGAAGAAGCCTTCGTGCCGCAGACCGACACCAATGCCGGCGCGCTGTTTATCCTCGAAGAAATGCAGGCCACCGACCGCCTCAAGCTAAGCCTCGGCGGACGCCTGGAACACACCAACGTCGACCCGGACGGCAAAGGCAACGCGCGCTTCGCCAATGCCAACAAATCCGCCGACTTCACTGCCGGCAGCCTGTCGTCCGGCGCGGTGTATACCCTGACGCCAATCTGGTCGCTGGCCGCCACCCTCGGCTACACCGAACGCGCCCCGACCTTCTACGAGCTGTATGCCAACGGCGCCCACGTCGCCACCGGCACCTATGAACTGGGCGACGCCAACCTGTCGAAGGAAAAAGCCGTGTCCAGCGACCTGGCACTGCGCTTTGACAACGGCACCCACAAGGGCAGCTTCGGGGTGTTCTACAGCCACTTCTCCAACTACATCGGCCTGCTGGGCAGCGGTCGTACCCTGAATGACGAAGGCGAGGAAGACGCCGGCGGCATCCCTGAGTACAAATACTCCGGCGTGCGTGCGCGTTTCGCAGGGTTTGAAGCCCAGGACCACATCAAGCTGGGAGAAGGTGCCTACGGCAAGTTCGCGCTGGAGCTGTCGGGCGACTACACCCGTGCGACCAACCTGGACACGGGTGAAGCGCTGCCCCGGATTGCGCCGTTGCGTTTGAACAGCGGTTTGTTGTGGGAACTGGATCGTTGGCAGGCGCGGATCGACGTTGAACACGCAGCAGGTCAAGGCCGGGTACCGGATAACGAAAGCGGCACCGACGGCTACACCACCCTGGGCGCCAGCGCCGGCTACCGCTTCAATGTGGGCGGCAGCCAGTGGCTGGCGTTTGTGAACGGCGAGAACCTGACGAACCAGACCGTGCGCTATGCCAGTTCGATCCTGCGGGATATTGCTCCGGCACCGGGCCGGAGTGTGCAGGTCGGTCTGCGTACCACCTTTTAAAAGCTGATTGAAACCTCTGTGGCGAGGGAACTTGCTCCCGCTGGAGTGCGTAGCGCTCCCACTATTTTGGGGCCGCTGCGCAGCCCAGCGGGAGCAAGCTCCCTCGCCACAATAAGCACCTTTGCTACAGTCCCGGTGTTAACGCTTAACTAGTACCGCGCATCCACCGGCTTACTGCCCTTGGGCCAGTCCTTCACCTTGTCCGGGAAATCCGGGCGAGGTTGTTGGGAGAAGTACGCCGCCACATCCACCGCCTCCTGATCCGACAGCCCACCCTGCCCCAACGGGAATTTCTCGTGGAACCCGATCGGCATGTTGCGCTTGACGAACGCCGCCGCCGTGTACAGCCGCGCCATCCCCGCTCCGATATTGAACGACTGCTCGCCCCACAACGGCGGGTACACCGGTTCGCCATCCGCCCGTGTCAAACCCTGGCCGTTGTCACCATGGCACACCGCGCACTGCCTGGCGTACACCTGCTTGCCATTCTCCATGTCCGGCTTGATCGCAGGGTCGACCTTGCCGACCCCGCGCCCCGCCACTTTGTCTTGCGGTTTAGTGTTGTTTTTCATCCAGTCGAAGTACGCCACCATCGCCTGCATCTCCGCCGATTCCGGTGGCAACGGCGTGCCATTCATCGAGCGCCGGAAGCAGCCGTTGATCCGCTCTTGCAGGCTCACCACCTTGCCCGCACGCGGCGCATAGCCGGGGAAAAACGCCGAGACGCCCACAAACGGCGAACCGTCGGCCACGGTGCCTGCGTTGAGATGGCAACTGGTGCAGTTCAGCGCGTTGCCAACGTTATCGGGCAGCAGTTGCTTGGTTTGCAGGTGCAAGCGCATGCCGCGTACCACTTGATCGGCATTCGGCGCCGCCAGCAATTCAGCCAGGCGCGGGGTTTCGAACGCGGAAGAATCGGTGGTGACCGGGTTGAGCTGCCCGCGCATTTTCTTCACCTGGGCAACCGTGATGGGCGTGCCTTCGTTGCCCCAACTGCTGCGCACAAAGCTGAGGATTTCAGCGATTTCCTGGTCCGCCAGCCGGGCAAACCCAGGCATGGTGTAGACCCGTGGATGGGTCGCCGTTTCAGCGGTTTCCCAGCCAGTAAGGGTGATGTGCAGCACTGACGTCGGGTTGTTCGAAGCAACGCCCGGGTTGCCCGCCAGCCTCGGGAACAAGCCCTTTACCCCGCCGCCGTCGCTGCGGTGGCAGTCACTGCAAAACTGCATGTAGCCCAGGCCGCCACGGCTGGTAAACAGGTCCTTGGGTGGCGCTGCAGGCTCGTGGGCCACGGCGGGCATCGGCAGGTCGTCCTTGCCCGGCGGCAGGGATTTCAAATAGGTCGCGATAGCCGTCAAGTCGGTGTCGGTGAAATGCTGGGTGCTGTGATGAATCACATCCGCCATGTTGCCCGAGACCGTGGCAAAACGGTTCTGCCCGGTCTTGAGCAATTGCACGGTGTCGTCCACGGTCCACAGGTTGCGCAGGCTCAAGGCGCGCCAATGCTCCACAGTCTCCCCGGCTAGGTAATGCTGGCCGCTGCGCCCGGCATCGCTCATGGCCTTTTCCTGGAACGCGATGCCGCGCGGTGTGTGGCAGGAACCGCAATGCCCCAGGCCCTGGACCAGATACGCGCCACGGTTCACCACCTCATCCCTGGCCGGGTCCGGCGCAAACGGCTGCTTGTCCAGGAACGCAAAATTCCACAACGCCAGGCCCCAGCGCTGGTTGAACGGGAAACCCATCTCGGCCTCCAGGTTCGGTTTGTTCACCGCCTCCACGCCCTGCATCAGGTAGGCGAACAGGGCGCGCATGTCACCTTCGCTCATCTTCGCGTAGGACGGATACGGCATCGCCGGGTACAGGTTCTGCCCCGCCGGCGTCACGCCTTCACGCATCACCCGGTCGAACTGCTCGAAGCTGTACTGGCCGATGCCGGTGTCGCGATCGGGGGTGATGTTGCTCGAATAAATCGTGCCCATCGGCGTGCTCAGTTCCAGCCCGCCGGCCATTGGCGCGCCCTGTTTGGCGGTATGGCAGGCGATGCAGTCGCCCAGTTGGGCAACGTATTTGCCCTGTTCGATCAGCGTGGGGTCGGCTTCGTTGGCGTGCAGGGGAAGAGACAGACACAGCATCACCCCCACAAGGCCCAGACGTGACAGGGGAAAAATCATCGCACTATTCCTTTAATAACCCGGGCCTGGGGTGGTCCCCTCGGCGCAGGTCTGCAATCGTTTTTATTGGGTCATCAGGCGGATAACCGGGGCATGGTCAGCCCCAGCTTCGTTGTAGCGGATTTTTTGCGCGCGGCCCTTGATGTGGGTCAGGGCCAGGAGGGATCACACACCTGTGGGAGCCGGGCTTACCCGCGATGCAGACGACTCGGTACATCAGTTACACCGAGGTGATGCCATCGCAGGCAAGCCAGCTCCCACAGTTGATCTGCGGTGTTTCAGAGGATCAGGCGTTTTTCAGGTAGCGGGCGGCGTCGAGTTCGATCATCACCGGCTGGCGGGTGCCGGCCAGCTCCTGCAGCAAGGAGTGCAAGGCCTGTGGGGTATCCACCGCGTGATGGGCGATATAGAAACTGCGGGCCATGGCAGCAAAGTCCGGGGTCATGATATCGACCCCCAGCGGCGGTATTTCCCGCGCTTCCATGTAGTCGCGAATCTCGCCGTAGCACTGGTTGTTCCACAGCACCATGATCACGCCCACATCGGCCTCGCGGGCGGCGATCAGTTCGGCGCAGGAGAACTGCATGCCGCCGTCGCCCACCAGCGCCACCACCGGGCGTTCGGGCCTGGCCAGTTTCGCGCCGATGGCCGCCGGCAAGCCGTAGCCGAGGGTGCCGTAGCCGGTGCCGGCGTTGAACCAGCTGTTGGCGGCCGGCGCCTGGTAACCCACCGCGCCCTGATACACCGGCTGGGTTGAATCGCCGACGATCAACGGGTCCACCAGGCTGTCGCGCAGCAGGTCGAGCAAGCCTTGCAGGCCCTGTTGCTTGGCATTCCAGCTGTCGCGCTCGATCCGGTTGACCCGTTGCACGCCATCCTGCGCCCAACTGCCGGACGAGGCTTGTGGGGCGACCTGTTCCAGCAGCGCCTGCAAGCCTTCGCGGGCATCGCCCACCAGGCCGACATGGGCCCGTTGCACGCCCATGACTTGCATCGGGTCGATGTCCAGGCGAATCAGCGGCGCCTTGAATTTCAGCGGGCCGAGGCCGAAGAAATCGTAGTCGGTTTCTCCCAGTTCGGTGCCCACCGCGAGGATCACATCGGCCTCGTCAAACAGCGAACGGCCATGACGGGATGACTGCACGCCGTCCAGCAACAGCGGGTGATTCATCGGCAGCAAGCCACGGGCATTGGTGGTCAGCGCCACCGGTGCCTGGAGGCGCTCGGCGAGTTGTTGCAACACCTGGGCGCAGTCCCGGGCACCGCCACCGGCGAGGATCAACGGGCGGCGTGCTTCGTTGAGCAACCGCAGAGCGGCGGCCAGCGAGGCCGGTGCCGGAGCCGGCGCGCCGGGCAAGCTGCGGGGCATCAGGTTGAGGTCGACAGCGGGCATGTCCAGCACGTCCAGCGGGATTTCCAGGTGCACCGGGCGCGGGCGTGCACATTTGAAAACGGCAAAGGCCCGGGCGAGGATTTCCGGGAGTTGCGCCGGGGATTGCAGGGTGTGGCTGAAGGCGCACACGCCGGCGACCATCGCGCGCTGGTCCGGCAGTTCGTGCAGGTGGCCGTGGCCCAGGCGCAGGTGTTCGCGGCGGTTGGTGGTGGAAATCACCAGCATCGGGATCGAGTCGGCGTAGGCCTGGCCCATGGCCGTGAGGATGTTGGTCATGCCCGGGCCGGTGATGATGAAACACACGCCGGGCTTGCCACTGGCCCGGGCGTAACCGTCAGCCATGAAGCCGGCGCCCTGCTCGTGGCGCGGGCTGATATGGCGCAGGCGGCTGCCGTGCAGGCCACGGTAGAGTTCAACGGTGTGCACGCCGGGGATGCCGAAGACGGTGTCTACGCCATACCCTTCCAGCAGGCGCACCAGTGACTGGGCACAGGTGGTCATTGCTCACTCCTTTTTTATTGTTCTGTGTCGATGTGCGGGACCATAGGGCGCGCAAGGAGGCGCAACAATCGAAAAATTTCACCACCACTGCCGAAAAAAATTCACAGGTCATGCCCTCAACTGAGTAAACCGCTGCCCAACTGCAACTTCACCCACTCCCCAAACGCCTGCACCACCGGGCGCTCGACCTTCTGGTGATCGGCCACCAGGTAATACCCGCGATTGGACTCGATCTCGGTCTCGAACGGCCGCACCAGCCAGCCCTTGGCCAATGCCTCGCCGCTGATCAGGTTGTCGCCCATGGCAATCCCCTGGCTGGCAATGCACGCCGACTGCACAAAATGCGCATCGGCAAACACGATGCCGCGCTGCACGTCCACATTCGGCGCCCCGGCGGCAGCCAGCCACACGCGCCAGTCGGAGTAGTCGATCATGTGCAGCAACGGCGCGCCCACCAGGTTTTCCGGGGTCTTGAGCCCGCCCATGGTGTTGACCAGGCGCGGGCTGCACACCGGGAAATAACGCAACGACACAATCTTCTGCACATGCTGGTTCGGCCAGTCGCCCATGCCGTAGGCCACGAACAGGTCGGCGTTCTGGTCGCTGGTGTCGTCTGGCGTACGAGGGGAAATCAGGTGCAATTCCACCTGCGGGTACAGCGCCTGGAAATCCGCAATGTGGGTGCACAACCAATACGTCGCAAACCCCGCCGGGCTGCTGATGCACAGGCGCCCGCTGACCTGCTGGCCGTCAAAGCGCTGCCCGGCTTCGAGGATATTCGCCAGCAGCAGGTGGATGTCCCGGGCATAGCGCTCGCCCTGCCAGGTGATGCGAATGCTACGCCCGGTGCGCTCGGTCAGGGCAAACCCCAACGTCTGCTCCAGGCTCTTGATCTGGTGGCTGATGGCGCTGGGGGTCAGGTTCAGCTCGGTGGCAGCGTCCGACACGCTGCCCAGCCGAGCCACCGCGTCCAGCGCCCGCAAGGCGGTCATGGAGGGGTAGCGCATAGGTCTTCACCGGCGGGTATTTTTGCGCACCATAGCCGTTATCCACCGCCAGACATAGCCACAGCGCCGGGAAGTTTTCAGCAGGACAGTTGAATTAAATTTCAAGGTCGGGCGAAAAATCCTCGATTGACCTCAAAGGGCCAGTAGCTATTCTCGACCTCCATCACGGCGCCCCCGTGAGGCCGCTTACCTTACAAAAACAAGAGGGATAACCCTTGCACGCGCAGCCCAATTCCGTCACCCCGGTGGTCGCCATCGACGCTCTGCACAAGAGCTACGCCGCACACCACGTTCTCAAAGGCATCTCCCTGCGCGCCAACGAAGGCGAAGTGGTGTCGCTGATCGGTTCCAGCGGCTCGGGCAAAAGCACCCTGCTGCGCTGCATCAACCTGCTGGAGATCCCGTGCAGCGGCAGCCTGCGCATCAACGGCGAAGAAGTGCGGCTGAAAAAAGACCGCGCCGGCAACCCGCGAATCGCTGACCCCGACCAAGTGGCGCGGCTGCGCACCCAACTGTCGATGGTGTTCCAGAGTTTCAACCTGTGGCCCCACCGCACCGTGCTGGAAAACGTCATCGAAGCGCCGGTGTACGTGCTCGGCGAAGACCGCAAGGACGCCATCGCCCACGGCGAACACCTGCTGGAAAAAGTCGGCCTGGCGGACAAGCGCGATGCCTTCCCCGCCTTTCTCTCCGGCGGCCAGCAACAGCGCGTGGCCATCGCCCGTGCCCTGGCCATGCGCCCCCGGGTGCTGCTGATGGATGAACCCACCTCGGCCCTCGACCCGGAGCTGGTGGGCGAAGTGCTCAAGGTCATCCAGGGCATCGCCGAAGAAGGCCGCACCATGATCCTCGTCACCCACGAAATGGCCTTCGCCCGCGACGTGTCGAGCAAGGTGATGTTCCTGCACCAGGGCTTGGTAGAAGAAGAAGGCACGCCACAAAAAGTCTTCCAGAATCCTGATAGCGAGCGCTGCCGCCAGTTCGTCATGGCCCAGGACAATCGCGTTTGATCGCTCCAACACTGCCCCCCAAAAACAACTCAAACAGGGTAATCCCATGCAAAAGCTGATCAAGACTCTCACCGCCGGCTGCCTGTTCGCGCTCGCCGCCCACAGCGCCGTGGCCGCCGAAAAAATCGTCTTCGGTATCGCCCTGGAACCTTACCCGCCGTTCTCCGAGAAAGCCGGCAATGGCGCCTGGAGCGGTTTCGAGCCGGAGCTGATCAAGGCCTTGTGCGAGCGCCTGCAAGCCCAGTGCCCGCTCAAGGAAGTGTCCTGGGACGGGCTGATCCCGGCGCTGACCTCCAAGCAGATCGACGTGATCCTCAACTCCATGAGCATCACCGAAGAGCGTGAAAAGGTCGTCGACTTCACCGCGCCGTACTACCAGACGCCGGCCATGTGGGTGGCCGATGCCAGCCTGGACCTGACCACTACCCCCGAAGGCCTCAAAGGCAAAGTCATCGGCGTACAAGGCTCGACCTCCAACGCCACCTACCTCAAGGCCTACTACGCCAAGGGCTCGACCCTGCGCTACTACACCACCCAGGACGACATGACCGCCGACCTGCAAAGCGGGCGCATCGACGTGATGCTGGCCGACGCGCTGACCATCGAGCCGCTGCTCAAGTCCTCCGGCGGCAGCGGCCTGGCCGACAAGGGCCTGGCGCCGAAAGACCCGCTGTTCGGTTCGGGCATCGGTGCAGCGGTGCGCAAGGGTGACGACGCCCTCAAGCAGCAACTCAACAGCGCGCTGGCAGCAATGAAGGCCGACGGCACTTACGACAAGATTCGCAGCCGCTACTTCAGCGTCGACATCTCTGCGCAGTAACACCCGGCGGAAAAACTCATGATTTCTTTGTCCGAACTCTCCCAGCTGTTCGTCGCCGACGGCTGGCTTCACGCCCTGCTCCAGGGTGCAGTGGTGACCCTGCAGATCTCCGCCGGAGCCTTTGTGCTGGGCCTGGCCATCGGCTTGCTGGTGGCCATGATCAAACTCAAGGGCCCGCGCTGGCTGGTGCGCCTGGCCAACGCCTACACCACGCTGTACCGCGCGGTGCCGGAGTTGCTGCTGATTCTGCTGCTGTACTACGCGGGCACCGACCTGCTGAACATCACCATGGCCGCCATGGGCCGCGACAGCGTCACGGTCAACGGGTTTGCCGCGGCCGTGCTGGTGCTGGGGATCGTGCAAGGTGCGTATTCGGCCGAGATTATTCGCGGCGCGATCCAGGCGATTCCGGCGGGGCAGATTGAAGCGGCGCGCGCCTTCGGGATCGAACGCTGGTTGCTGCTGCGCCGGGTGCTGCTGCCGAGCATGTTGCCGTTTGCCATGGCCGGCCTGTCGAACCTGTGGCTGGTGCTGGTCAAGGACAGCGCATTGATCAGCATCGTCGGCTACAGCGAATTGCTCTCCGTGGGCAAGCAGGCGGCGGGCTCCACCAAGCATTACCTGGTGTTCTACCTGGCGGTGGCGGCGGTGTATTTCGTCATCACGCTGATTTCCAACGGCGCGTTCCGGGTGTTCGAGCGCCGGATCAACCGCTGGATGCCACAGCACTGAGGAGCACGGCGGATGGACTTTTCCTGGATCAACAGTTTTGCCGGCGAGCTGCTGCACGGCCTCGGCATCACCCTGAAGTTGCTGGTGCTGTCGGGCATCTTCGGCTTTGCACTCGCGGTGCTGGTGGCGTTGGGGCGCTTGTCGTCCAACCCGCTGATCAGCGGCCCGTTGCGCGCCTACACCGCCGTGTTTCGCGGCACGCCGCTGCTGGTGCAGATCTACATCCTGTACTACGGCGTGGGCAGTGTGTTCGCCAGCTACCCGCTGATTCGCGGCAGTTTTCTCTGGCCATACCTGCGCGAAGGCTTCTGGTACGTGGCCCTGGCGCTGATTTTGTGTGTGGGCGCCTACGTCGGCGAAGTGCTGCGCGGCGCCTTGCGGGCCGTGCCCAAGGGTGAGCTGGAAGCCGCGCGGGCCTATGGCATGAAGCGAATGATGGTGCTGCGCCGGGTCTGGTTGCCCCGTGCCCTGGAGCTGGTCAAGCCCACCCTGGTGGGCGAGACGGTGCTGCTGCTCAAGGCCACCGCGCTGGCCTCCACCGTGGCCGTCACCGACTTGCTGGGGGCCGCCAACCTGGTGCGGGCGCAGACCTTGCGCGTGTATGAGCCGCTGCTGGCGGTGGCGCTGATCTACATTGTGTTGGCGTTCGTGATCGAACACGGCTTCTCGCGCTGGGGCAAAGTCCCGCAGCGCCAGGCTTGAATCAACTTTGCTTTAAGGAGAACAAGGATGCGTTATTCCCCGTTTGTCGAACGCATTAGCGGCGAGTCCGTCAGCGCCTGGGATATTCACTACGCGGCCGTCGAGGCCCGGGGCCGTGGCGAGGACGTGATCGTGCTCAGCGTGGGCGACCCGGACTTCGCCACCGACAGCGCGATTTGCGAAGCCGCCGTCGACGCCCTGCGCGCCGGCGACACCCACTACACCCACGTGCTCGGCCGCCCGGCCCTGCGCGAAGCGATCGCCATCAAGCAAAGCCGGCTGCAAGGCGTTGCGGTGCACGCAGACAATGTGGCGCTGGTGGCCGGCGCGCAGAACGGTTTGTTTGCCGCCTCGTTGTGCCTGTTCAGCCATGGCGATGAAGTGCTGGTGCCGGAGCCGATGTACCTGACCTACGAGGCCTGCATCCACGCCTCCGGGGCGCGCATTGCGACCATCGAGCAACCGGCGGCCAACGGCTTTCGCCTGACCCGCGCCGCGCTGGAAGCGGCGATCACCGACAAGACCCGGGGCATCGCCCTGGCCACGCCCTGCAACCCGACCGGCAACGTCTACAGCCGTGAAGAGCTGGAAATGGTCGCCGAGGTGGCGCGCCAATACGACCTGTGGGTGATCTCCGATGAAGTCTACGGGCAGATCACCTACGACCATGAACACCTGAGCATCGCCTCGTTGCCGGGCATGGCCGAGCGCACCGTGGTGCTCAACAGCCTGTCGAAAACCCACGCCATGACCGGCTGGCGCGTGGGCTGGGTGGTGGGGCCCAAACCCCTGATCGGGCATCTGGATAACCTGCTGCTGTGCATGCTCTACGGCCTGCCGGGGTTTATCCAGGAAGCCGCGATCAAGGCGCTGGACGTGGATGATGCGGTGGTCAGCGATGCACGGGCGGTGTATCGCCGGCGGCGTGACCTGGTGGTGCAAGGCTTGAGCGCGATCACCGACCTGGACTGCCGCGTGCCCCAGGCCGGGATGTTCATGCTGGTGGACGTGCGCCGCACCGGGCTGACCAGCATGGACTTCGCCTGGCAACTGTTCCGTGCCACCGGCGTCTCGGTGCTCGACGCCCAGGCCTTTGGCGCCAGCGCCGAGGGGTTTGTGCGGATCTCCTTCACCGTCGCCGATGACACCCTCAAGGACGCCTGCCAGCGCATTGCCGGGTTTGTTCAGGGCCTGCGGGCCAATCGCTGATCCACTGACGAAACCCAATCACTGTGGGAGCTGGCTTGCCTGCGATGCAAGCACCTCGGTTTCTCAGTAACACCGAGGTGATCCTATCGCGGGCAAGCCCGGCTCCCACACAAGCCAGGTCCCACAGTTGATCGTCGCCGCTTTGAATATCGAGGTTTACCCCGTGACTGCTTCCGACCAATTCAATTCCACCCACTCCGCCGTCAGCCCTCACGCCGACCTGGTGCTGCACAACGCTCGCCTCTACACCCTCGACCCGGCCCAGCCGTGGGCCGAGGCCGTGGCGATTCGCGACGGGCGCCTGATCGCCGTGGGCACCTTCGCAGACGTGCAAAGCCTGATCGGCCCGCACACCCGCCAGCACGACCTGCAAGGCGCGTTCTGCATGCCGGGCCTGCACGACATGCACACCCACCCCGACCTGGCACTGGCCCCGCGCTACAGCGATGACCTGGACGTGGGCCTCGAAGACCCGACCCCGGAGCAACTGGCGGCGGCGATCCACGCCTACGCCGACAGCCACCCGGGCAACGGCTGGATCTACGGCCAATACTGGGTGCGCTACACCTTCCGCGAAGCGGGGCTGACGCCCGGCCGCGACTGGCTCGACAGCATCATGCCGGACCGACCGGTGGCCCTGCTCGACCGGATGTGGGGCACCATGATGGTCAACTCCAAAGCCCTGGAACTGGCCGGCATCGACCGCCACACCGCCGACCCGCGCAACGGCTACATGGAGCGCGACGAACTCAACCGCGAGCCCACCGGCCTGCTGATCGACGGCGCCTACGCGCTGATCCACGCCGCCATGCCGCCAACCCCGGTGGACGTACTGCGCCGCGCCTATCGCGATGGTGTGCATTTCCAAAGCTCCCGTGGGGTAACGGCGACCAAGTACGTGCACGTCTGCGAGCGGCGCCTGGACGCCCTCAAGGAACTGGATGACGCCGGCGAACTGACCCTGCGGGTGGAAGCCGCCATCAGTTGGCAGGATGATATTTTCCCGGTGCGCCGGCGCTGGGAATTGCTCGGCGGCGAGCGTCACTACTACCGCAGCGCCCGGCTCAATGCGAACGCGGTGAAGTTCCACTTCGACGGCACCGTGGAGCCAAAATCCTCGTACCTGATGACTCCCTGGGAAGCCAATTCCACGTGGCGCGGCAAGCTCAACCTGACCCCGGAACACATCACCGACATGGTGGTGGACATGGACCGTCGCGGCCTGCGGGTGATCGCCCACTGCACCGGCGACGGCGCCTCCGACGTGTTCCTGGATGCGGTGGCCGAAGCCCGGCGGGTCAATGGTGACAGCGGGATTCGTCACCAGTGTGCCCACAGCACGTTGCTGCACCCGGGCAACCTCAAGCGCTTCAAGGCCCTGAACGTGATCGCCGAATTTTCCCCGGCCGCCTGGTACCCGACGCCCTTCGCCAGCGGCGCGCGCAGCGGTTATGGCCAGGAGCGTCTCAAGCGCATCTACGACTTCAAAGGCGTACTGGCCGAAGGCGGCCTGGCGGTGATGGGCACCGACTGGCCGGTGGCGTCGATCGACCCGTGGCTGGCCCTGGAAACCATGGTCACCCGCCAGAACCCGTGGAACCAGGAGCCGGAATGCTTCGGTGAGCCGATCACCCTCGAACAGGCGCTGCAAGTGGCGACCCTCAACGGCGCCCACGCCATGGGCCTGGAACACACCACCGGCAGCCTGCAAGTGGGCAAGTCGGCCGACCTGATCGTGCTCGACCGCGATCTGTTCGCCGAGCCTGCACGCAACTACATCCACCAGACCCAGGTGCAACTGACGTTTGTCGAAGGTCGCCCGGTGTACGACCGCCTCGGCACCTTTGCCGACACCTCGATGCAAGCGGTGTGGCAAGGCCTGCCACCGGTGATCGAATGAACGCCGCGAGCATCGCGGTGACGGTGGTCGCCGGGTTCCTCGGCGCCGGCAAGACCACCCTGCTCAACCGCATGGCCCAGCAGCCGCAGTACGGGCGCATGGCGGTGATCGTGAATGATTTTGGCGAGCTGAACATCGATGCCGCGATCATCGCCGAAGTCACCGACGCGGTGGTCAGCCTGCAGAACGGCTGCATCTGCTGCACCGTGCAGGAAGACCTGCTGGCGCAACTGGTAAGCCTGACGCAGATGCGCCCGCGCCTGGACCGGATCGTCATCGAGTGCAGCGGCGTGTCCGACCCGCAACGCATTGTGCAGACCCTGGGTTATCCACAGCTCAAGGCGCAGTTGCATCTGGACACGGTGATCACCCTGGTGGACGCCAGCGGTTACCGCGCCCTGGAAGGCGAGTTCGCACGGCTGTCCCGGGCCCAGGTGGCCTGCGCCGACCTAGTGTTGCTGAACAAGGCCGACCTGGTCAGCGCCGCTGAACTGGAAACCCTGCGTGCCGAGATCGGTGGCCGGGCACGGGTGCTGAGCACGGTGCAGGCGATGGTGCCGGACGCCCTGCTGCTGGGTGAGCGCGGCGAGCGCAACGGCCTGAGCCCGGTGCTGCCGCGCCATGACCAACTGTTTGAAAGCTGGGTGTGGCAGGGCAACCAGCCGCTGCCCGCCAAAGCCTTGCGCGACTGGCTGGGGCAACTGCCCAAGGACCTGTTCCGGCTCAAGGGCCTGGTGCATTTGCAAGGCAACGACCAACCGTTCTGGCTGCAACACGTGGGCAGTCGCAGCCAGTTCACCCTGGCCAACGGGCAAGCGCCGGAGCTCGCGGTGCAACTGGTGTTTATCGCCCGGCGCGGCAGTGGCTTGCGTGAAGGGCTGGAAGCTCAGCTGAGTGCCCTGCAAGGCTTGTGATGCCTGTGGACAACAGGCATAAAGACGCTCCCTTCCCGGTTCGTTTCAAAGGAGCAGCATGTCCCAAGGATTGACCTATCGCCAGGCCCACCTGGATGACCTGCACACCCTGTGCGTGCTCGGCCAGCCGTTGAACCGCCTGCACCACCAGGAACGGCCCGATATCTACCGTGACGCCACCGACCAGGTGGAGCGCGACCAGTCCCATTGGCGGCCCTGCCTCACCAGCCGGGTCCAGGCGGTGTTTCTGGCAGAGTTGCAGGGTACGGGCGTCGGGTTTATCACCGTGCAAATCATCGAGACGGCCAGCCCGTTGCTGCAGCCGCTGCGCGTCGCCCGGATCGGCTCGGTATGCGTGCTGGAGGCCCAGCGCGGCCAGGGCATTGGCCGTGAGCTGATGGCACTCGCCGAGCGCTGGGCGGTCCGCCAGGGCGCCGGTGATTTGCGCCTGACCGTCTGGGCCTTCAACGAACCGGCCCAACGCCTGTACGAAGAGTTGGGCTATGAAAAGCGCGCCTTCGAAATGGGCAAACGCCTCGGTTAAATCGATGGACAAGCCCCTCGTGGCCCGGCGACTATCGACGCCCTCCTTCATCAGGCACGGACGCTGACTATGCTCGACATTCTCCAGGGCACGCCTCTTTGGGTGTACGCCGTTTATCTGTGGATCTGCTGGTACGGGATCAAGGCCACCCGCGGCAGCCGCGAAACCCGCCGGTCGCTGGTTATCCTGCCGGTGGTGCTGGTGATCTGGTCGCTGATGTCCATTGAACACTCGGCACTCTCGATCGGCTGCTGGCTGGGCGGTGCGGCCGTCGGCAGCCTGTTGGCGATGGCGCTGTTCACCGCCCGGGGTGCAAGCCTCGATGGCAGCACGCTGGTGCTGCCCGGCACCTGGAAAATCCTGCTGATCTCCCAATTGTTCTTCGGCGTGAAGTATTACCTCGGCTATCAACAGGCCGTGCATCCGTTGCTGTCGAGCACCGCGCCAATGCTGGCCCTGGCGGGCGGGGCTGCGGGGTTCACGGTGGGCCTGTTTTGCGGGCGGGCGATCAAGCTGCGGCGGGCGTTGGCGTCATTCAGCCGCGATGAGGGCATTGTGCTGCCTTGACCTGATCCCCCTCCCCGCTGAAAATGCGCGACGCTTTTCCCGTCTCCCCGTTTACTGAAGTAGTGAAATTTCAATGTCTGATTCCCGTACCGAAGAATCCGTAGTCGCCTTGCAGTCCAAAGCTGAATACGAAAACGCCATCAATCTTTCACAGCACGTGCCGGCGGCCAAGACCATCAGCGAGATGGTGCTGGACGCGTTCCACACCTCCAAGGAAAGCGACCAGATCCGCGAACTGCGTGTGGCCATCCGCCAGGCGCACGACGCTTTCGACGACGACAAGGCCTACGACCTGATGGGCGAGCTCAAGCAGCTCAAGGACGCCGAAGCCGCCGACAACGCCGCCCTCGAAGACCTGAACAGCAAATTCTCCATCAGCCGCATCCTGTCCAGCTTCAAGGACGACCCGGAGTTTCAGGAGCTGGTCTACGGTTTGGCCCTCAAGGTGCTGAACCAGACCCACCAGGCCATCAGCAACCCGAGCGCCGGTAAAGGCAAGGCTTCCCGCCCGAAGAAGGAAGCGGAAGTGTTCGCCATCAGCAAGGACGGCATCAGCGTCACCCTGCCGATGCGGTCGCCGCGCTCCAAGCCGAATGTCGACCGTGAAGCGTTTGAGTTCCTCGGTTTCAGCTTTGTCGGTGAAGGTGACGAGGCGGAACTGGAAGTTGAAACCTTTGTGGATAACTCGGGCGCCGAGCAGCCACTGACACGTAAAAGCATCATCACGGCGCTGCAGCAGCAGACCGCGTTTGAGGGCTACAGCATCGCCCAGCAGTAACCCGATGTAAATGTGGGAGCTGGCTTGCCTGCGATAGCATCACCTCGTTGCAACTGACACACCGAGGTGCCTGCATCGCGGGCAAGCCCAGCTCCCACATTGGGTCTGCGTCGCAGCGAATTCAGCCTACGACTTGAGCCGCAAACGCCTCGCGAAACCGCCGCATCTCGTCAGCATTCCCCACCGTGACCCGCACCCACTGCGGCCAGTTTTTCCACACGCGCCCGATCTTCACGCCCTGTTCGCCCAACTGCTCGATGACCTGTTCGGCCGGACGGCGCACGTCAATCATGAAGCAGTTGCTGTGAGACGCCGTGCAGGTGAATCCCCGGCTTTTTAGCCACGCCACCGTTTCATCCCGCAACCGTGTATTCAGCGCCTTGCGCGCAGGCACCAGTTGCGTATCCGCGAGGCTGGCGCGGCCGGCGAGCAAGCTGGCGGCGGCCGGCACGTTATCCCCGCCATACACCGCCAACTGTTCCAGCAACGCCGGATGACCGATGGCCAGCCCCAGGCGCGCGCCGGCCAGGCCGTAGATTTTCGAGAACGTACGCAGCACCAGCAAGTCGTCATGGTCCCTGACCCACGCCACGCAACTGGGCGCATCGCTGAAGTCGATATAGGCCTCGTCCACCAGCAAAATGCTGCCTTTGGGCTTGTTCGCCAGGGCCTGTTCGATGGCCTTGGCGGGTGTGAGGGTCCCGGTGGGGTTGTTCGGGTTGCAGAGGTAGATCAGGCCGGGCTGCCGGTCAATGGCGAGCATGGCGGGAAGGTCATGGGCGTGATCGGCGGTGAGGTCTACTTCGTGCACCTTGGCCTTGCGCGATTCGGCAGCCTCGCGCGGTACTTCGTAGGAAGGCGTGGCCATCACCAGGCTGCGGGTTTCGCTGGTAAACGCCAGCACCGCGTAACGCAACGCGGCCATGGAGCCGGCGAACACCGCCACCTGCTCCTCCAGAATGCCCTGTTGTTTGGCAAACTGCTCGACCAGCGCGTACATGTCCGGATAAGGGTAGCGCCCCGAGGCGGCAATGCCGCGCTGCATCGCCTGCCGCGCAGCCGGTGAAGGGCCGTAGGGGCTTTCGTTGTAGTTGAGCAGCACCTCGGGCGCCGCCACAGCCGGACTCGCTTCAGCCCACTCCAGACGCCCCAGCAAGGGCAAGGCCGCGCCCAGTGCGATCAGGGAACGACGACTCACGTTGACCATGAAGACCTCTCCTTGTCGGCTCGCAGCGTCAGGTGCGGGATTCGCCCCCGTTCCTGCCATTGGGTATGACGAGGAAAACACCCGGTGATTTACCCGGCCAACAAAAAGCCCCGCGCTTCAGACCGAAGGCGGGGCTTTTGCGTTTCTACCTACTTGGAATGAAAACGCCGGTTCAATGCGATCCGCTTGGCCTCCACTTCCCGCAGGTGTTTGCGGTGACGGCGCCACAGCACCAGCACGATGATCAGCACCAACACCACAAAACCACCGCCCCACAACAGATACGGCATGGCAGTGATCAACAACGGCACATCCCCGCCGCGACGCAGGCTGGTGACTTCTTCGGAACTGACGCTCAGCGCCGGGTTGCCGAAGGTGTGCAGGCTGTAGTTGGCAATGGCGGCGATTTGCGCGTCGTTCAGGTCGCTGCCCAGGGCCGGCATGCTCACGGCGCCGTCAGCCCCTTTGCGGTCGATGCCCGCGATGATCGCCATCACCAGGTTGTTGGCCTGGTTGCCGTTGAGCGCGGTGTTGAGGCTCAGGGACGGGTAGAACTTGTCGGCACTGCCCTGCCCATCGCGACCGTGACAACTGGAACAGGCCGAGTTGTAGAGGCGTGCGCCATTCAGGCCGGTGGCATCGGCCAGTGAGGCCTGGTCGCCCTGGCCGGTTTCCAGGGTGCTCATGTCCACGGGTGTGACCTTGCGCACGACGCGCTCGGCCTGCCCGGGGTCGCGGATCGGCGGCACGCTGTGCAGGTAGGCGGCCATGGCGTGCAGGTCGCTGTCGCTGAGGTAGCGGAAGCTGTTTTCCACGGCTTCGGCCATGCCGCCTGTCGCCTGGGCCTTGTCGGCGAGGTGACCGTTTTTCAGGAAGTTGACCAGGTCGTCGTCGCTCCAGTCCCCCAGGCCACTGACCTTGTCGGAGGTGATGTTGGGCGCGACCCATCCCCCCAGTTTCGCACCGGCCAGGTACTGGCTGTTGTCCTCGGCCATCAAGGCATTACGCGGGGTGTGGCAGGCGCCGCAGTGGGCCAGGTTGTCCACCAGGTACTGGCCACGGCTGACCTGTTCGGTGGCGCCGGGCTTGGGCACAAAGCCCTGGCTGTCGAGGAACACCAGGTTCCAGCCGAACATCAGTTGGCGGATGTTGAACGGGAACGCCAGGTGGGTTTCCGGCACCGGTTGGTCCACGGCTTTGACGCCCTGTTGCAGGTACACGTACAAGGCGTGGATGTCGTCATCGCTCATGCCCTGGTACGAGGTGTAAGGCATTGCCGGGTACAAGTGCTGGCCCTTGGCGTTGATGCCTTTGCGCAAGGCGTCCGCCAGTTGCTGCTCGGTGTAGTCGCCGATGCCGTAGGCCTTGGACGGGGTGATGTTGCTGGAGATGATCTTGCCCATGGGCGAGTCGATCACATACCCACCGGCCAGCGGCGCGCCGCCGTTTTCAGCCGTGCGGTGGCAGGCTTCGCAGTCGCCGGCACGGGCCACATAGGCGCCTTTCTGGATCAGCGCGGCGGTGTCTTCAGCGGCAAACGCCGGCAACGCGGTGAGCAGCAAGGCCAGCAACGGAAATTTAAGCAATCCCATGACCTAGACCTCCCGCGCAATGATGTCGGCCATACGGATACTCAGCGCCACGCCCGCCAGGGTCGGGTTGATGGTGCCGGAAGCCGGGATCACCCCGGTGGTGGCGAGGAACAGGTTGGCGTGGTCGTGGGTGCGGCACTCGTGGTTGACCACCGAGTCCTTGGGGTTGGCGCCCATGATCACGGTGCCCATCAGGTGGTCGCGGTTCTGGTAGCCGGTGTTGTCTTCCACCACCGTGCCGCCCATCAGTTGCACGAAGTGCGCATAATCTTCGGTGACGCCGGCCTCGGCCGCCTTCACGTAATCGCCCACCTCGTAGTTGACCACCAGCATCGGGATGCCCAGGGCGTCCTTGCGGGTGCGGCTTGGGCGCACGGTGTTGGTCTGCAACGGCAGGGTTTCATACACGGTGGACACGTCGACCCAGCGCGCCGCGTCGTGGCGGATGCGCTCGTCCAGCTCCTTGCCGTACACGCCCTGGGCGATCAGCCGTTTGGCCACGGCAATGTTCGGCACGTTGTTGGAGATCGAGTGTTTGACCGAAGCACGCTCCTTGCGGAACTCACCGTCGCGACGATTGAAAATCCCGCCCTGTTGCACCGCCCCGCGCCCCGGCCACAACGGCTCGTCGGCGACAAATTGCAGGCCCTGGCCGGTGTGGTCCATCAGGTTGCGACCGACCTGGTCGGAGGAGTTGGCGACCTCGGAAATCAGCAACAGCTTGGGGGTTTCCAGGCCATGGGCGGCGACGATGAAGTACTTGGCCGTGAGCCGCACATCGGCGCCGGTGGAGCTGCGGTAATGGATCGCGACGATCTTGTCGTCGGCGCCTTTTTCCAGCTTGTAAGCGGTGGCGTCGGTGATCAGCTTGGCGCCGGCCTGTTCGGCGTGGCGGGCGTGCACGTCGCCGCTGTACATCGCGCCGATGGGACAGACCGGCATGCAGTTGTTGTTGCCGCTGCACGCCGGGCGCCCGTCGTAGGGTTCGGTGGCGCGGCCGTTGGGCTCATGGATAAAGTGATACCCCGCCGGGGCCATGCGTTCGCGCAGGCGCTGGAACAGGTAGGTATCGCCTTCCGGCGCCATCGGATAGGGGCTTGAGCGCGGCGGGAACGCGCCGCCGCCCTGCCCGCTCTGGTCCTGGGTGTCACTGCCGCACACGCCGAGGGCAATTTCTGCGCGCACGTAATAGGGTTCCAGCTCGCTGTATTCCAGCGGCCAGTCGCGACCTACGCCGTACAGGGTCTTGAGCTTCATATCGTTGGGCAAGTAACGCCAGCACGCCGCCGCCCAGTGCCAGGTGGTGCCGCCCACCAGTTTCAACATGCCGGGGCGGAACTCGAAAGAACCGGTGTTCTCGATGTATTGCTCATCATAAGAATGATGGGCCCACGGCTCATTCGGATACGGCGAGTTGTAATTGCCTTTATTCGACGAATTACGGAAGTTCTCGACTATCTTCCAGCGGGGAATATGTTCACCCGCTTCCAGAATAATCACCGACTTGCCGTGTTTGGCCAATTCAAATGCTGCGTTAGTGCCTAATGCGCCGGAGCCAACCACAATGACATCGGCGTCAAAATCCTGATTCATAAAAGTGCCTTGTCTTAGTCGTTGGCCAGCGTGGCCGGAGGATTAACCCAGTAATTGGTTTTTCCCCGGGAGTACGTCGGGATCACCGTGGCGTCTGCGGTTGGCGCATAGGCCAGGGCGCCGGTGAAGGTCACCAGCCGCGTGCCGTCGGTGGCGCGCAGGGACACCGGGGTGCCGGTGTAGCCCAGGTACCAGGCCGAAACGATTTTCTGCGTCGTGTCCTTGACCACCGGGTCGCGGTAGAACGGGCTGCCGGACAACTGGCTGACGCTGCGCAGGTGATGCTGGCCGACCTTGCTCCACAAGGCTTTGATCTTCTCGGGGAATGCAGGGTCGTTCTGGGTGCACTGGGCCAGGATGCGCAAGGACAAGGCGGCATCCAGGCTCGGGCGTTCGAGGAGGAACATCGACAATTGGCGGAAGGATTCAATGTCGTCGCTGGCGGCGCTGCTGACGTCCTGCGCCAGCGCGGCACCGGCCCACAGCGGGGCAAACAGGCCGGCGCCGGTCAAGGCTGCGCCTGAATAAAGAAGTTTTCTTCGGGTAATCACGGGGTATCTCCTCATGAGTCGAACAACAATCGGCGCAGAGGCCAAGTTCGACTTCACTGCAAAAGGCTGAGTACTTCGTTCACGGAGGTTGAACGGACTTTAAGAGCCCTTTTTATAACTGCCAGGAGAACGTCAAGCTGTCGTGCAGCTTGTTAATTATGGATATAAGCAATAGCGCGACCGTCTATAACAGCCGCTTAAACACCGTACAGCAATTTATCCCGCAATAACATGAAACATCCCCCGGGGTAATGACTCAGTCAGGCAGGTAATCCGCGAGCGGGTACTTCGCGCACAAGGTTCGGGCCTGTAAACGCAGGGATTCCTGCACGACGGGATCGAGGGTGTATTTGTGCTCGTTGAGGGGCGTGACGGCGTCGAGTACCCGGCCAACCAACTCGACCACCTGGCGGCATCCATGGGCGTCCACGTGGCGTTGCGCCAGGGAGCCGCTACCGATACACAACCCGTTGGCGACAAATGACGGTCGCGTCTCACCCGGTGCGCGATGTTTGTCCACGATGATGCCGCATTGCTCCAGCGCCGCCTGGGCGACAGAGCCGGTGATGCCGCCACGCAGGCGGATCAGGATCGAGTGGTTCTCACTGCGCCCGCCCACCACCTCGTAGTCACAGGCCTGAAACGCGTTGGCCAGTTCATCGGCGGTGGTGCGAATCCGCGCCATCCAGGCGTCGAATTCCGCCGACATGGCGTAGCCGAACGCCGCCGCTTTCGCCGCGATCATGTTGAAGGCCGGCGCGCCCTGCATCCGCGGGAACACGGCCTGGTCGAGAAGACGACTGAAGGTGGTCTTGAGGCCGGGCACCTTGGTTTCCGCGTCGCGCCCGGAAAGGATCAGGCCGCCGCGCGGGCCGCCCAGTTGCCTGTGAGTGCACAGCGTGGTGACGTGGGCCGCGTCGACCGGGCTCGGATGGCGTCCGGTGGCGACCAGGCCGGCGACGGTCGAAATATCCGCCAGCAGGATCGACCCGGCTTCGTCGGCAATCGCGCGGAACCGTTCAAAATCGATGAGGTGCGAGTAGGCCGTCGCACCGCAGATGATCACGCGCGGGCGATGGGCCAGCGCCTGTGTGCGCACCTGTTCGTAGTCGATCACGCCCTTGGAGGTGGTGCCATATCTGAGCGCCTTGTAGTACGCGCCAGTGAACGCCACCGGGCTGCCATGGCTCAGGGGCCCGCCATGATCGGTGGCCATGCCGAGCACCGTGTCGCCGGGCTCGAGCAAGGCCGCCAGCACCTGGTAGTTGGCCGTCGATGCGGAGTGAGGTTGCACGCCGGCGTATTGCGCGCCGAACAGCTCACGCGCCCGGCGGACCGCCAGGGCTTCGACCCGGTCGGCGTTCTCGCAGCCGGCGTGATGACGCCAGCCAAGGGCACCCTCGGCGGTCACGTTGACCAGCACCGAGGCGGACGCCGCCAGGATGTGCGGCTTCACGGCGCAGGACGAAGCGGCCAGTGACAGGGTTTGGTGCTGGCGCGTGACTTCTGCATCCAGCAGCCCCGCCAGCTCTGCGTCTTCTGCCCGAAGATCCGTCCGCCCTCGTTGCAACAGGCCGGCGTGGTGGGTAAGTGGTTGCATGTTGACTGTCATAGTCATGTGTTCCTTCCCTGAAAATCCCGAGCACCTTTCCGTTGGGCGCAGGGCAATTAAGCAGAAAAATGAACATTTTCCAAATTAAATGATTCTTTTTGCCGGGGTACGGGGGGACAAGGCGCGGTTTTCCCTGGCTGGATGCTGGCCAATCGCCAAAAAACTGATCACGGTCTTTATTCTTGTAGCGGGTGCATGCAACACTTCGCGCCGCGGCGAAGCCCGCAACCCGGCCAGAATGGACGCTCGGTGTAAAACATAAGGAAGTGGTGGGCACTTGATTCATAGAAAAGAACGCACCGAGTATTTGAAGAGCAACATCAAATACCTGATCAAAAGCCGCGGAGAGACACAGCTGTCGTTGTGCAACGCGGCCGGCCTGACCAGAACCACGATCTACAACATTCTGGAAGGCAAAGTCGTCAACGTACAGCAGTCCACCGTCCGCAAGATCTCGGATTTCTTTGGCGTCTCCTACGAAGAAATCGAGACCCTCGACTTTGAAGAAAAAGAAATCATCGACAGCAGTATTTCCCCCCAGGGAAATATGAACCCGGCTGCCGTGCCGATCATCAAGCAAAGCCTGGTCATGGCGAGCATGCACAAGCGCATTGGCGAACTCGCCACGCTGTACCCGCTGACCTACTACTTCGGCACCTCCTACAACTTGATCGCTGTTCTGCTGGAACATGAAATTGCCGGCGTCAACGAGCCGGGGGATTTGTTGATCGTGCAGAAGGGCTCGTCGAGCGACGATAAGGAAAAGTTGGTGTACGACTGCGTCAGCAAAACACTATTCATCACGGATGAAGCGTGTGTGAGCTCGGATCGTATCTGTGTGGTGGGAGATATCATCGAGGAGCGCTTCAATGACCACGTATGAACACGACGTCGAGAACAGCAAATACAAGTTGCTGGGGTTCGAGAATGACAAGAGCCTGGCGGTGATCATGGTGATCGCCACGGGCAAGGTCATTCGAGTAAAGCTGAGCGAAGTGCTGAACAGCGAAATCATGGACAATTTAAATAAAATGGAAGTCAAGAACATGTACAAGAAGTTCTATTCCCAGGGCGGGGCGCTCACCGCGTACGAGCTCAATGACCGCAATGAGAACTCATGGATGATCTATATCATCCTGAACTTGCTGCTCTTTACGTTCTATATCTTTACCAGCATCGCCGCGACCAAACCGATTTACCTGGAGTCGCTGGGCATTATCGTCACACCCGGCACGTTTCTGTACCCGCTGACATTCCTGATCGTGGACTTGCTCAACGAGCAGTTCGGCCTCCGGCTGGCGCGAAGGGCCATCCTGTTTGCGTTTGCCAGCAACGCGATGATCATCATCCTGCTCTACGGCTCGACCTTCCTCCCCGGCTTGCCCGGCTGGAAGCTCGACGGACCTTACAACGACGTGATCATCCAGGTATCGTCGGTGTTGATCGCCTCCTCGGTTTCGTTCCTGGTGTCGGAGAACATAAACTCGTACCTGCTGTGCAAGATCAAAGAGCTGACCAACTCCAGGTATTTATTCCTGCGAATTTTCCTGAGTACGTTTTTCGCGGTGATTATCGACAGCTTCCTGTTCTGCTTCATCGCGTTCTACGGCGCGATGCAGACCAGCGACATCCTGAACATGATCTACGTGCAGATCGCGATCAAAGTCTGCTTTGCCTTCTTCAACATCCTGCCGGCCTATGGCGCCCGCTCGCTGTTCAAGCGCTACATCACCGGCGATAACCAGGCTGCGCAGCAAACCAACTGATCGGTGAACGTTCCCGTGCTCAGCACGGGAACGCTCGGCATCAAGCCAATTTGCTTTTCAGGCTCTGCAGGACGGCTGCCTTGTTTTCCAGGTAGTCGTTCAGGCCGCGTGCGCGAAGGTTGCACGCATCGCAGTTGCCACACCCCGTGCCGATGATGCCGTTGTAGCAGGTCAGGGTCTGGTTGCGGATCAGGTCCAGCTGGTGGTGATAGTCCGCAAGGGCCCAGGTCTCGGCCTTGTTCAGCCACATCAGCGGCGTTTCCAGGCGCACGTCGTATTCCATGCCCAGTTGCAGCGCTTTATTCAGCGCCTTGACGAACTCGTCCCGGCAATCCGGGTAACCCGAGAAGTCGGTTTCACACACGCCGGTGATCACGGTTTCTGCCTTGACCTGATAGGCGTAAATCGCCGCCAGGGTCAAAAACAGAATGTTCCGGCCTGGCACGAAGGTGCTTGGCAAGCTCTCGCCCGAGCTGTTCACCGTGGGCACCGGAATGTTGTCGCGGGTCAGGCTGCTGATGGCCAGTTCGTTCAGCAGGGACACGTCCATCACCTTGTGAACGGTGGCGCCCAGTTGCTTGGCGAGTTTCTGCGCGACTTCGATTTCTGCCACATGCCGCTGGCCATAATCGAAGGTAATGCAGTGCACCTCGTCATACAGCGGCAGTGCCTGGATCAGGCAGGTCGTCGAGTCCTGCCCACCACTGAATACGATAACGGCTTTTTTACTCATCACGCTGCTTCCTGCATTTGTAAGATTTGGCATAGTTTAAAGGCCCCTCAATAAAAAACCCCGCGCTTCTTTCGAAGGCGGGGTTTTTTACTGCTTGATCACTCAGTGGGCGTACGTCAGCAGCAACTCTTTCGGCACCTGGAAATCCAGGGACATCATCACGCTCAAGGCGGTGATGGTGAAGATCGAGAAGACGAACAGCTTGCGTGCCCAGACGGTGTCATCCACCGCCTTGTAGCCGGTCCAGGCCATGTACAACCAGTACATGCCCATGGCGGCGGCGACGGCGAGGTAGCTCATGCCGGCGTAGCCACTGAAGGTCAACATCAAGGTCGCCACGAGGAAGGCCAGGATGTAGAGCAGGATGTGTTTCTTGGCGACCCGGATGCCACGCTTGACCGGCAGGACCGGAATCGAAGCAGCCAGGTAGTCGTTGAAGCGGAAGATCGCAATGGCATAAGAGTGCGGCATCTGCCACAGGCTGAACATCACCAGTAGCACCAGCGCGGCCATGTCGAAGCTATTGGTCACAGCCACATAACCAATCACCGGCGGCATCGCCCCCGACAGACTGCCCACCAGCGTGCCGTGAACCGACTTGCGCTTGAGGTACAGGCTGTAGAAGCCGACGTAGATGACAAAACCGATCACGGCAAACAGCGCCGCCAGCGGGTTGGCCACCTTGTACAACAACACCACGCCTGCGATACCCAAAACGGTTGCGAAGATCAGTGCCAGCTTCAGGGAGATAAGGCCCTGCACCAGCACACGATTCTTGGTGCGCTCCATCTTGATGTCGATATCGCGGTCGATGCAGTTGTTGAATACACAACCGGAAGCTACCACCAGGGACGTGCCGATCATCGCAGCCAGGAATATGGCCAGATCGACATGCCCCTTGGAGGCCAGGAAGAAACCGCCTGCCACAGAAAGCACGTTACCGAAAATGATCCCCGGTTTGGTGATTTGGATAAAGTGCTTAAGCGACATCGGGTCTTACCTCACTTCGCCATCATGAACGTATGGATGCTGAACATGATCCATACCGACAGGCCAACCAGCAGGAGGATCACCAAGCCTGCGAACACGAACGCAATCACGTTATCGCGTTGAGCCTTCGAGCGGTCCAGGTGCAGGAAGTACACCAGATGAACCAGCACCTGAATCACCGCGAACGCCAGGACGATCATCAAGGTGATCGACTTCGGCAAGGTTGGGTACATCACCAGGCCGAACGGGATCAGCGTCAGGATGACCGACAGGATGAAGCCGATGGCGTACGACTTGACGCTGCCGTGGCTGTCATCGTGGCTGTCATGGGAATGTGCATTAGCCATTACAGAGTCCCCATCAGGTAGACAACGGTGAAGACGCAGATCCAGACCACGTCCAGGAAGTGCCAGAACAGGCTCAGGCAGCTCAGGCGAGTCTTGTTGGTGTTGGTCAGGCCATGTTTGTTGACCTGATACATCATGGTCGCCATCCAGATCAGACCGGCAGTCACGTGCAGACCGTGGGTGCCTACCAGCGTGAAGAACGCCGACAGGAAGCCGCTACGGTGCGGGCCGTAACCTTCGGAGATCAGCAGGTGGAACTCGTTGACCTCCATGCCGATGAAGCCCAGGCCGAACAGGAAGGTCAGTGCCAACCAGCTCAGGACGCCTTTCTTGCTGCCCTTGTAGAAGGCCAGCATGGCGAAGCCGTAGGTGATCGAACTGAACAACAGCAAGGCGGTTTCGCCGAGCACGTAAGGCAGTTCGAAGATGTCGTGGCCCGACGGGCCACCCGCTACGTTGTTTACCAGTACCGCGTACACCGCGAAGATCGACGCAAACAAGATGCAGTCGGTCATCAGGTAGAGCCAGAAACCGAAGACGGTCATTGGCCCCGAGTCGTGGTGATGGTCATCGTGCCCATGGTCATCGACATGGGCGTGTCCAGCATTGGTCACTAAGTTCGACATGGTTTAAGCCTGTTCCAACGAGGTTTCAACACGGTTGGCCGGGATCTTCTTCTCGGCAACCAGGCGAGCGTGTTGCTCGGCTTCGATGCGTTCGATCACGTCGACCGGCACCATGTAGCCTTGGTCATCACGGGCAGCGTGAACGATGAAGTAGCCGATGGTGCCCACCAGGCTCACGATGGCCAGCCACCAGATGTGCCAGATCATTGCGAAACCGAATACGGTCAACAGCGCGCCCATCACCACGCCAGTGGCGGTGTTGTTAGGCATGTGGATCGGTTCGTAACGCGCAGGCTTCTGGTACGCAGTACCGTCTTCCTTGGCTTCGGTGAACGGATCGATGCTGTCAGCCTTAGGCAGTACGGCAAAGTTGTAGAACGGCGGTGGCGACGAGGTCGACCATTCCAGGGTGTGTGCATTCCATGGGTCGCCGGATTCGCACAGGTTCTGCTTGCGATCACGCACGCTGACATACAGCTGGATCAGCTGGCAGGCGATACCGACAGCAATCATCAGTGCACCGACCATGGCGACGTACAGGTACGGCACCCACTCAGGGTTGGTAGTGGCGTTCAGACGACGGGTCATGCCCATGAAGCCCAACGCGTAGAGCGGCATGAACGCGACGAAGAAGCCCGAGATCCAGAACCAGAATGCAGCCTTGCCCCAGCCTTCGTGCAGCTTGAAGCCGAACGCTTTCGGGAAGTAGAAGCTGAAGCCTGCGATGTAGCCGAATACCGCGCCGCCGATGATCACGTTGTGGAAGTGAGCAATTACAAACAGGCTGTTGTGCAGTACGAAGTCAGCACCCGGGATGGCCAGCAGTACGCCGGTCATGCCGCCGATCGCGAAGGTCACCATGAAGCCCAGGGTCCACAGAACCTGGCTGGTGATACGCAGACGGCCGTGATAGATGGTGAATAGCCAGTTAAATAGCTTCACCCCCGTCGGGATGGAAATCAGCATCGTCGCCAGTCCGAAGAACGCGTTGACGCTGGCCCCCGAACCCATGGTGAAGAAGTGGTGCAGCCAAACCATGAAGCCCAGTACCGAGATCGCGCCCGAGGCGTAGATCATCGAGTGGTGACCGAACAGGCGCTTGCCCGAGAAGGTCGAGATCACTTCAGAGAAGATACCGAACGCTGGCAGGATCAGGATGTACACCTCAGGGTGACCCCATGCCCAGAACAGGTTCACGTACATCATTGGATTGCCACCAAGTTCGTTGGTGAAAATGTGGAAATCCAGGTAACGGTCAAGCGACAGCAACGCCATGGTTGCAGCCAGAATCGGGAACGATGCAACGATCAGTACGTTGGCCCAGGTGCAGGTCCAGGTGAAGATCGGCATGTCCATCAGCTTCATGCCAGGGGCGCGCATTTTCAGGACGGTGGCCAGGAAGTTGACCCCCGTCAGTGTCGTCCCGAGTCCTGATAACTGTAGCGCCCAGATGTAGTAATCCACACCCACGCCCGGACTGTAAGCCAGGCCCGACAACGGCGGATACGCAACCCAACCGGTCTTGGCGAATTCGCCGACGCCCAGGGACAGGTTGATCAGCACCACGCCGGACACCAGCAGCCAGAAGCTCAAGGAGTTCAGGAACGGGAACGCAACGTCACGCGCACCGATCTGCAGCGGCAAGGCAAGGTTCATCAGGCCGGTGAAGAAAGGCATCGCCATGAAGATGATCATGATCACACCGTGGGCGGTGAAGATCTGGTCATAGTGTTCAGGAGGCAGGTAGCCAGGCGAACCCTCGGTGGCCATGGCCAACTGGGTACGCATCATGATGGCGTCGGCAAAACCACGCAGCAGCATGACCATGGCAACGATGACGTACATGACGCCGATTTTCTTGTGGTCGACCGAAGTCAGCCACTCGGTCCACAGGTAGGTCCACTTCTTGAAGTACGTGATACCTGCAAACAGTGCCAGACCACCCAGCGCGATCATGGCGATGGTCACCATCACGATCGGCTCGTGGAACGGGACCGCATCCCAACTTAATTTACCAAACATCGTTTACTCCTCTGCCCCAGCAGTTGAATGCGAGCCCGTGTCAGAACCTTCAACCGCGGCCACTTCTTTCTTCTCGTGCTCGATCGGCTTGCCTGGCTTCATACCTTCGTACTTGTCGACGATTTTCTGAAACAGGTCCGGCTCGTACGTGGAGTACAGGGCGACTGGGTTGTTCTGGCTTGGTTTGGCAAGGGCGTCGTATTCAGCTTGATCAAGCTGTTTAGGTGCGGCCTTGACTTCGGCTACCCAGGCGTTGAAATCTTCCTGGCTCGTCGAGATCGCTTTGAATTTCATGCCGGTGAAGCCAGCACCGCTGTAGTTGGCGGAGATGCCTTCCATTTCAGCTTTTTCGTTCGCGATCAGGTGCAGACGGGTCTGCATGCCTGCCATCGCGTAGATCTGGCCACCCAGTGCAGGGATGAAGAACGAGTTCATCACGGCGTCGGAGGTGATCCGGAAGTTAAGCGGGGTGTTCTCCGGGAACCGGATCTGGTTCACAGTGGCGATACCCAGGTCCGGGTAGATGAACAGCCACTTCCAGTCCAGCGCGACCACTTCGATGTTGATCGGCTTGACGTCGGAGTCCAGCGGACGGTACGGGTCCAGCTCGTGGGTCGACTTATAGGTGATGTAACCCAGGGCGATGATGATGAGGATCGGAACCAGCCACACCGCGATTTCAATCTTGGTGGAGTGCGACCACTTCGGCGCGTAGGTGGCGCTGGTGTTCGACGCGCGGTATTTCCAGGCGAAGGCGAACGTCATGATGATCACGGGCACTACAACCAACAGCATCAGCAGAGTGGCGGTGATAATCAGGTTTCGTTGATCCAGACCGACCTGACCTTTGGGGTCGAGCAAGGTCCACTTGCAGCCTCCCAGCATTAACAGCATGCCGAGCAGCGGCAAAAAGCCTAGTAATCGGGGGTACCTGTTTTTACTCATCTCACGACCTCTAAAGCAGCTTGCGCAATGCAGTTGGGTTTTGATCGCCAACACTTCACCCTGCCAAGGGTTGGCATTTCTCTTCGATTGAATAAGGGCCTGCCCGTCGCACCTTGCGCGAATCGACACGTCCCGGGCTAGCGGTGAGTTCTTATTCGAATTCGTTGGTCAAAGGCCTTGTTACAGACCAATTCCATTTGGTGCGGATAGTTGAAAGGCTGCCGGCACCTGGGGTCGCATGAAACGTTACATCCGCTTCTCGACCGCCCTAGTTTGCTCAGGGGTGAGCAGCACCGGACATTCAGTGCGGGCGATTGTAGTTAGCTAGCGATGTATAAACCATGTCTTATCCAGAAATAATTTTTATCGTTTCCAGCAATAATCCTTCACCATTATTGCAAAGGTCCGCGATCGTATCGCGTTTGATTCTCGACAAAAACCACAAAAAATGCCGTGTTATTGGGCAGTTTGCCACATCCCCTACAGGCTGTAAGGGCATCGAAAACGGATCCAAGTGCCCTGAAAACAAGGCATTCGGACATCCGCCAATGTCGCTGACCTCACGCCATTCGCGGCGCCGGCCAGACGACGAACTGACAGCCATAAAACGCAGCTTCATGCAAATTTATGCCGCGTTTACGGGCATCAGAAACGTCCTGCGACAGCGTCCGTGTGACAACATGTCGCATGCTGCGCGCACCCAAACTTGCCCCGCGTCACGGTCCCTTCACAAAATGCCTACAAACAAAAACGCCCCGGCCTTCTTTATAGGAAGGCCGGGGCGTTGACGGGCTACCGCTTAGGCTTTGCCCTGGCGATTACGGTAGATGCCCAGCGGCACCAGGATCACCGTGAGCACAAAGGCCACCAGCGCCCACTGGGCCAGGGACAGGCCGAGGACAGGCGGGTACGGCGTCTCGCAGAAGCCGTCGACCTGGAACCCCAAGGGAAACACCGAGGCCAGCGGCAAGCCATCGACAATCGGTTGCAGCACATCGATGCCGCAGCTGACCTTCGGAAAGAACTGGATGTACACGTGATAACCGGCAGCGGCGACGCCACCGAGGGCGCTGAGGGTCACCAGCGCTTCAAACACCGTGACACTGCGGGTGGTGCGCATGGCGGCACCGATGAAGGCGAAGAGCGCGATCAGCAGCAAGGCATAACGTTGCAGGATGCACAGCGGGCATGGCGCCTCGCCCAACACCACCTGCATGTACAGCGCCCCGCCGATCAGCGCCAGGCAGATGATGCCCAGCAGTACCAGAAAGCGTCGCTCCCTGCCCAAACGCAATTCGTCGATCATCCCCGTTTCCCTTTAGCCAATTGTGGTTGTGCCAATGGCCGCAAGTTTACACGCGGACGGTGAAAGTTGAGCAGTTGGCGTGAGGAGGTTTAAACAGGGAGGGTTAACAGCGGATTAATCGGGGAAATGTTGTGAATGTACTGACGCCATCGCGGGCAAGCCCGGCTCCCACATTTGACTGAGTTGCCTAAGCAAACACTGTCCCATGTGGGAGCCGGGCTTGCCCGCGATGGGGCCGACCCGGTGTATCGATTAAATCCTATTCCAGCGCCGACGCCGGCCCAAAGAACTCATACCGGCTCTGCTGCTCCGGCACACCCAGGGCCTTCAGGTGACGCTTGATCGCCGCCATGAAGCCTTTTGGCCCCAGGAAGTACGCATCCACGTCGCGCTCCTGCGGCAACCACGCCGCCAGTTGCTCCTGGCTGAGCATGCCGACCTTGTCCGCCGCCGGGCTCACGCCATCATCCTCGGCATAGCAATAGAAGCGCTTGAGTTGCGGATGCTGCGCAGCCAGGCCGTCCACCCAGTCGCGGAACGCATGCACGCCGCCGTTACGCGCGCAGTGGATAAAGTGAATCGGACGCTCGGTGGCCAAGGCCGCTTCAAGCATCGGCAGGGTTGGCGTGATACCCACGCCGCCGCTGATCAGCACCAAGGGCTTGTCGCTGGCCGCCAGGGTGAACTCACCCGATGGCGGGAACAGGTCGATGCTCGCGCCCACCGGGAATTGGTCATGCAGGTAGTTGGACACCCGGCCACCGGCTTCGCGCTTGACGCTGATGCGGTACTGGCCCGAGTCGCCACGCGCCGACAGGGAATAGTTGCGGCGCACTTCCTCGCCATCCAATACCAGCCTCATGCCGATGTACTGACCAGGCTCGGCGGCCAGGATCGGGCCGTTATCCACGGGCGCAAAGTAAAACGAGATGATTTCCGCGCTCTCCTCCACCCGCTTGACCAGGGTGAACGCGCGCGCACCGCGCCAGCCGCCCGGCGCCTCTTCCTTCTCTTTATAGATAGCCGCTTCGGCACCGATCAGGATGTCGGCCAACTGGCCATAGGCGGCGCCCCAGGCGCTCATCACTTCCGGGGTGGCGATCTCGCTTCCCAATACTTCGGAAATCGCCCGCAGCAGGCAGGCACCCACAATCGGGTAATGCTCCGGCAGGATTTGCAGGGCCACGTGCTTGTTGATGATCTTCGCCACCAGGTCGCCCAACTGGTCCAGTTGGTCGATGTGCCGGGCGTACATCAGCACGCCATTGGCCAGGGCCCGGGGCTGATCGCCGCTGGCCTGGTGGGCCTGGTTGAACAGTGGGCGAACTTCCGGGTACTCGGACAGCATCATGCGGTAGAAATGGGTGATCAGGGCTTCGCCGCCGCTTTCCAGCAGGGGCACGGTGGATTTGACGATGGCACGGTCTTGGGCACTAAGCATGGCAGACTCCTGAGTCTTCTTACTGAATACCCTTTACTACTCAGTATTCGTGCCAACAAATAAACACTTATAAATCAACATCTTGAAAATAATATAGTCAATATGACTTCCTACACTTTATAGTCACTATGACTACAAGGAGTCATTATGACTGCGCAACCGCTGCTCACCACCCTGCTGCCCCTGGTCGCCGACCTCTCCCGCGAGCTGCCCGAAGGCGAGCGTTACCGGCGCCTGCTCCAGGCCATGCGCGCCCTGCTGCCCTGTGACGCCGCCGCCCTGCTGCGCCTCGACGGCGAATGGCTGGTACCGCTTGCGGTGGACGGCTTGAGCACCGACACCCTGGGCCGGCGCTTCAAAGTCAGCGAGCACCCGCGCTTTGGCGTGCTGCTCAGCAGCCCCGGCCCGACCCGTTTTGACAGCGACAGCGAACTGCCCGACCCCTACGACGGTCTGGTGGACGGCCTGCACGGCCATCTTGAAGTCCACGACTGCATGGGCTGCCCGCTGTTTGTCGATGACCAGCCTTGGGGCCTGCTGACCCTCGACGCCCTCGACACCGAGCGTTTCGAGCGGGTGGAACTGGACGCCCTACAAGCCTTCGCCAGCCTCGCGGCGGCGACGGTGAATGTCGCCGAGCGCATCGAACGCCTGGCCCTGCGGGCCGAAGACGAACACCAGCGGGCCGAAATCTACCGCCAGGCCAGCGGCCAGCAGCACAAGGAAATGATCGGCCAGAGCAAGACACACAAACGCCTGGTGGAAGAAATCAACCTGGTGGGCGGCAGCGACCTGACGGTACTGATCACCGGCGAGACCGGCGTGGGCAAGGAGTTGGTGGCCCAGGCGATCCACGCCGCCTCCTCCCGGGCCGAGAAACCGCTGATCAGCCTCAACTGCGCCGCGCTGCCGGAAACCCTGGTGGAAAGCGAGTTGTTCGGCCATGTGCGCGGGGCATTTACCGGCGCGCTGAATGAACGCCGGGGCAAGTTCGAACTGGCGAATGGCGGCACGCTGTTCCTGGATGAAGTGGGCGAACTGTCCCTCACCGTGCAGGCCAAGCTGTTGCGGGTGCTGCAAAGCGGCCAGTTGCAGCGCCTGGGGTCCGACAAGGAACATCAGGTGGATGTGCGCCTGATCGCCGCCACCAACCGTGATTTGGCCGAAGAAGTACGAAACGGTCGCTATCGTGCGGACTTCTACCACCGTTTGAGCGTCTATCCGCTGCAAGTGCCCGCGCTGCGGGAGCGTGGCCGCGACGTGCTGTTGCTGGCGGGTTTTTTCCTTGAGCAGAACCGCTCACGCATGGGCCTGGGCAGCCTGCGCCTGACCAGCGATGCCCAAGCGGCACTGTTGGCTTACGCCTGGCCGGGGAATGTGCGCGAGCTGGAGCACTTGATCGGCCGCAGTGCATTGAAAGCGTTGGGCAACTGCCGGGAACGGCCGAAGATTCTCAGCCTGGACGCGACAGACCTGGACTTGCCGAACGTCACTGCGCCGCAGGCCGAAGAGCAGCCGGTCGACGTGCCGGACGTCAGCGGTGACCTGCGCCTGGCCACCGAGAACTACCAGCGCCGGGTCATCAATGCCTGCCTGGAACGCCACCAGCACAACTGGGCCAGCGCCGCCCGCGAGCTGGGCCTGGACCGGGCCAACCTGGGGCGGATGGCCAAGCGATTGGGCTTGAAATAACGAACGAAAGAGATCAACTGTGGGAGCTGTCGAGCTTTAGCGAGGCTGCGATGGCATCACCGCAGTGCACCTGCAAGACCGCAGCGCCTGCATCGCAGCCTCGCTCGGGCTCGACAGCTCCCACACTAGACCTGCTTCGCCTTGTAGATTGGATTGATTGGCGCGCCAGCCTTGGGCTTGCGAAACACCAACACATTGCCCGCCATCACCAGCACCAGGCCGGCCAACGCCGGTGCGGTCCACTGATAGCCCTCGGCAAATGCCGAAACGTTCAACGCCACCACCGGGAACAGCACGGTGCAATACGCCGCCCGCTCCGGGCCCATGCGCCCGACCAGCGTCAGGTAGGCGGTAAACCCGATCACCGAACCCGGTATCACCAGGTACAGCAACGAACCGATGTAGCGACTGTTCCATTCCATATCGAACGGAATGCCCTGCACTGCGCAGTACATCGCCAGCATCGACGCGCCATAGGCCATGCCCCAGGCATTGGTGGTCAGCGGCTTGAGGCCGGCCTTCTGTTGCAGGCTCGACAGCAGGTTGCCCGCCGAGAAACACATCGTGCCGAGCAACGCCAAACCCAGGCCGAGCAGGGTTTGCGGGCTGGCGGTGTGGCCCACCAGCTCCGGCCAGAACAACAGCCCCAGGCCGAGCAAGCCAAGGCCGCCGCCCATCAACACATTGCGCGCGACTTTCTGGCCGAAAAACACCCGGGCGTTCAGCGCGTTCCACAAGGTGGCCGTGGAGAACACCACCGCCACCAGGCCGCTGGGGATCCATTGGCTGGCGGTGAGGAAGCACATGAAGTTGACGCAAAACAGGCACAAACCCTGAGCCAGGCAGATCAAGTGCCCGCGGCGGTTCATCACCTGCAGTTTGCGGCTGAGCAGCAACATCACGAACAGCACCAGCGCCGCCAGGCCAAAGCGATAGACGATGGACACCGGAATCGCCACCACGCCCAGCTGCCATTTGAGGGCAATCCAGGTGGTGCCCCAGATCAGCACGGTGAGTAAATACAGGAATAGGTTCATGGCGGGCTCCTTGGGGTTGAGCCACAGTTTCGCCCCGGACGGCACCCAGCCTCTTGCAGATTCTTGCGCTTTTGTCGGCTGCCGGGATCACAGCCGCCGTCGCTGGGAGTAGGATGCAAGCCGTCAGAGAGTACGAATATGCCGCCACTGGAAACCCTGCAAGTCTTTCAATCCCTCAACCGCTCGCCCAACGCTCGCCTTGAGCTGTGCGCCGAGCTCGGTGACGGCTTGTCTGCAGCCTTGTGGAGCAACCATCACGACGCCCAGGATTACGAAGCCCCTGACCACCACACCCTGTCCTGCTACATCGGCGGCGGCACCGGCACCTTTCGCCGCGACCAGCCCGGCACCAAGGGCGGCCCGGACAAGCTGTGCATCCTGCCGGCCGATCATCAGTCGGCCTGGGTGATCAACGGCGAGATCCGTCTGGCCCACGTGTATTTCAGCCCAGAGCAATTTGCCCTGGGCTGCGTGACATTGCTGGACCGCGAGCCGCGCGAGTTGCTGTTGCGTGAAAGCACGTTCCTCGACGATGCCCAACAAGCCCGGCGTTTTCACCAACTGATCAGCCTGAACTGGAAAGAACCCGGCGAACGCTTGCTCACCAGCAGCCTGGCCCATGAAATGCTCAGCCATACCCTGCTCAGCCAGGTGGGAATGCGTGAGGGCCTGCGCTTGAAGGGCGGGCTCGCCGCCCACCAGCGCCGGCAATTGGTGGAGTACATCGACCAGCAACTGGCCGAGCCGGTCAGCCTGGGGCAGTTGGCGGGGTTGTGTGCGTTGTCGGAGTACCACTTTGCGCGGATGTTCCGCGAGAGCTTTGGCCTGCCGCCCCACCAGTACCTGCTGGCGCGGCGACTGGCCCGCGCCCGGGAGCTGTTGCGGGGCGGGTCGTTGCCCCTGGGCGAGATCGCCCTGGCGTGCGGGTTTTCCAGTGCCAGCCACTTTACCAACCGGTTCCGCCAGGCAATGGGCGCGACGCCCGGGGAGTACCGGCAGGCGTTTCTGCCTTGAAATGCAATCTGCCTAATGGCTCAGGTCCAATGTGGGAGCGGGCTTGCTGTGGTGAGCGGGCTTGCCCCGCGCTGGGCTGCGAAGCAGCCCCATCAATCTGTGGTGAACCCGACGGGGGACAAGCCCCCTCACCACAGCAAGCCCGCTCCCACAGTTGATCTTCAGCGTTCGTTAGTCCGTGCTGTTGGCCAATACCGTGGCCAGGCGGTTCTCCAATGCCTTGACCCGCGCCCCTTCGACCACGTAATTGTTGGTCACCACCGCGAACACCAACTTACGCCCATTGGCATCGGTGACATAACCGGTCAACGACGACACACCACTCATGGAGCCGGTCTTGCCGTGCAGGTTGTTCTCGGCGGCAGTGCCCCGCAGGCGATAGCGCAGGCTGCCACCCGCCAGGCGCTCCGGATTGCCGGCAATCGGCAACGCGTTGTACCAAGCGTTGAACCAGGGCTGTTTGCTGGCGGCCAGCAGCAGGTCCGTCAGGTTTTGCGACGACACCAGATTGCGTCGCGACAGCCCTGAACCGTCCACCTGGCTCAAGGTTGAAGCATCAACCCCCTGACGCTTGAGGAACCCTGCCACCGCCGCCACACCCGCCTGGGCCGTCCCGGCATTGGCCGTCTTGCGGCCCATGGTCTTGAGCAACGCTTCAGACATGTTGTTGTTGGACAGCTTGAGCAGTGGCGTGATCAATGCCTGCAACGGCGCCGACTCGTGCATCGCCAGCACCGTCGCCGTGGTCGGCGTGACACCGCCGATAACACGACGCCCCAGCACGCTAATCCCTTGCTCCGCCAACGCCTGCCCGAACAGGTTCGCCACCAGTTGCGTCGGCTCCCACACACTGACCAGTTGCGGGCTCTGTTTGCCAGGCGCCAGCGCGCCACTGAGGCGCAACAGGTTAGTGCCGTGCTGGCGGTTGATCCCGTAGCTATTGCCCGCCCCACTGACCGCACGGTTGCTGATCTGCACGTAATCGGTGGCCGGGAAGAGATCCACCGTCACCGGGCGCCCCGCCGCCACCGGCGCCCTGGCCGTGACCAATAGGGAGCCCGCATCAAAATCCGTATTAGGCGACACCGTCAGCGCCGAGATCTGCGCGCCGTAGTAGGTGCTTTCGTCGTCCTGGGACCAGTCGACACCCAGGCGCTCGGCGTCAAAAAAGCTGTCATCGAACACCAGGTCGCCTTGCACCTGCCTGATGCCCTGCTGCGCCAGGCTGGCGGCCAACGCCTGGTAATCCGCCCACTGGACCGTCGGGTCGCCTTGGCCGCGCAGGTACAGATTGCCGTTAAGCACCGCACCCTGGCGCAGGCCATCGCCCAACAGTTGGGTGGAAAACCGATACTGCGGCCCCAACACATCCATCGCCGCCGAGGTGGTCAGCAGCTTGAGGCTGGAGGCCGGAGTCAGCCGCGTGCGCGGGTTGTGTTGGTAGAGCGTGCTGCCACTGCGGGCATCACGCACCATCAACGACACGCTGGCACCGTGCAGTGCCGGGTCGGCCAGCAACTGGTCGAGGCTGGCGCTGGTGGAAGTGTTCGGTGCCGTAGCGCAACCGCCCAGCAACAAGCTCAAGCCCAGCAGCAGCCCGCTGGCGTGTGTCCATCGTCCCAACTGCATCGGTCTTGTGTTCCCGCAAAGTCATTAAAGGCGGCAACGCTAGCAGCTCGACAACTTTATGGCGAGGTAACCCGCTACATCGCCATAAGGTGTCACCGAATTTAGAAGGTCAGGGTGCTGGACACCGACACCTGCCGCGCATCGCCAATGGACACGAACTGGGTGTTCACGGCAGAGGTGTAATAGGTGCGGTCAAACAGGTTCTTCACGTTGAGCTGGAACTTGACCTTCTGCCCATCGACCTTGGTGTCATACGTGGCAAACGCATCGGCCACGGTATAACCCGGCAGGTCGAAACTGTTGGCCGCATCGCCCGAGCGTTCGCCCACATAACGCGCACCGGCGCCCACCCGCAGTTGGTCACCCCCGAGGATGCTGCCGAAGTCATACACCGCCGACAGCGAGCCGGTGTTTTTCGCGACGTTTTGCAGGCGGTTGCCCTTCAGCTCCGGGTCTTCGGTGACGACCGCGTCGGTGTAGGCATAGCTGCCGATCACGCTCCACTTGTCCGTCAGCTGACCGCTGGCGTCCAGTTCCAGGCCACGGGAGCGCACCTTGCCGGCGACGCTGTAGACCGAGGTCAGGCCATCGCCCACCTGGACCAGCACGTTACGTTTTTCGATGTTGAACAACGCTGCGCTCGCGGTGATGCGACCCGGCATGTCGAGCTTGGTCCCCAGCTCCCAGGACTTCGACTGTTCCGGCTCGAGGCTGCCGTCCAGGATCGTTTTGTTGGCGAGCGGCGCGATGGTGGAGTTGGGTTTGAACGACTCGGTGTAGCTGCCGTAGAACGACAGCTCGTCGGTGTAGCGGTACACCAGGCCAACGCGGGGGACCCATTTCTGGCCATTGCCGTCGGTGTTGGCGGTGAACGGGACGCCCTTGCCGGCGTATTGGTCGTACATCTGATAGCGCGCGCCGCCCACCAGGATCCATTGATCGGTGAGGTGGATCGCGTCCTGCATAAACAGCGAGTCGCTGCGCAGCAGGTCGGTCTGGTTGCTGTCCGGCGCGCTGACGGTGGTGCCCGCCACTTCATTGCCATAGACCGGATCGTTGTAGTTGAACGTGCCGCGGGGCGACTGGCGGATCAGGTCGGCCCGGTAGATCTTGCGGTACTCGTCATCCAGGCCGAAGGTCAGGTCGTGCTGCATACCGGCGACGTTCACCTTGCCTTCAAGGCTGGCGGTGGCGAAGCGGTCCGTGGTCAGCGCGCCCTGGGTGCCGTCCATGCTGCGGGTCAGGGTGCCGTTGGTGTTGACCTTGACCACACGCACCTGACTGGCGTCGTAGGTCTCGCGGTTCCAGCTGTAGCCGAAGTGGGCTTTCCAGTCGTCGTTCAGGTCGTGGTCGGCTTCGAAGCGGTACAGGTCGGAGCGGCCTTCCATGTTGTTGAAGGGCTCATCGAGACGGCGAGTCGACGGGATATTCAGCGGGTGGTTGGTCTTGGGGTCGATGGCGGTGCCCCGGTCGAACGGCGAGAGAAACTCCCGATGCTCATAGGCAAATAACAGCTTGGTGCTGTCGCCATACCAGGCCAGCGACGGGGCAATCAGGCTTTCGCGGTGAGTGCCGTAGTTGCGCCAGTAGTCTTCGTCTTCATGGTCGACGATCAGGCGGTAAGCCAACCCGCTGTCACCGATGGGGCCGGTGGTGTCGAGGTTGCCGCCGCTGCCGTTCTTGCCGTCACCAAAGGTCGAACCGCGCACGGTCAGGGAGGTGGATTGGACCAATTCCGGTTTCTTGCTGACGATATTCACCACGCCGCCCGGGTCCTGAATGCCGTACAGCAACGACGAAGGGCCCTTGAGCACTTCGACGCGCTCGGCGGTGGAGTTCAGCGCGCGGCCCTGCACCAGGGGCATGCCGTCCTGCATGATCGAGCCGTTACGGTTATCACCAAAACCGCGCAACATCACCGCATCCTGAGTGCTGCCCAAGGTGTTGGCCTGGGTGATGCCGCTGATGTTGGTCAGGGCGTCGTCGAGGTTGCGCGGCTGTTGATCGCGCATCACCTGGGCCGGCACCACGTTGACGGTTTGTGGGGTTTCCAGCAGCAGACCGTGGGAACGCATCACCGAACTGGTAGGCGGCGGCTGATAGCTGGTGGTATCCGAGGCCAGGGCGGCGCCGTTGATGGTCGTAGCGCCGAGGTTCAGCGCGCCGTCGGTCGGCAGCGGCTCCAGGGCCAGGGTGCGGGCGTCGATCTGGCGGAAGGTGAAGCCGGAATTGCCCAGCAGGCGCTGCATGGCCTGGGTCGCGCTCATCTGCCCGGTAATGGCCGGGGCCTTGATCGCGTAGGGCGCTTCGTCGGTGTAGACCACGCTGATGCCGGTCACCCGAGTGAAATCACTCAAGGCCTGGGGCAGCGGCTTGGCGGCCAGGGCAAAGTTGAACAGCGTGCTCTGTTGCTGCGCCTCAGCCGCCTGCGCCACGCCCAGGGGCAGCAGCGCCAGCCCCGAAACCGCCAATACCGAGGCTCCCAGCCACTGTTTAACCGAACCCGCCGACGTTGCCCTGGACTTCATGCTTGAGAACCCGTGTGTAAAAAGCGCTGTTAATGCGAATTAATCGCAGTTTCAAGCACTACACGGATGGCCGACAGGTTTACCTCACACCGATTTGAAAATAATTTCAGTCATACCGGTTGGATCCGAAATCCGAAGCGTGGAAAGTGCACATGCACGGTGCCGCCACGTTCGTCGGTGCGCCGCACAATCAGCTGTTCACGGCCGGTGAACAGCAACTCGCCGGCCACTGGATCGACGCCATAATCGGTAGCACTGATGGTCACCTGCTGGCCGGGCTTGAAGCCGTTCGGGTCTTCGAAGATTTCTTCCGGCAAGTTGGCTGGCGTGGCATTACGCGCGACGTCCAGGGCTTGTTCGGCGGTCATCTGGCTAGAGGTGCCATGGCCGAAACCCAGCACCCGGGCCAACCAGGCGGCCACGGCGGGATAGGTTTCCACCAGCGGCGACGTCACCGGCGAGCCCATGAGGAACCACAACGGATGCGCCAGGGCAAAGTCGGCAATCGACGGCTCGCCGAACAGGAAGTCGCCCTGCTGATGCTGTAACTGTTGATTGATACGGCCGATGATCACCGGCCATTGGTGTGTGGCCTGGTCCAGTTGCACACGGGTGGCGGTGCCACCGCTGAACAACTTGCTGCGGTCGGCCACCAGCACCTGGATCATTTCCGGCGGTACCTTGGCGAACTTCACCGCCAGGGACTCCGGCTGGAACACCAGGCTCACCGCATGGGAGAACACCGTCGAATCGGCCCAGGCGGCGAAGCCCTGGCTGACCAGTTCGAGGCCTTGGGGAAACAGCGCCGGCGCGGCCTTTTCCTGCTCCAGGCGGCGGGCGATCAGCGCGGTGTCGCAGTAGATATCGGCGCCGACCTGCAGCACCGGGGTCTTGCGATAACCGCCAGTGAGGGCGGTCAAGTCAGGCTTGGGCATCACCGGTGAGATATGCACCGAGCGCCAGGACAGGCCTTTGAAGCCCAGCAACAGGCGGGCTTTTTCAGCAAACGGGGATTGCGGGTAGTGGTGGAGGATCAACTCAGACATGCCAGGCTCCGCTCAATGTGTGAGCGTCCAGCTTAGCCTGCAAACCCGGCAAAGGCGCGCATGGGAACCTATCAGTCAAATTGATGGACCGATCGCCGCCAGGCACTCCTTGGCGCTTTTCTTCAATTTCTTGATCAGCCGTTCCTGGCGCAACGCCTCGGCCTTGCTGGCACAGGCTTCGGTGTACACCAGCGCCACGGCGGGGCTTGAGAGAAAAAACCGTGCACCCTTGCCGCTCTGGTGAGTGGCAAAGCGGCGCACCGGGTCATTGCTGATGCCGCAATAGAGCGAGCCATTGGCGGCACGCACCAGGTACACAAACCACGGCTTGGCTTCAGAGGGAGTGGTCACGGATCAATTCGGCAAACCAAAGGAACGCCAATCTTATCAACGACTGGCCTGGAACGCCTTCAAGCCTTTCAGCGCCTGCGCCCGCACGGCGTTTTTCACCAGCGGCGTCCAGCCCAGCAACAGGCCTTTGGTGCCCAAGGCCTGACGCGACCAACGCCACAGGTCGAAGTGGTCGTGATGCTCGCAGATCTTGCCATCACGAAACACAAAACGCGCCCGGATGTCGTTGACCACGGTGTTGCCCGTCGCACTGAACAGGTAAGTCGCCACCCAGTGCGCGCTGCCGGTGATTTCGTCACTGCGCACGCTGTCGAAGGTCAGGGAAAAGTCCTTGGCGCGGGTGGTGAGCATGCGCCACATGTCGCCCGCATCCCGGCCACGCAGCTCGCCGAACGCCGGGTCGCTGAACACCACGTCGTCGGTGTAGCAAGCGCTCATGGCCTCGGCATCCAGGCGCTGGAAGGCACTGTAGAACTCGGTGATCAAAGCGTTATGGGCGTCGCTCATGGGCAGGTTCCGCAAAAGGGGTTGGATGGCCGGTACGATAATCCCCAACGCCCGGGAACACTACTGGCATCAACGCCAGGAATACCCCGTCCCACTCATTCAGGGAACCATTCCGCTGCTGCGAGCATAGGCGAACAAATCCACATCGGTGGAGATACACAGGCGGTTCATGGCGGTGCTTTTCTGTTTGCTGATGGTGGAAATGCTGCGGTTGACCCGTGCGGCAATCTGGCTGACGGTCATGCCGCTGGCCAACATGCGCACCACTTCCCGCTCCTTGCCGGACAGTTGCGGCGGCTGCAACTGGTCGCCGGTCCCGGCCTCGACCAACTGCACCCGCAGGCATTCGCTGACAAACGTCTTGCCCTCGCTCACCGCCTTGATCGCCGAAGGCAACTCTTTGGCTGAGGCGTTCTTCGCGACGATGGCCCTGGCGCCCTGGGCGAACGAGGCACGCAAGGTGGCGATATTGGCAAACATCGTCACCAGGATCACCGGCAACCCGGGGTACTGGCGTTGCAACAACCCCAGCAGAACATAGCCATCCGCCTGCTGATTTCCGGGCATGGCAAAGTCCGTTACCAGGATATCGCAGGGGGTGGAAGCCAACACGCTGAGCAACTCATCAGGACCGTTGGCCTCACCCACCACCTTGCACCTGCCGTCCGCTTCGATCACTACCTTTTGTCCAATACGAACAATGGGATGATCGTCAGCAATAATTACGCGAAGCATAGAAACCCACGAATGATGGCAAATTGATTGGCGCAAAATACCCCCGTCCGCAGCGGGCAACAACCGCCTGTTCGAGACTGGTTTTCACTTGGGTCCCGTGTTTTTAAGTGATCGACTTTTAGCTTACAAAACAAAAGGAAAACACCTACAAAACATACCTACCCACAACCTGAGTAAATCCTACAAAACCCTTTGCCGATGTCATAAATCTGCCAAATACCGCAGATAAACGATCAGTTCTTTTTCAAACCGTTGCAGGTCACGCCGGTTGACCAGAACCCCGTGATCACGCACGCGGTCGATCAGGTGCCCCGCGCGAGTGTCCAGGCCCGTGCCGCCCAGGAACGCCAGGCTGCCCGCCAGTCGATGCAGGCATTCGAGCGTGCCTTGCCGGTCTTGCTTGCGGAAGGCGCACACCAGGCTCGCATAATCCGAATCGGCCTCCCGCAGCAGGCTGCCCAACATCAGGTCCACCACCTGCCCGTCTCCAAACATCTCGATCAGCCCGGCACGGGTTGGCCAGTTTTTTTGTGGGGCCTCGCTGAACGGGTGGCGTACCTCCCCCGGCCTCTGCGGCAACCAGCGTTCCAGCACTTCACGCAACCGCTCCTGGGACAGCGGCTTGAGCAGCCAGTCATCCATTCCGGCCTCAAGGCAGCGCCGAGCATCGTCCGGCCCCAGCTTTCCGGTGAGAGCGATCACGGGGATACGCTCGCGGCCATCGGCACGCTCACGATGGCGTATCTCACGGGTCATGCTGTAGCCGTCCATCACCGGCATCCGGCAATCGCTGATCACCAGATCAAAACGCCTGTGGGCCATGGTGCTTAACGCGGCTTGCCCATTCTCGACCAGTACATGGGCCAGTTCGAACTTCTGCAAAAACCAGCCCATCAAGGCGCGGTAGGTCTGATGGTCGTCGACGACCAGGACACTCAGGAGCCGCCAGTGAGCAGGAGGGCTACGCCATGTCGGCATTTGCCGGTTCGGGCCGTCGCCTGCAAAAACGCTTGGCATCATGGCCACCTCGGTATCAACGCAGAGGGCCAGCGTCTTTGTTTGCCACGGGCCTATCTTCAAGAGAGGGGCATTCCCGGCAGCGGTCAACAACCACCCACACGACACCCATTTAAAAAACAACCTATCCAAATGAGCGTGTTCGTGGCGATACAAGAACTACGAAAAGACAGGTTTTCCTACACCCACAATTGCCTATTCCGACTTGATCCAGAGCACGTAGAGGGACACGGCGGATTCTCGTAATTGTTGTATTTCCCCTCCCCGACCCGCCCGCTAAATTGCGCCCCACCCCGATTGGGGCAACGGTCACGCTTGACCCTCGCCGCCAGCCCGCAAGGTGAAGAAGACCTCACCGGCCAACGGCGGCCCCTCACAAAGGTTTAACCACATGAAGCGACTTGTTCCGGCAGTCCTCGCCTCGGTACTGACATCGTCGGTCTGGGCTGCCAGCACTACCGATCTGAACGTCCGGGGCAGGATCACCCCCAGCTCCTGCAACCCCACGCTTTCTGGTGGAGGAGCGGTTGATCTGGGCAAGATTTCGGCCGCCGAGCTGAAGCCCGATCAGCACACCGCGTTGCCGACACGCGCGATGAGCTTGAGCGTGCGCTGTGAAGGCTCGACGTTCTTTGCCATGAACATGATTGATAACCGCTCGGGCACCTCCTTCGTCGAAAGTCTGCACGGCCTGGGCATGACCAGCACCAACCAGAAGGTAGGGGGTGTGGCGTTCGGGCTTTCCAACGCGGTGGCCGACAGCGCGCCGGTACGCCCGATTTTCTCAACCAATGGCGGGGCCACCTGGGTCCCGGCGTCTTATGTAGGGCACGCCGCCCTCACCTCCGTTGCGGCCGTAGGCGGTGCGGACACGCCCCTCGCCCTGCAAAACCTGGATGCGGAGCTGCGCGTCTACTCCAACATCGCACCGGCCGACGGCTTGACCCTGATCGATCAGGAGTCCATCGACGGCCACGTCACGCTGCAATTGAAGTACCTCTGATCCCCCCCTCCCCACCTCCCCCTTTAGACAAAGGAAATTTTTACCGTGAACACGCTACTCAAAACCGTTGCCAGCACCCTGTTGATCGCCTGCGCTCCTGCCACATTTGCGGCGTCCACTGTGGACTTGACGGTGACCGGCCTGATTACCCCCAACTCCTGCACGCCGACGTTGTCCGGTGGCGGCCAGGTCGATTACGGCAAGATCTCGGCGAAAGATCTCAAGACCAACAATCCCACTCACCTCGGTTCACAAACCCTGCAGATGACCGTGAACTGCGATGCGCCAATTCAGTTCGCCTTGAACGCCATCGACAATCGTCCGGGCACTGCGGCGTTCAGCAATCGATACGGCCTGGGTCTGATCAACGGCAGTCAGCCGTTTGGGGGGTACAGCATGATGCTGCGTAGCCCCGTGGCCGATACCGTAGCGGTTCAACCGATTGCCTCCTACGACAAAGGCACCACCTGGGGCGCTGAATACATCTGGGAGCCGGGGCTTTACATGTCAGTCGGCGCAATGAGCGATGACACTCAGCCGCTCCCAGTGCAAAACCTCACGGTGGACCTGCAGGTGGACACCAGCATCGCCCGCTCCGACGGTCTGGACCTGAGCAATGAAGTACTGATCGACGGTTCCGCAACACTGGAAGTGAAGTACCTGTAACCCCTGGCCCGACACTGAAAAGGAGTTCGTTTCACCATGAACAAGATGCTCAGCATCATCGTGCCGGTCCTGTTACTGGGCGCCCTTGATGCTCACGCGGCCTCGGCCGTGGATCTGGCAGTCAAGGGACTGGTTACACCGAGTTCCTGCACGCCAACGCTCACCAGCGGCGGTGTGGTCGACTACGGCAAGATGTCCGCCAAGGACCTGCGGCCCGACCGCGCTACCTCCCTGGCCAACGTCAACCTGCAACTGGCAATTGCGTGCGAGGGCAGCACGTTGCTGGCCTTGCAGGGCAACGATAACCGTGAAGGCTCGGACCACCGGGGCGACGCGATGTATTACGGTTTGGGGTTGATCAATGGCAGTGAAAAACTCGGGGCCTTTGAGCTGAGGTTTTCCTCACCCGTCGCCGACGGCATAGCGGTGCATACCATCGCTTCGCCGAACAACGGCGGCTCATGGTGGGCCGAACCCAATCTTGTTCGGGGTGACATTCTCAGTGTTGCCTATATAGGTTCTCTGGTACCGATTCCCGTGCGCAGCCTGACGGCGAATGTGCGGGTCGGTGCGGAGATCGCGCCCACCCGCCAACTGACACTGGATAACGAAGTGCCGCTGGATGGTTCGGCGACGATCACCGTCAAATACCTTTAACGTTCTCGCGACCCGCACCTCAGGCCTTGCGCCTGGGGCCGGGTCATGAATGACCTGACGAGACACGTCATGACCCCGCTATTATCAAAACCCGATGTGCGACACGTTCTGAGCCTCGGCCTGTTCAGCCTGCTATGGAGCTGTGCGGCCCTGGCCGACGGCATGGTGCCGGAAACGTCCGTGGTGATCGTCCATGAGGCAGAAGGCGAAGCCTCCGTTTCGGTGACCAACACCGACTCGCAGGTAGCCTTGCTGCACGTCACCCTGGAAAACGTGCCCGAAGACACCGAGAGCCTGCTGGTGGTCACCCCGCCGCTGGCCAGGGTGAACCCCTCTGCATCCCAACTGGTGCGCTTCATTTTGCAGAACCGGCAACCCCTGACCACTCAACGACTCAAGCGCGCGATCTTCGAAGGCATGCCCCAGGACCGGGCGCCCGCCGAGGCCGGGCATGCACGGGTTGGCGTGACCGTGCGCCAGAACCTGCCGGTGATCATTCACCCCAAGGGCCTGGCGCAAAATCGCACGCCCTGGACCGGCTTGAGCTGGTCGCTGAACAACAACGAACTCAGTGTCCTCAACGACACCCCGTATGTCGTGCGCCTGGCCCAGGAGCTGCAACTGCTGCCCGGCAAGCAGCGGGCGATGCTGCCACGCACCTACATTTTGCCCGGCGAACACCTGACGATGGGTGTCGCTGCGCAGGCCGCGAGCAGCGTGCGCCTGCAACCGGCCACGGTATACGGCTTTGCGGTCGCCGCCTATGACGCGCCGATTGCCCCTCCACTCAAGAGATCCGACGCACCATAAAAATGAAGTGACCGCGCCATGACGGTCACCACCCAACAGGCCGGGAGCCGCACGCAGCGAGGCTGCGCGCCCCCAACAATCCGAGTGTCCTTCGTGAAAACAGTATTGAAGTACCGTGACGGCGAAGCCGTGCGCGACGGTTCGCAACGCACCCTGGCGCGTACGCTCTTAAGCAGGGCCGCGCTCCCGCTGATCAACCTGCTCTGGCTTGCCCCGGCCTGGGCCGACAGCCAGGGCCAGTTCGACGCAAAGACCTTGCACCAGCGCGGCATCGATCCGGCGCTGGCCAAATTGCTGCTGGAAACACCCCGCTTCACCGCTGGCGTGCACGCCGTCAGCCTCGCTGTGAACGGCCAGCGACAAGGACGAATCAACGCACAGTTCGATGAGCACGGCAGCCTGTGTTTTGATCGCCCGCTGCTCGACGCGGCCAACCTGATCATCCCCGACGACAACCCGCGCTGCCATGATTTCATCAAGGCCTATCCGCAGACCGTGGTTGAACAAGACCCCGCCACCCTCAGCGTGGCGCTGGTGGTGCCGACCGACGCCTTGCGCCCGCGCCAGCAAGACATTTCCGGCTACCAGACCGGCGGTGTCGCCGCCCTGCTCAACTACGACATGAGTGGCGTCTACAACCGCTTCAATGACGACAGCAACCGTTTCGGCTCCGCCAACACCGAGGTCGGCTTCAATGCCGGCGACTGGATCGTGCGCAGCCGGCAGGTACAGACCTGGCAGGATGACCGCTCAAGCAGCACGCACCTGGAAGCCTATGCGCAACGCACCTTTGCCCGTCATCAGGCGGTGCTTCAGACCGGCCAGATCAACCTCTACAACCCGGTGCTGCCGGGTGCGCAGATCACCGGCGCGCAGGTGTTCACTGAACAGGCGCTGCAGGATCAGCACCAGGGCGCAACCATTGACGGCATCGCCAACAGCCCCGCCCAGGTGGAAATCCGCCAGAACGGTGCACTGATCCACTCCACCGTAGTGCCCGCCGGCCCGTTTTCCCTGACCGATGTGAGGCGCCTCAATAACCGTTCGGATGTGGAAGTCACGGTCAAGGAAACCTCGGGTGGCGAACGGCGTTATACCGTGCCGGCGGCCCTGCTCGGGATTGGCCTGCCTGCACCCGGCTATTCAATCGGGGCCGGGCGCGTACGCAACGTCGGCGACGCCGATGGCAGCGATCCCTGGGTCGTCAGCGCCGGCTGGAGTGGTGCGCTGCACCCGCGGCTGAGCCTGGGGGCCGGCACGTTAATGGCCAGTGATTATCGCTCCGCCGGGTTGAACCTCGGCTGGCTGCCGTGGGCCGATGGCCAGATCCAACTCTCCACTCAGGCCACCGACGCACGGCTGGACGAAGCCGAACGCGGGCTGCAAACCGACCTGTCCTGGACCCAGCGGCTGGGCGAGCAATGGTCGTTCACGGCAGCCAACTCCTACCGCACACCCGGGTATCGTGAACTGGAAGAAACGGTCTACCAGAACGAGCGGGAAACCCGCCGCAACACCCGCCACCGTTACCGTGACCAACAAAGCCTGGCGCTGTCCTGGACCCATCCTTGGCTGGGCGCATTCAGCGGCGGCGCTTCTCGCTCCAGCACATTTGACGGTGATGACAGCAGCCGCCTCTTCGCTTCCTGGGGCACCAACGTCAGGGGCGTGTCGATTTCCGCCAGCGGCGAACGCCAGATGGGCGGCCAGAATTATCAGGACAACGCGCTGTACTTCACGGTCAGCGTTCCATTGGGTGAGAACCGTCGCGGCCGTTCCTGGCTGCGCAACTCGGGGGGCGAGCACCGCGTCGGCGTGGGCCTGAACGAGCAGGTCAATGACCAGTTCAGCTACCGGGTTGCCGCCGAGCACGACAGCCGTGACCAGGAAGTGGAAAGCTCGCTGGGGGTTTCGTACTTGCCGCGCTACAGCCAGTTCGACTTCAACTACACCCGCTCCAACGCAGATCAATCCAGCTACCAGGGCGGTGCCCGCGGCGGTGTAGTGGTGCATGACGGCGGCGTCACCCTGTCGCCTTACCCGGTACGCGAGACCTTCGCCGTGCTGTCGGTCGGCGACATGCCCGGCATCAAGGTCAACACCCCCAGCGGGCCGGTCTGGACCGACTGGCAAGGCCAGGCCGTGGTGCCGCAAGTGACGGCCTATGGCAGCAGCGCGGTGGAGGTGCAAACCCGCTCACTGCCTCGCAACGCCGATATCAGCAACGGCCTGGCGATGGTTTCTGCCGGACGCGGGGCGGTGGACAAACTCGACTTCGGCGTGACGATGACGCGCCGCGTGTTGCTCACCGTCAGTACGGATCAGGGCCAACCGCTGCCTCGCGGCGCATCGGTGACCGACGATCAGGGGGCGTTCGTGACGCTGGTGCAGGACAACAGCCAAGTGTTTTTGCCCAACGTGCTCGATCAACCTTCGCTGTGGGTAAACGCCCCCAGCATGAACCGCTGCCGGTTGCGCTTCAAACTCGCGGAAAAGGCTGACCCGCAGGTGTATTTCGAAACCGCCCCCGCCCGCTGCCAGACGCCTTGAGGACTGTGCCATGAACCTTGATAAGACCCTGCAACGACTGGCGACCTTACTGCTGCTCGGCATGGCTTCCAACGCCCAGGCGCTGGACGAGTGCCAACTGAACCTCAGTGAATCGCTGCTGGATTTCGGCCAACTGAGCCGCACCGCCCGCCACGACCCGGCGGGCCAACAGCTGGTCGGCGAACGCCGCTTGAGCCTGACGCTCAACTGCCCGCAACCCACCGACTTGAGCCTGTTCTACCGTGGCCTGGCGGCCAGCGCCGAGCGGCTGCGGTTTACCGAGCGCGGCAACTATCAGATACAGCTCAGCGACGCCGTCGTCGACGGCCAGGCCGTGGAGCTGGGACTGTTGAGCGCCCCGGGGCAATCACCCACCGACACCAGCGCGGTACTCAACTGGCGGCCTGGCTATGGCATCGCGCCGGTGCGGGCCGGCGCGGTGGTGCCGGGCAACAGCCTGGCGCTGCAATTGACCGTCCGCGCCTGGGCCGATGCGGGCGCCACCCTGGTCCAGGACGCAACCCCATGGGAAGCCAGCGGCCTGATCGATGCGGTCAACACCGGCCGTGCGCGTGAGCTGGGCCTGCGTGCACGCGTTGTACCCGCCGCCTGCGTCCCGAGCTTGTCCAACGGTGGCGTGGTGAGTTACGGCACGCTGTCGGCCAAGGCGCTCAACGTTGAAAGGGAAACCGTGCTGGCGACCAAAAACCTGCTGTTTTCCGTCGCTTGCGATGCCGCCACCCCGTTCGCCGTGCGCATGCAGGACAACCGCAACGGCTCGGCCACCGGCGGCACCGATGAAACTTCCTATGGCCTCGACCTGGACGGCGCAGGCAACAAGATCGGGCGCTTCTACGTGCAGGTCGACCCCGCGAATTTCAGCGCCGACACACTGGCCTCGCTGTACCGCACCGACTCCACCACCGCCGGTCGCGCCTGGAGCACCTCCAGCTCCCAGACGATTCCCCTCGGCGCCAACAGCTACCTGGGGTTCACCGACCGTGCCGGCGACAACGGCGGCCCGGTATCCATCCAGAACCTCTCCGGCAGCCTGCAAATCAGAGCGATCCTGGCCCCCAGCCAAACCATGGACCTGCGCAACGATGTGCACCTGAACGGCTCGGGCACCATCGAAATCATTTACCTGTAACGTCTATCGAGGACCCACCCATGAACCTTTACGGCATTGCACTCTCCACCGCACTCTTGCTGATCCCACCCATGGCACACGCCGCTTCCACCATCGAGTTGACGGTAAAGGGCCGCATTACCCCGCTGGCCTGCACCCCGACGCTGTCCGGTGGGGGCGTGGTTGACCTGGGAAAAATTTCCCATCAGGACCTGAACATCGAGACAGGCACACGCCTGCCCCTGCGCCAATTGAGCCTGGGCATCAGTTGCAACGGTCCGACCCGTTTCGCCCTGCTCATGACGGACAACCGCGACGGCTCGGCGAACGTCAACAGCGAGATCTTCTATGGATTGGGCCTGGATAACAGCGGCAACAAGGTGGGTCTGTTCTCGGTGAGTTTCGACCCGACACTCACCGTGGTCGACAGCGTGGCGCAAATCTATGGCACCGAATCCACCACGGGCGGCGTCGCCTGGCGCCCGGCCAATCTGCGGCCTATCGACATCGGTTCACAGAGCTACCTGGCCTTTACCGACACCGAAGGCAGCACCGCCGGGCCGTCAGCGATTCAGAACCTGAATACCTTGCTGAAGGTCGAGGTGGTGCTCGCGGCCCTGAAAAACCTGGACCTGAGCACCGACGTACGCATCGATGGCTCGGGCAGCCTTCAAATCGTGTACCTGTAGCCCCGAGCGCTAGACCTTTTCGCTGGTCACCTGAACGTACCGCGAACGTCCCGCGCCCAGTCCGGCGACGATCGCACCCAGGCCGATCACCGCGAAAATCCAGCCCACGGCGGCCCAGCCGCCGGTCCAGTCATGCACCAGGCCCACCGCGAACGGCCCCATGGACGCCAGGGTATAACCGATGCCCTGGGCCATGCTCGACAGGTTGGCGGCGACGTGGGCATCGCGCGAACGCAGCACGATCAAGGTCAGTGCCAGGCTGAACGTACCGCCCTGGCCCAGGCCCAGCAGAATCGCCCAGCCCCACAAACCGTCCAGCGGCGCATACAGGCAACCGAACAGGCCACCCAGCGTCAGCACCATCACCACCACGATAGCCAGGCGCTGATCCTTGCCCCGCGTAGCCAGCCACGGCGCGGCCAGGGAGCTGGCCAGTTGCACGATCACCGACCCCGAGAGCACCAGGCCGGCCTGGGTGGCGGTCAAGCCACGCCCGATCAGGATGGAAGGCAACCAGCCAAACACGATGTAGGCCAGGGACGATTGCAGGCCCATGTACAGGGTCACCTGCCAGGCCAGCGGGTCACGCAACAGGCCCTTCACCCGATAAGCCACAGAGTGCGCGCCGTGCTTCTGGCCGATTTGCGGCAGCCAGAACAGTGCAGCGATCAACGCCGGCAGGATCCAGAACCCCAGGCCGATGGTCCAGCTGTCGCCAAAGTAGTGACTCAGCGGCACCGTGGACCCCGCCGCCAGCGCCGCGCCCAGGCACAGGGCCATGGTGTACACGCCAGTCATGGTGCCCGCCTGTTTGGCGAAGTCGCGCTTGACGATGCCGGGCAGCAACACACCGATGAGGCCAATGCTCGCGCCGGCCAGCAGGCTGCCGGCGAACAGTCCGACCTCACCGAATGAACTGCGCAGGATGATGCCGCCCGCCAGGGTCAGCAGGATCCCCAGCACCACGCGCTCGGCGCCAAAACGCCGGGCCAGGATCGGTGCCAGCGGCGCAAACAGGCCCAGGCACAACACCGGCAAGGTGGTCAGCAGTCCGGCCTTGGCCGCCGACAAACCGAGGCTGTTCGATACCTCAGCAAGCAGCGGCGACATGCTCGACAGCGCCGGGCGCAGGTTCAGCGCCACCAGGATCAGGCCCAGCAGCAACAACCACGGGCGACTCACCACCGGCGGGCTGTGCTGGACCTCATCGTCGTCGGCTTCGGCATCGATCAGCAGTTCTTCAAGGGCGTTTTCTGAACGGGGCATGAGGTTCTCGGGTTCAAGGTTCATTGATCAACTGCCGGGACAGGGCCTTGGCGCGCTCCGGGTCCTGTTGCTCCACGGCATCGAGCAAGGCGCCGTGCAAATCGAACACCGCTTGCCGACGGGGCTTGATGTTCAGGGTCTGGCGCAGTTGCGCGCCGACGATGCTGGAGAAGTACTGGTACAGCTCGCTCAAGGCCGGGTTGTGGGCGGCGTCCACCAGGCGTTTGTGGAACACCAGGTCGCAGCTGATGTAGTGCTCCAGGTCGCCGTGGTAATGCTCGCCGCTGGTTTTCAGCGCCTCGCGCAAGGCGATCAGGTCTTCATCCGTACGCCTTGACGCCGCCAGGCCGATGGCCTCGACCTCAAGAATCTGCCGTGTCTCCTGGGCCTGGGCCAAGGTGCAGTGGGACAAGGCTTTCATCGCCCCCAAGGGGTCGGTCATGGAGCGCAAGTAGCTGCCATCGCCCTGGCGGATCTCGATCAACCCGGAGAACGCCAACACCCGCATGGCTTCGCGCACGGTATTGCGGCTGATGCCCAGCTCGGCAGACAACTCGGGCTCGGTGGGCAGGCGCTCGCCGATCGCCCACACGCCTTGGGTGATGCGCTGGCGCAACTGGTCCAGGGCCAGGTCGACGAGGGAGCGTTTGATGAGAGGGGCGATGTCTGTCATGGGATCTGAGCTTTCGTCCAATCATAGGATGAATTTTCCCACAGCCTATTAGGAGTTGCCTACAAAGGCAACGCACTAGGGTTGGTTGGGTAACAAATGGAGCGGGATTTCCGATTGATAAAATTACCCTTAGAGGGTAATTTCGGCCTCAGGTGTCTTATGGAAAAGTACACACCTCATTACGATTTGGCGGCGATAAAAGCGAATGTCAGGCGGCTTGGGAAGAAAGCATTTACCAATACCGCAGAAAGGACCGGCCAGGAGATGGGCCTGACTATTGAAGAGATGCAGGAAGTCATTTTCGAGCTGCAAACCAAGATGTTGTACAAATCGATGACCACCCATGAAGACCATCGAGTGTGGCAGGACGTGTACCACACGAACTCAAAAGATCTGGAGATTTATATAAAGGTGACGTACCGCCCTGCCGGCGGCCCACCCGTAATCTCCTTTAAGGAGAAAAACCCATGAAAACCCAGCAATGTTTCAGCTGCGGCGCGCGTGAGGGCATGACACATTTCGAAGGGCGCGGCGAAACCATGAGCATCAAGGGCATGGAGCGCCGTGTCGATAATCTTTCTGGTTGGGAGTGCCAGAAGTGCGGAGAAATCGAATGGGATCCCGAAAGCTCGGAGCGCCACGGGCAAGCTGGCGATGAACTGGTTATCGCGGCCCGGCAAATGATCGGCGCCGAGATGAAGCGTATCCGTCGCAAACTACACCTTACGCAAAAAGAAACCGTGCAACTGCTGTCCGGTGGTGGCCACAACGCATTTTCGCGTTACGAGCGCGGCGAGATTCTTCCGCCAAAGGCATTGATGCTGCTGATGCGCCTCCTGGATCGTTACCCGCATTTGCTCGCTGACGCAAAGGCTCTGGCCGAAGGTGCCGACCTGCGAGGAGCGTTTAAATACACCGAGCACAAAGAACATGAAAATCTTACGGTGGCCTGACCCGCAAAAAACCCGGCACAAGGCCGGGTTTATTTTTAAGCGTTACTCCCGCATCAATGCAGAATCTGGCTCAAGAACAACTTGGTCCGATCATTCTGCGGGTTGTCGAAGAAGTCATTCGGTGCCGCCTGTTCAACGATCTCGCCCTTGTCCATGAAGATCACGCGGTTGGCCACGGTGCGGGCAAAGCCCATTTCGTGGGTCACGCAGAGCATGGTCATGCCGTCTTCCGCCAGGCCGATCATGGTGTCGAGCACTTCCTTCACCATCTCCGGGTCGAGTGCCGAAGTCGGCTCATCGAACAGCATGATTTTCGGTTTCATGCACAGCGCACGGGCAATCGCCACGCGCTGTTGCTGGCCGCCGGACAGTTGCCCCGGGAACTTGTGGGCCTGTTCCGGAATACGCACGCGCTCAAGGTAATGCATGGCAATTTCTTCGGCCTTGCGCTTGGGCATCTTGCGCACCCACATCGGCGCCAGCGTGCAGTTCTGCAGGATGGTCAGGTGCGGGAACAGGTTGAAGTGCTGGAACACCATGCCGACTTCGCGGCGGATCGCTTCGATCTGCTTGAGGTCGTTGGTCAGTTCCACGCCATCGACCACGATGCGGCCCTGCTGGTGCTCTTCCAGACGGTTGAGGCAGCGGATGGTGGTGGACTTGCCGGAACCCGACGGGCCGCACAGCACGATACGCTCGCCCTGCTTGACGTTCAGGTTGATGTCTTTCAACACGTGGAACTGGCCGTACCACTTGTTGACGCCCTGCATCTGAATAATGCCTTCAGGGCTCACAGGCTGTTTGATCGCTTCACTCATCACAAAACTCCTAACGCTTGTGGCCTGTGTCCAGCTTGTGTTCCAAATGAATGGAATAGCGGGACATACCAAAACAGAAAATCCAGAACACCAGGGCGGCGAACACGTAGCCTTCAGTGGCCATGCCCAACCATTTCGGGTCGGCGGCGGCTTGCTTGACGCTGTTGAGCAGGTCGAACAGGCCGATGATGATCACCAGGCTGGTGTCCTTGAACAACGCGATAAACGTGTTGACGATGCCCGGGATCACCATCTTCAGCGCCTGGGGCAAAATCACCAGGCCCATGCTGCGCCAGTAACCCAGGCCCATCGCGGCAGCCGCTTCGTACTGCCCCTTGGGAATCGCCTGCAAACCGCCGCGCACCACTTCGGCCACGTAGGCCGACTGGAACAGGATCACGCCGATCAACGCCCGCAGCAGCTTGTCGATGCCCATGCCTTCCGGCAGGAACAGCGGCAACATCACCGATGACATGAACAACACCGTGATCAACGGCACACCGCGCCAGAACTCGATGAAGGTCACGCAGACCACACGAATCGCCGGCATGTTCGACCGCCGCCCCAGCGCCAGCACAATGCCCAATGGCAAGGCGCCGGCGATGCCGACGGTGGCGATCACCAGGGTCAGCATCAGGCCGCCCCACTGGCTGGTGGCAACGTTGGTCATGCCGAAGATCCCGCCGTGCAGCAGGAAGTAGGCAACGATCGGGTACACCACCAAAAAGCTCAGGCCGTAGACCGCCTTGCGGGTAAAGCGCGAGATGAACAACGGCGCCACGCCGACAATGGCCAGCCACACGGTCAGGTCCACGCGCCAGCGCAGGTCGCCGGGGTAGTAGCCGTACATGAACTGCCCGAAGCGCTGTTGGATAAACACCCAGCAGGCGCCTTCCTTGGTGCAATCGGCACGCGTAGTCCCGACCCAGTTGGCGTCGAGGATGGCCCAGTGCAGGATCGGCGGCACGACCAGGTAGATCAGGTAAAACGCCAACAGGGTCAGCAGGGTGTTGAGCCAGCTGGAAAACAGGTTGGCGCGCATCCATGCCATCGGCCCGAACACTTTGTTCGGTGGCGGCATATCAGGTTTGAATGTATGCGTACTCATGCAGGCTTCCTCACCGCTCGATCAGCGCAATGCGCTTGTTGTACCAGTTCATCAGCAGGGAAATGCTGATGCTGATCGCCAGGTACACGCTCATGGTGATGGCAATAACCTCGATGGCCTGGCCGGTCTGGTTGAGCACCGTGCCGGCAAACAGCGAAACCATTTCCGGGTAACCGATACCGGCGGCCAGTGACGAGTTTTTCGCCAGGTTCAGGTATTGGCTGGTCAGCGGCGGGATGATCACGCGCAAGGCTTGCGGGATGATCACTTTGCGCAGGGTCGGACCGTTGCGCAGGCCCAGGGAGCGCGCCGCTTCGGTCTGGCCGTGGCTGACAGACTTGATGCCTGAACGCACGATCTCGGCAATAAACGCTGCCGTGTACACGGTAAGCGCGAGGGTCAATGCCAGCAGTTCAGGGATCAATACCCAGCCGCCGACAAAGTTGAACCCCTGCAACTTGGGCATTTCCCAGTGCAGCGGTGCACCGAAGATCAGTGAACACAGCGCAGGAATCACCACCAGCAGTGCCAGGCCGGCCCAGAACTTGTGGAAGGGAACACCGGTGGCTTCAAAGCGTTTGTTGGCCCAGCGGGCCATCAGCACAACAGCGATAATCGCCACCACCACGCTGATCACAAACGGCCAGAAACCGTCCGCCATCAAGGCGGCGGGCATGTTCAGGCCACGGCTGCTGACAAAGAACGTGTCGCCGAAGTTGTGGCTGTTGCGCGGCCCCGGCATCGTCAGGAAGACCGCGAAGTACCAGAACAGGATTTGCAGCAGTGGCGGAATGTTGCGGAACACTTCCACGTACACGGTCGCCAGCTTGTTGATCATCCAGTTGGGCGACAAACGCGCCACCCCGATGATGAACCCGAGGATGGTCGCCAGGACCACGCCGATCACGGTCACCAGCAACGTGTTGAGCAGACCGATCACAAAGACCCGGGCATAGCTGTCCGATTCGGTGTAGTCGATCAGGTGCTGAGCGATGCCGAAGCCGGCACTGCGCTCAAGAAAGTCGAAACCCGAGGTAATGCCCCGGTGTTGAAGGTTGGTTTGCGTGTTGTTGAACAGGTACCAGCCCAACGAGACCACCGCCACAATCGTGATGATCTGGAATAGCCACGCACGCACTTTTGGATCACTGAAGCTGAGCTTCTGTTTTGGTGCGCCGATTTGATTTTGCATTAAGTGCCCCAGGAATAATGGAACAGAACATCACCCGGCGGTTGGCCCACCGGGTGACAGAACCATCAGCGATCAGCGCACAGGTGGTGCGTATTGAATGCCACCGTTGGTCCACAGTGCGTTCAGGCCACGATCGATTTCCAGAGGCGTGCTTTTGCCGAGGTTTTTCTCGAACACTTCGCCGTAGTTACCGACTTGCTTGACGATCTGTACGACCCAGTCTTTCTTCACTTTCAGGTCTTTGCCGTATTCGCCGTCAGCACCCAGCAGACGGGCAACGTCCGGGTTCTTGGTGGACTTGGCTTCAGCTTCGACGTTCTTCGAGGTGATACCGGCTTCTTCAGCGTTGAGCATGGCGTAGCCAACCCAGCGCACGATGGCCAGCCACTCGTCGTCGCCGTTACGCACGACAGGGCCCAGCGGTTCTTTGGAAATGGTTTCCGGCAGTACCACGTAGTCCTTCGGCGAGGCCAGCTTGCTGCGCTGTGCGTAGAGCTGGGACTTGTCGGAGGTCAGTACGTCGCAACGACCGGATTCCAGCGACTTGGCGCTTTCATCGGAGGTGTCGAACGTGATCGGGGTGTACTTCAGGTTGTTGGCACGGAAGTAGTCGGAAACGTTCAGCTCAGTGGTGGTACCGGCCTGGATGCAGATGGTTGCACCGTCCAGTTCCTTGGCGCTTTTCACACCCAGCTTGTTGTTAACCAGGAAGCCAACACCGTCGTAGTAGGTGATGAAGCCCGGGAATTTCAGGCCCATGCCGGCATCGCGGGAGCTGGTCATGGTGGTGTTGCGCGACAGGATGTCGACTTCGCCAGACTGAAGCGCGGTGAAACGCTCCTTGGCATTCAACTGGCTGAATTTGACCTTGGTTGCGTCACCGAATACGGCAGCGGCAACAGCACGGCACACGTCAGCGTCGATCCCGAGGATCTTGCCGCTGGCATCCGGCACCGAGAAGCCCGGCAGACCGTCGCTCACGCCACACTGCACAAAGCCTTTCTTCTGCACGGCGTCCAGGGTAGCGCCAGCCTGGGCGAAACCACTGACACCCAGTACGGCAGCCGCGGTCACGATGGCCAGGGTGGATTTCAATACCTTCATTCAAACCTCCAGTTTTGCTCTTGTTGTGTCGGAGCTCGAACCCCACCGCACCCTTATGAGGCGACATCGACCCGTGTTGGCTTTTTTTGGGGTCAAACAGCATGAGGTTTTTGCTTTAAGTCCAGTTGCTATCCCACAGGCGTCAGTCACTGATAGTGTTACCGCCTGGGGTGAGCCTTGACATCGGGTTTCTCATAGCAAGCCCCGTACCAGACTGGTGGCTGAGTCGTTTCAGCCCATGGTCAAGAGCAAAAGATTCAACCTTGCGACATTCTCTTAACAGATCAACCCGTCGCGCACCGTTCCGACGCACTCAATCGGAGCGCACGCACATTTATGGAGCAGACATGACCGAACCCTTGATTCTTCAGCCCGCCAAGCCCGCAGACGCCTGCGTAATCTGGTTGCATGGCCTGGGTGCCGATCGCTACGACTTCCTGCCGGTGGCTGAAGCCCTGCAGGAAAAACTCCTGACTACACGCTTTGTTCTGCCCCAGGCGCCGACACGCCCGGTAACCATTAATGGCGGCTATGAGATGCCCAGTTGGTACGACATCAAGGCCATGAGCCCGGCGCGCTCCATCAGCCTTGAAGAGCTGGAAGAGTCGGCCAGAATGGTCACCGACCTGATCAAGGAACAAAAAAGCAGCGGAATAGACGCCTCGCGGATTTTCCTCGCCGGATTTTCCCAGGGTGGCGCCGTGGTGTTCCACACCGCGTTCCTTAAATGGCAGGGCGCATTGGGTGGCGTGATTGCCCTTTCCACCTATGCTCCGACCTTCGGCGACGAGCTTGAATTGTCGGCCAGCCAGCAACGAATTCCGGCGCTCTGCCTGCATGGCCAGTACGACGATGTGGTCCAGAACGCCATGGGACGCAGCGCCTATGAGCATTTGAAGTCCCGCGGTGTCACCGTGGCATGGCAGGAATACCCAATGGGCCACGAAGTGTTACCCCAGGAGATACACGATATCGGTACCTGGTTGGCCGCCCGCCTCGGCTGAAAACCACACATTGTGTAGCCGTATGACCAACGCACTACGCCGCGCCCGATTCTTGCATTACACTGGCCGGCGTACATTCCTTAACCAATTGATGAGATGACCGTGCTCAAAGCACTCAAGAAGATGTTCGGTAAAAGCGAGGCTGAGCAGCTCGCGCCAGGTTCCAGTGCCCCCGCCCACGCCCAAGGCAACCGCAATGACGGTCAGCAGCCTGGCCGGACCGCACCTGTAGCCTCGCCAAAAAAAGAGCCGGTGACCACACCCGCCACGGTTAACGTCGCTGAAGAACCACCCGCCGAGAAGCCACGTCAGGAGCCACGCCAGGAAAAACCGCGCCGCGAACGCGCGCCAAAACCTGTGGTTATCCCCTGGAAACTGGAAGACTTCGTTGTCGAACCCCAGGAAGGCAAAACCCGCTTTCATGACTTCAAGCTCGCCCCGGAACTGATGCACGCCATCCAGGACCTGGGTTTCCCGTACTGCACGCCGATCCAGGCGCAAGTGCTGGGCTTCACCCTCGCCGGCAAAGACGCCATCGGTCGCGCCCAGACCGGTACCGGCAAGACCGCTGCCTTCCTGATCTCGATCATCACTCAGTTGCTGCAGACCCCGCCGCCCAAAGAGCGCTACATGGGTGAGCCGCGCGCACTGATCATCGCCCCGACCCGGGAGCTGGTGGTCCAGATCGCCAAGGACGCCGCCGACCTGACCAAATACACCGGCCTCAACGTGATGACGTTTGTCGGTGGCATGGACTTCGACAAGCAACTCAAGCACCTGGAAGCGCGTCACTGCGACATCCTGGTCGCCACACCGGGCCGCTTGCTGGACTTCAACCAGCGCGGCGACGTGCACCTGGACATGGTCGAAGTGATGGTGCTGGACGAAGCCGACCGCATGCTCGACATGGGCTTCATCCCGCAGGTGCGTCAGATCATTCGCCAGACCCCGCCGAAAAACGAGCGCCAGACCCTGCTGTTCTCCGCGACCTTCACCGAAGACGTGATGAACCTCGCCAAGCAGTGGACCACCGACCCGTCCATCGTCGAGATCGAGGCCCTGAACGTTGCCAGCGAGAACGTCGAACAGCACATCTATGCAGTGGCCGGTGCCGACAAGTACAAGCTGCTCTACAACCTGGTCAACGACAACGGTTGGGAGCGGGTGATGGTGTTTGCCAACCGCAAGGACGAAGTGCGGCGTATCGAAGAGCGCCTGGTGCGTGACGGCGTCAACGCCGCGCAACTGTCTGGCGACGTGCCGCAGCACAAGCGCATCAAGACCCTGGAAGGTTTCCGCGAAGGCAAGATTCGTGTGCTGGTGGCCACCGACGTGGCCGGGCGCGGGATCCACATCGACGGCATCAGCCACGTGATCAACTTCACCCTGCCGGAAGTGCCGGACGACTACGTGCACCGGATTGGCCGTACCGGCCGTGCGGGCGCTGCGGGCGTGTCCATCAGCTTTGCCGGTGAAGACGACTCGTATCAGTTGCCGTCGATCGAAACTTTGCTGGGCCGCAAGATCAGCTGCGAAACACCGCCGACGCATTTGTTGCGCCCGGTGGAGCGTAAACGCCCTTAAGCGGGAATGCGCTAAAAATGTGGGAGCTGGCTTGTGTGGGAGCTGGCTTGCCTGCGATAGCATCACCCCGGTGTAACTGACACACCGAGGTGCCTGCATCGCGGGCAAGCCCGGCTCCTACACAAGCCCGCTCCCACATTTGGTTTCAGCGTCTTCAAATTCAAGGAGGAACACATGAACCAGGCCGACTACATCATCATCGGCGGTGGCATCGCTGGCGCATCCGCCGGTTACTGGCTGTCACAACATGCCCGCGTCATCGTGCTGGAGCGCGAGTCGATGCCGGGTTACCACTCCACCGGCCGCTCCGCCGCCCTGTACATCGCCGCCTACGGCACGCCCCAGGTTCGTGCACTGACCCTCGGCAGCCGCGCCTTCTTCGATCACCCGCCCACCGGTTTTGCCGAGCACCCGCTGCTCACCCCGCGAGGTGAATTGCTGGTGGACTTGACTGGCGACCCGGACGAATTGCAGCGCCAGTACCTGAGCGCCAAGGCCCTGGTGCCGGAAACGCGGCTGCTCGACGTCGATGAATCGATGGCCATGATGCCAATCCTGCGTCGGGAAAAGGTCCATGGCGGGATCTACGATCCTACCGTCTGCGACATCGACACCGACGCGCTGTACCAAGGCTATCTACGTGGCATTCGACGCAACGGCGGTGAAATCCACACCGACAACGACGTGCAAAAACTGACCCGCGACGCCCAGGGCGTGTGGCAAGTTCGCACTGCGCAACAGCACTTCAGCGCCCCGGTCATCATTAACGCCGCAGGTGCCTGGGCCGACCACATCGGTGAGTTGGCCGGTGCACAAAAAATCGGCCTGCAACCCAAGCGTCGCAGTGCATTCGTGTTCGCCGCGCCCGCTGAACTCAACATCCATGCATGGCCGGAACTGGCAGCCCTCGACGGCTCGTTCTATATGAAACCCGACGCCGGCATGTTCCTCGGCTCACCGGCCAATGCCGACCCGGTGGAGCCCCACGATGTGCAGCCGGAAGAGCTGGACATTGCCACGGGGATCTATCACATCGAGGAAGCCACCACCCTGACCATCCGCCGCCCCGCACGGACCTGGGCCGGGCTGCGCAGTTTTGTCAGCGATGGGGATCTGGTCTGCGGCTTTGATCCAGAGGTGGAGGGCTTGTTCTGGATTGCGGCCCAGGGCGGCTATGGGATTCAGACCTCGCCGGCCATGGGCCAGGCCAGTGCCGCGCTGGTGCGCGGGAAACCGTTGCCGGATGCATTGGCGGCGTTCGGGTTGACCGAAGCGATGCTGTCGCCGCACCGGCTGCAAGCCTCGACCTAACCCCTGTGGCGAGGGAGCTTGCTCCCGCTGGAGTGCACAGCGCTCCCAAGATTTTGGGGCCGCTACGCAGCCCAGCGGGAGCAAGCTCCCTCGCCACACGTCTTGTTATTTCCAGCGATCAGCGGCAGCGTGATCGCTGTCGCGCCCTTCCACCCAGCGCGGGCCCTCGCTGGTGTTTTCCTTCTTCCAGAACGGCGCCCGCGTCTTCAGGTAGTCCATCACAAACGCGCAGGCATCAAACGCGGCCTGGCGATGGGCACTGGCCGCCGCCACGAACACGATCGGCTCACCCGGCTCCAGGGCGCCGATGCGGTGCAGCACTTCCAGCTTGAGCAGCGGCCAGCGTTGCTCGGCCTCCACGGCGATTTTGCCGAGGGCTTTTTCCGTCATGCCCGGGTAGTGCTCAAGGAACATCCCCGCCACCTCCCGGCCATCGTTGAAATCACGCACATAGCCGACAAAACTCACCACCGCGCCCACGCCCACATTGGCCGCGTGCATAGCGTTAACTTCGGCACCCGGATCAAACGGCTCGGCCTGCACCCGAATCGCCATGGTCAGCCTCCGGTCACGGGCGGGAAAAACGCCACTTCGTCGCCATCAACCAGCGGCTCGTCCAGCGAGCACAGTTCTTCGTTGCGGGCGCACATCAAGCCGGTTTCGTTGAGCACTTCAAAGCCGGGGTCCGCCGCCAATGCCTGGCGCACGGCGTCGATCGTGGCGAACTCGCCTTCAACTTCCAGCGAGTCCAGGTCCACGGCTTCGCGGTAGCGCGCAAAAAACAGTACGGTGATGCTCATGCCTGGTCCGCCTTGAAATGCCCGCTCTTGCCGCCGAGTTTCTCCAGCAGCCGAATATTTTCGATGGTCATGCCACGGTCCACGGCCTTGCACATGTCGTAGATCGTCAGGGCCGCCACGCTCGCCGCCGTCAACGCTTCCATCTCGACGCCGGTCTGGCCACTGAGTTTGCAGCGGGCGACGATGTGGACCGCGTCCAGGCCATCGGCGCTGAGTTCAACCTTGACCCCGGTGAGCATCAGCGGGTGGCACAGAGGGATCAGGTCACTGGTTTTTTTCGCGGCCTGGATCCCGGCAATGCGGGCCACGGCAAACACGTCGCCCTTGGGGTGGGCGCCGTCGACAATCATTTTCAGGGTTTCGGGCAACATGCGCACCCGCGCTTCGGCCACAGCCTCACGGAACGTCACGGCTTTTTCAGTGACGTCGACCATGTGGGCGCGACCTTGGGAATCGAGATGAGTCAGCACAGGGATACTCCTGATCAGGAGCCCCGATTGTAAACCTGCGGGTCAGTTTTGCGCACAGCTGAATTTGTAGGAGCCGGCTTGCCGGCG
>NZ_AHHC01000041.1:0-22072 GCF_000242655.1 Pseudomonas sp. PAMC 25886
TGGCTTCTACCACTCAAGCCGGCCTGTAGGCCGCTGTGCTGTAGATTTTGATCTTGATCTGGCTCTGACTGCCCCAATAAGCCCGAGGCCGAACGCAGGGATTGAGGAGCGGGTAAACCGGCAGGACGCCGGTTTAGCCGCGACGGGGCAGGGACGCCCCGTCGCGGCGGCCCGCGGAGCAATCCCGGAGTGAGGGAACACCGAGCCTTAGCGAGGTGCCGACAGGCGGGGCAGAGCCCTTTGGTTACTTTGGGGCTTTTCCAAAGTGACCCGCTGTAAGAGCGGAACCAATAGCCGCCGTTACCAAAAAAACGGATATGTACACCGATCAGCCTTCGGAAGCCTCACTGATAATCTGCCGAATCGCTCCGACAAACGCCTCAGCCGGCTGCCCACCACTCACCGCATATTGATCATTAAACACAATGGTCGGCACCGAACTCACCCCGCGCGACACCCACAACTGCTCCTGCTCCCGCACCTCGGCCGCATACTCATCCGAAGCCAGAATTTCCTCTGCCCGCACACGATCCAGCCCAACCCCTTCGGCAATCGCCGCCAACGTCCCATGATCAGACGGATTCTGCTGGTCAGTGAAATACGCCTTGAACAACGCTTCCTTCAGGTTGTACTGCAACCCCTCAAGCCCAGCCCAATGCAACAGGCGGTGCGCATCAAAGGTGTTGTAGATCCGGCTCTGCCCGTCAGTGCGAAACGCAAACCCCAACTCCGCCCCCATGTCGCGAATCCGCGCGCGGTTAGCCTGGGATTGCTCAGCCGTAGAGCCATATTTCTCAGTGATGTGTTCAGTAATGTTCTGGCCTTCAGGAACCATGTTCGGGTTCAGCTCAAAGGGCTGGAAATGAATCTCGGCCTGCACCTCCGGCCCCAACTGGTCCAGAGCCTCGGTCAACCCGCGCAGGCCGATGATGCACCAGGGGCAAGACACGTCGCTGACGAAATCGATTTTCAGGGGAGTACTCATGACTAGGCAACCTCGCTGGCTTCAAACGCCGGAAAGGTCCCACGATACACCCCGTTACGCCCTTACAAAACCTTGGCGGGCGTCACCGGGTCGATCTGCGCCCAATGCGCCGCATCCTCGCGATGGGCTTGCAGGTACGGCAATACCGCCGCCAGCAACGGCGCCTTGAACGCCTCCTGGAAACGATGGGCCAGGCCCGGAATCAGCCGCAGCTGGCTGCCCTGGATATGCGCCGCCAGGTGCACGCCGTGCATCACCGGCAACAGCGGGTCGGCGGTGCCGTGCACCACCAGCGTCGGCACCCGCAGCTGGTTCAGCAACGGCACCCGGCTGGGCTCGGCGAGGATCGCCATGATCTGGCGCTTTACACCGTCGGGGTTGAACGCCCGGTCGTAAGACTGCGCCGCCTGTTGCAGCAGCACCTTGCGGTCATCCTTCACATAAGGGCTGCCCAACGCGGCCAGCAGGTCGGCCTGTTGTTCCAGGGCCACTTCGCGATTGGGTGCGCTGCGCCGCGACAACAGTTGCACCAGGGCCGCACTCGGGGCGGGCAGGCCTTCGGCGCCGGAGCTGGTCATGATCAGCGTCAGGCTTTCCACCCGCTGCGGCGCCATGGCCGCCAGGTGCTGGGCGATCATCCCGCCCATGCTTGCGCCCAGTACGTGGAATTGCTGGATGTGCAAGCCGTCCATCAACCCCAGCGCGTCGTCGGCCATGTCCGTCAACGTGTAGGGCGCCGCCACCGGCAGGCCGAGCTTGTAGCGCAGCACTTCGAAGGTCAGGTTGGCGCTGGCGGGCGCCTGGCGCCAGGTGGACAGGCCGACATCGCGGTTGTCATAACGAATCACCCGAAAACCCTGCTCGCACAGGGCAACCACCACTTCGTCCGGCCAGTGGATCAACTGCCCGCCCAGGCCCATCACCAGCAGCAAGGCAGGGTCGGACGCACGCCCGATACTCTGGTAAGCGATGCTTACCTGAGCCAGGTCGACCGTTTGGGTCGGGACATTGACATCACATCGAGACGCCGCAAAAGACGGCAGGCCGAACACTAAAGCGGCCAGTAAAAACAACACGCGCATGAAAAACACCGAAACGCAGAACCCCAGTAGAGCGCGAGTCTGATGAAGTTTGTTCAAGCGCGCTGCCACAGTTCCATGACAGTTTGATGAAGAGTGCCCAGCGGTCATTTGCGTATCTATTTATCACCCCACGCCCTGGCCGCACCTCTTAAATAGGGGTACTCACCGGCAAGCCCGGTCTCACCAGAGCATGAACCCATCAACATGAGCGAACTGACCATCCCCCCCTCCCCACTTCACAGGGCGACTTTAGCTCCCCCACGCTCTTGACCCAGGCACTACGCCTGGACCAGAGCCTGCACCTTCTGGCTAACGCGCGCTGGCGTGAAAGTCGCCAGGGCCTGCATGAGCTGATTGCCCAAGCGCCCGGCGTGCGCGACTCCATCAGTGGGGTGCTTAAAGAACAATTGCAGATGGGACCCGGGCCCGTCGGCCTGGGCATTTTCAAGACAGAGCAGGACGATGAGTCCTTCATCAGCCTGACGGACGCCTGGGCGTTTATCTGCCAGTTTCCGGACATCTCCCCCAGCCTTGACACCCAGTGCACCACCGTCGGCCTGGCCGGGCACCGGCTGGCCAACCTGACACCGATACAGTTGCTGGGATACCTCAAGACGCTGAACCTGGAACAACTGCTCAAGAACCGCTGGAACGCCTACTGGGCCGCGCGAGCGCCAGGTACGCCGCTGTCGCGAACCGACCGTGTGGTGCAGTTGTATCGCCAACATATCGAAGCCTGCGGCCAGACCGCCTACGCCCTCGGGCACCTCAGCACCGAACAGCTCCACCCCCTGCAAACACGGCTGAACCCAGGCCCATTCCTGCCTGGTGAAACCCACCAGTTGGCCCTGAACCTGCCCGACCAGAGCAAAGTCAAACTGCCGGGTGCCTGGGTCATCAGCGCCAGCGGGCCATCGCCGCTCACCCAAACCCTGTACCTGCCCAGCCGCCAGCCAAGCCTGATGGTATTCAGCGAGCGTCGCGAGATGGAGCATTGGTTGACGGCCCCGGCCCAACAATTGATCCCATCGGATGTGCCGGCGACCTCGGTCACCTTCGACTACACCCTGCGCAGCGATGCCCTGGATTCGGGGGCCCACGACGTGTTGGAGCATTTGCTGACAGCACAACTGGAAAGCCTGCGTAACCGCCACCGCAACGGCAGCAACCTGGCCCGCTATGCCCGCCACGCCCTCGACGATGCCGATCGACTGGACCGTCAGCGCCGCGAAAATCCGCTGTTTGCCTTGCCTCCCACGCTCGCCATGTCGGGGCCCGATGACGACGACCTGCCCACACCGTTCGGTAACCTCAACGCCGACATCACCCTGAGCGAGCGCTGGGCCTCAATCAAACAGCAACGCCTGGACCTCGAACGCTATCTGGGCGGCGACGCACAATACGCCACCCAACTGGCCCAACTGAAATTGTTGATGCAGGCGCAGGACGCTGCCGAGCAGGCCGGCAATGACGCTGCCAGCGCCCTGCTGGGGCGGCGCACGGCCCTTGAACGCCTGGAGCTGCGGCATAAACCCAACGCCCACTACGACGCGTTGTATCAAGCGCAACTCGCCGCCGTACGCGCCGAAGCGGCGATCCAGCATGCGCTCAAGCAAATCAGCGACGACGAACATCGCCTGCTCCTGGCCCTGCTGGACCATCCCGCCGCCGCAGAGCGCCGGCCCGAAGTGACCGCAGCGCGCCTGATCCTGGTCAGCAGTGACCCCAGCGAAACGACACATGAGCTGGAAGGCCTGCTGGTGATCACCCGGACCGGCGCCCTCACCGCCTCCACGCCCCAAAGCCTGTTGTTGTACTGGCCCGGCAACGGCGGCGGCTTGCAGCGTTTCGAATCCCGCCAGGCCCTGGACCAGTCACTGTTCAAGCTGCCGGGCGACGCCAGCACCACCCTGCAATGGGCCGAGTTAAGTGGCGACCCGTTTGAACACTCGCTCCAACAACGTTTGTACGCCAGTGAGCAACAGGCCGCCGAAGCGATCATGCGTTACCCCGTGCCGGCCCTTGCCCATCAACGCGATGAGGCCCTGGGCAAACTTCACGAACAGACCTTGTCCACCCTGCTGATTCCCACCCATCAGGCCCGCGGGCTGGCCTATACGCAGCTGCTGGAACAACAGCGCAGTGTCAGCCTGGCCGGCGCGTTGCCCGGCGAACTGAGCCAACTATCGGCTGACGCCCGCCACACCTTCAAGAGGCTGATCAAGGCCCAGATCAACGCCCTGCACCACGCCCAGCAACTGCTCGAACGCGACCTGGAACCCTTCCAGGACTTCGGCCGGCGCCGCCTGAACCAGCGCCTGCGTGAGGACTTCAAGCTTGAACACGACGCTCACGTGCAACTGAACCTGCCTGACTCGGTGAGCTGGGAGCGCCAGCTCCTGGACCAACATGCGGGCCCCGGCACGCCGTTCAAAAATGTGCTGGTGCCCAGCGCGCGTCGCAGCAACTGGTCGCTGTTGCAACTGGCGCAACAGAACATCGACACCAACGTCGAGCAGCGCCTGGGTTTCAGACAAGTGACCGTCACCAGTCAGAGTCCGATCGAAGCCGATCGGCTGAAAAACGGCCTGACCCTGGATTACCTCAAGAAACTGGTCACCGAACTGGATCTGGCCGGCGCCTACGAACACCTGATCACTCGCACCTTCCTCGGTGACCCGGACACGCCGCTGTTTACCCGCCAGCATCAGCGCGAGTGCCTGAGCGAACCACTGCGCCTGATGCTCATCCTGCAGGGCAAGTTCGCCCGCGCCCAGGGCCGGCTCGACGACACCGACCTGCTGCTCCTGAACAATGCCGTTGAAGCGCGCCAGCCATTCGTGTTGCTGCCGGCACAGTTGAGCGCAGGCGGCACCGACACCGACCACAGCCCGAGCGGCCTGTTCGGCATCACCTTCATCCAGGACCCGGTGTCGGGCCGGACCCTGCTCTACCTGCCCGACACTCCGGACGGCCAGCCGCTGCGCCGTTACGCCAGCCTGGAACTGGCTCGCAAGGCGCTGTACGACCGCAGCCTGGCCAGCGGCATGGGTGACTACCTGGCAGGGCGTGCCATCAAGGGCGATGCCGCCGCCCACTTGTCGCGGATCGCCCAGGCGCAGCAGAAAAATTTCGACGCCATGGTCGAGGTCGGCGCGCGGTGGCCAGCGACCACCTCATTGCCCGAGCACTTGCTCAACAGCCATATGGGCCGGGTCATCGAGGCTCATCGCGCGACCTCACGCTCCAATGCCGCCTTGCTGCTGGAACAGAACGCGCTGCGCAGCGGCATGATCTTCAACTACCTGAAAATCGCGCTGGGCCTGGTGCCTTTCGTGGGCACGGCCATTGCGCTGTATGACGCCTGGAACAGCGCCAACCTGGCGGTGGCGGCGTTCTTGCGCGGCGACGTCGGGCATGGCCTGGCAGAGGTCGAAGCGGTGCTGTTGTCGCTGATTGATTGCGCCATGGATATCCTGCCGGGCTCTGCGGGGCTGCTGCCCACCAACGCTCGCGCCGCTACCCGTCAACGGCAACTGCGTCACCTGCGCGCCCATCCCGCCAGCCTGCACCTGCCTTCCGCCACCCAGGCACGCCGTGCTCTGCAGCGTTTCGACGGCTATGAGTATGAAGGCGTGGTGTCCCTTGCCGGGCTGCAGCCCCACAGCCACGGCCCGTACCGCAACATTTACCGGCATGGCGACGGTGACTTCATCGTGCGGCGCGGACGTATCTACAAGGTGGAACGGCTGGGCGATGCGTTGGACTGGCGCCTGAGCCCCACGCGCCAGAAGAGCTACAAACAGCCGATCGCCCTCGACGAAAGTGGCGAATGGGACACGCATTACGGGGTCTACGGCACCGCGTTCAATGGCGGCCTCGCCGGCGGCGGCGGTGTGCTGGGGCACGTGGCGGATGTACTCGAACCGATGTGGCCCCTGGCAATTCGTGAGCGGTTGCCACGCTGGCTGGTCGACCGCACGTACTATCGCCAGCGAGCGTTGGCGTCCAGCGTCGAGCGCACTAACGATGCCGCCCTCAGGCAAAAGGACCGCATCAAAAGCCTGACGGGTCACTTCGAAAGTGGTGACATGGGCGTGATTCCCAACCTGGAAAAAGAACTGGCCGACAGCATCGAGCTGAACTCACGCCTGTATCAGGACATCGAGGGCCTGACCCTTGGGGCTCACGGGAACAAAGGCCGACTGGGAGGCAAAGCCAAGAGCGACGCCGCCTGCTCAGTCGTGTGGAACTCGCAATGGCAGGCCAAGATCAAGGGCCGACAGCTGGTGATCAACGACGAAGCCATTGACCTGGCGGTCGCCCGCCTGGACGCCACGCCCTACGAACAGCTGTCAGCCCGTGCCACGTTGCGCGAGCAAATCAGAGCCCGGGAAATTGCCATTCTGGACCTGCTTCGCCAGTTGGACAGCACCATAGAGACCATGAACAGCTGGATCAAACGCGTCACCATCCCACAACAGCGCCAAGGCCTTACCAGCGCTTCCGAGGTGATCAACCGGCACCTGTCGGCCAGGCACCGAGAGCAGATGAAGGTCGAAACGCTGCTGGAGCTGGTCGATCATCGCAAAGGCATTGGAGACGCGTCCTGGCACTACCTTCAAGGGCCCCTGAACAATTCAAAAAGCGCGGTGCACCGGGCACTGTACCTGCAAGCCAACATGCTTGAAGTCAGCGCCACGCAAAGCCAGCGCAATACCCTGCTCAACTACTGCGTGGACGTCTACGCGCAAATGCGCGGCAATTTAAACCGGTGGACCGCCAGCTACCGCCAACACTTCGACGCCGCCTACGTGCAGGCGCTGATCGATGAACTCAACAAAATGAGCGAGCGCGCCCGCAAAGCCCTCACCGAGCCCACCTCCCGGGCGCCGGCGGGCAGTACCCGCAGGATCTTCGAAACCGACGACCAGACCTTGCTGATTGGGGTGGAACACGTTGACCCGGTCACCAAGGCAAGGCGTTATACCCTCACTGGCGCAGAAGGCCGGACTGAGATCTGGGAGCAAGGCGCCAACGGCCGATTCCACCTGACCAACCCGGCGCCCGTTGCACCACCGGTTCGGGCTGCAACCAACGCGCTTGCACTGATCGACGAAGCCCGCGCACGACTTAATGCCGTGCAGGCATACCAGCGTAAAGTCGAGGAGTACGCCCGCCAGAATATGCTGCCGGTGGATCTGGAAGAGATGCTCGCCAGGGAAGCCGAAGAACTGCTGGAGCGCGCCCGGACCATCGGCACATTGGTGCCACGGGATCCGATCCTTGCCCAATTGCGTACACAGGCCGCGAGCCTGACCACCCAGGGCCGCAACCTGCGTGTACGCCAGACCCTGGCCAGCCAGACACCCACCGAGGGCTATCTGGATTACCTGCGCGAGCAACAGTTGGTGGAGATTCGCAAGGGTGAGCCGGCACGCAACCTCAATGCAGGTCAGAAAGGCCGGCCGGACTATCTGCAGGAGTACGTGGTGTGGGACGTGAGCAAAACCCCGCAGCATCTGCTGTGGTACGCGCACTTCCACTACGACAAGGCCGGGGCGCGCTTCGATGAGTTCATCAAGGCCCACTTGAAGATCCCCGAGCAGCGCAACCTGGGCCTGCAATGGCAACGCGCCCAGGCGGAAGCCGGGGCCAGCGTCGACCCGATCTGGCGCGGTAATATCGGCCGGCCGCTGGCGAACCGGCACTTTGCCGAGCTGTAATACGGACGGAAACACCGCGCTGGCCAGGCATCGCCAGCGCGGTGTGCACACAGGGCCTGTCGACAGCCAGGGCAACATGAGACAAACTCACCCTATTCGAATTTGTCACAAGTTATATTCATGGAGAGCCCGTGCTCGAAATCCGTCATCTCAAGACCCTGCACGCCCTGCGCGAGGCCGACAGCCTGGTGGAAGCCGCTGAACGCCTGCACCTGACCCAGTCCGCGCTTTCCCACCAGTTCAAGGAGCTTGAGGAACGCCTGGGCATGCCGTTGTTTGTGCGCAAGACCAAGCCGTTGCGCTTCACCAGCGCCGGGCTGCGCCTGCTGCAACTGGCGGACGCCACCCTGCCCCTGCTGCGCGGCGCCGAGCGTGACATCGCGCGCCTGGCGGGCGGCACGGCCGGTCGCTTGCACATGGCCATCGAGTGCCACAGTTGCTTCCAGTGGCTGATGCCGACCATCGACCAGTTCCGCGACGCCTGGCCGGAAGTCGAGCTGGACCTGGCCTCCGGCTTCGCCTTCGCGCCGTTGCCGGCCCTGGCCCGTGGCGACCTGGACCTGGTGGTGACGTCCGACCCGTTGGAGCTGCCGGGCATCACCTATGTGCCGTTGTTCACCTACGAGGCCATGCTCGCGGTGGCCAACCAGCACCCGCTGGCGAACAAGCCGTACATCGTGCCCGAAGACCTGATCAGCGAAACCCTGATCACCTACCCGGTGGAGCGCGACCGCCTGGACATCTTCACCCGCTTCCTGGAACCGGCCGATGTGGAACCGGCCCAGGTGCGCACCTCGGAGCTGACGGTGATGATGATGCAGTTGGTGGCCAGCGGTCGCGGCGTGTGCGGCATGCCCCATTGGGCGCTGCATGAATACAGCTCCCGGGGGTATGTGAAAGCCAAGCGGCTGGGGGAGAAAGGCCTGTTTGCCACGCTGTATGCCGGGATTCGTGCCGACATGCTCGACGCGCCGTACATGCGCGACTTTTTGCTGACGGCCAAGGACACCTCGTTTTCGACCCTGGATGGGGTCAGCGCCGTACGCTGATGAACAGCGGGTACCTGTGGCGAGGGAGCTTGCTCCCTCACCACAGTTTCACGCACCCGTTAGAGACGCGCGGTAGAACGGCAGGATCAGGTCCCGGGTCAGGGGCGCAAGGTGCAAATCGCCGTCGCCGGCCGGGTCGATCCAGCGCACCTCTTCAATCTCGGCGGCCGGGGTCACCGGCACGTCGATGTGCACCTGGAACAACTCGGCCTGAACCACAAAACCCGGCTCATTCGCCGCCGGGGCCGAGAACTGGCCCAGGTACATCGCCGTCGCCGGATCAATCCGCAGGCCCAGTTCTTCGTGCAGCTCGCGGGCCAGGGCCTCGGCAGGTTGCTCGCCGGCGTCGATCTTGCCGCCCGGCTGCATAAAGGCCTGGGTACCGCGCTTGCGCACCAGCAGGGTCTGGCCGTCGCTGCCGATCAGCAGGGCGGCGGCGATGCGAATGGTGGAGGTCATGGGTGGGTCGCCTTCAATACAAAGGCGCAAGGATCCCATGAACCGGCCTCAACCCGAAAGCAGGGCCTCATCCGGCGCTTTGATAAACACGCTGTACTTCGCCCCCTCCATGGCCTCGAACGCAATCAGCTTGTCCACCAGCGGCAGGTTCAGCACCTTGCCTGCGTTGAGCAGCAGCATGCCGTTGTCGGCGTTGAGGTTACGCGCCAGTACCATGCCTTCGGCCAGCTCGCGGGTGGTCAGGACTTTCACGGTCGGGTCGCCCAGGGTCACGTCGCTGAGGAACGCGGCGCAGGCCTGGATAAAGTCTTCCACCATGTCCGGGTCGTAAAGACGCCCGGCGTATTTGCGGATGTAGAGCAGCGCTTCGTCGCTGTTCATTTGCCGCTCCAGGATCAGGCCGCGTTGCAGTTCGATAAAGTCCACCGCCAGCTTCAACAGGCGCGAGCCAAACGGAATCGCGTCACCCTTGAGGTGGTCGGGAAAGCCGCTGCCGTCCCAGCGCTCCTGGTGATGGCGGATCAGGCGCGCGGCATCTTTCATCGGCTCCAGGGTCATCAGCAACGATTCACTCTGGGCCGGGTACGCGCGGTAGCGTTCACGGTCGGTGCTGTGCAGCAGGTCGGAGGGCGACACCATCATGCTGTCGCTCCAACTCAGCTTGCCGATGTTATAGAGCGCGGCGGCCATGGTCAGGTCGCGCGCGCTGGCTTCGTCCATGGGCTGGAACTTGCAGTACACGCGGATCAGTTCGATCAATTGGCGGTTGGTCTGTTTTTCCTTGGGCAGCCGCAGGTTGGCCAGCAGCGAAAACACCTCGGTACCGGTCACGTAGCTGCGCTTGAGCTCATCGTAGGCCAGGTCGAGCATGTCGGCGGTCTGCTGCAGCTCGGAGGTGCGCGCCACGACGCGTTTTTCGAGGGTCGCATTGAGGGCTTTCAACTGGTCGTTCTGCTCGCGGGTCAACTGTTCAAGGCGCAGCCGCTCACGCTCGGAATGCTGGTGCTCCAGGGACTGGCGCAAGGTCAGGAGCATTTCCTCGTCGTTCCAGGGTTTGCTGATGTAGCGGTGTATCTGCCCTTCGTTGATCGCCTTGATCATCATGCTCATGTCGGCGTAGCCGGTCAGCAGGATGCGCGTGGTGGCCGGGTACAGCCGGTGGGTCTCGGCCAGCAGCATTGCACCGTCCATGGCCGGCATGCGGGCGTCGGTCATGATCAGGTCGATGGGCCGGGCCGCCATGATTTCCAGGGCCTGGGCGCCGCTGCCGGCCAGCAGCACGTCATAGGGTTGGCCACGCAGCAGGCGGCGCAGGCTGTTGAGGATCGACTCTTCGTCATCGACCAGCAGAATCGTGGGGGTGTAGGGGGCAGTCGTAGCAAGTTGCTCGTCCATGGCGACACCTCCTCTCAATGACACAAAATTGCACCATTGCGCCCCGGTCATCATCAATCGCTGTACTTGCAGGGGCATTGAGCGCTAGATGAAGACGGGGGTAACTGGCGTTGATTTGACGCCAACTGGCCGACTTATTCAAGGGAGCCAACTATGCTTGTGGCATGAAGCCCATGACCGCCCCTGTTTACCGATGCACTCAAGGTAAGGAAGCCACATGCGCCAGAATATGCAGTTGAGCGCCTCCCGGAACCGCTCGTGAACCCGCGCTCCACACGGGCCAACCGGCGAATCCTGATCGTCGACGACACCGCGTCGATCCACGAAGACTTCCGCAAGATCCTCGAGGCCGACGCCAACGGCGGCCAGTCCCTGGACAGCATCGAAGAGACCCTGTTCGGCACCGCCCCGGCGGTGCGCCAGACGTTCCTGCTGGACTCGGCCTACCAGGGCCAGGAAGCGCTGGCCCTGGTGACCAAGGCCCTGGCCGCCAACACGCCCTACGCCCTGGTGTTTATCGACATGCGCATGCCCCCGGGCTGGGACGGCCTGGAGACCATCGAACAGCTGTGGGCCGTCGACCCGCACCTGCAAATCGCCCTGTGCACGGCCTACTCCGACTACTCCTTCGAAGCCATCGAGGCGCGGCTCAAATACGACGACCAACTGCTGATCCTGAAAAAACCCTTCGACAACCTCGAAATCCGCCAGATGGCCAGCGCCCTGACCTGGAAATGGCAGCTGGCACAAGATGCCGCGCTCAAGCTGATGGGCCTGGAGCGTACGGTGGAGGAGCGGGTGCAGGAACTGCTCAAGGTCTCGCACCTGCTGCAATACGACGCCCTCACCGAGCTGCCCAACAGCACCTTGCTGGGAGACCGGCTGACCCAGGCCATCGCGGTCTGCAGGCGCCACGACACCCAGTTGGCGGTGATGTTTATCGGCCTGGACCGCTTCAAGCGCATCAACAACGCCCTGGGCCACCCGGTGGGCGATGAAGTGCTCAAGCAAGTCAGCCAAAGCCTGGTGGCGGCCGTGCGCGAATCAGACTCGGTGTTTCGCTACGGCTCCGACGAGTTCGTGCTGATCCTCAACGACGTTCATCATCCCCAGCAAACCCAGCACATTGCCGAAAAAGTCCTCAAGGCCGTCAGCCACATTCGCTACGTGGCCGGCCACGACCTGAGCGTCACCGCCAGCCTGGGCATCAGCATTTACCCCAACGACAGTTTCAGCGCCGTGGAGTTGATCAAGAAAGCCGAAACCGCCATGCACGCCGCCAAGGATCATGGCCCCAATGATTTCAGCTTTTTCATTGATGACATGAATCGCCGCGCCCAGGAACAACAAAGCCTGGAGACCGCGATTCGGCTGGCCCTGCAACGCAATGAGTTTGTCTTGCACTACCAGCCGAAACTGGATTTGAACAGCGGGCGGATCGTCGGCGCGGAAGCCTTGATTCGCTGGCACCAGCCCGACCATGGCTGGGTGTACCCGTCGGCCTTTATTCCGGTGGCCGAAGACAGCGGCCTGATCGTGCCCCTGAGCCAATGGGTACTGGGCCAGGCCTGCGAGCAAGCCCAAGCCTGGCAGGCCTGCGGCCTGACCCCGTTGTGCATTTCGGTGAACATCTCGGCCATCGATTTTCGCCAGCGGGATTTTGTCGCCAACCTGGCGGCCATCCTCGAACGCACCCACCTCGCGCCGGGCTTGCTGGAGCTTGAGATTACCGAAAGCGTGCTGATGCAAAACGTCGAGGACACGCTGACCACGCTGCGGGCGATCAAGACCATGGGCGTGCGCCTGGCGGTGGATGATTTCGGCACCGGCTATTCCAGCCTCAGCTACCTGCGGCGGTTTCCGATTGATGTGCTGAAAATCGACCAGTCGTTCATTCGCGGCTTGAGTAAAAACACCCAGGACGCGCAATTGATCAGCGCGATCATCAGCCTGGGTAAAAGCCTGGACCTGAACATCATTGCCGAAGGCGTGGAGACGGTGGAGCAGCTGGATTTCCTCAAGGCCCACCACTGCGAAGAGGGCCAGGGTTTCCTGTTCAGCAAGGCCGTGCCCGCCGAAGAGTTCGCCCAACTGATGCAAGCCGGGCGACGTACCCTGATGCCCAGCCAATAACCTTCTGCCCCAAGGAATCATCGCTTGAGCGACGCCACGCCACGCTACGTTCTCCGGTCTTCCCGGGCGCCCGGGCTCGCCATCACGCTTTGGCTGGCAACCTGCCTGCCGGTGATGGCCGCGCCGCTGGATGAACCCCTCAAACCGCTGCCGCCGGTGCCATCTCTGGACGTGGCAACGGTGGAGCTGGGGCGTCAGTTGTTCAATGAAACACGGCTGTCGGTCAATAACACCAAGTCCTGCGCCAGCTGTCATGACTTGCAAACCGGCGGCGTCGACAACCGGCCCTTCTCCCTGGGTTTCGACGGCAAGCCGGTGGCGCTGAACACCCCGACCGTGTTCAACGCCAGCCTGAACTTCAAGCAGTTCTGGAATGCCCGGGTCGACACCCTGGAGGCGCAGGTCGAGCTGGTGGTCACCAGCCCGATGGAAATGGGCAACGACTGGCAAACGGTGGTGACGACCTTGTCGGCACTGCCCCACTACCAGGCCACGTTCCAGCAGATCTACCCCGACGGCATCACACCCGCCAATGTGCAAAATGCCCTGGCGACCTATGAGCGCACCTTGCTAACCCCGCATTCGCGCTTCGACCAATACCTGGAAGGCAACACCGACATCCTCACCCTTAAAGAAAAATACGGCTACCAGCGCTTCAAGGAATACGGCTGCATCGCCTGTCATCAGGGTGCCAATATCGGCGGCAACATGTACCAGAAGTTCGGCGTGATGGGCGACTACTTCAAGGCCCGTGGCAACCCCACCGAAGCCGACCTGGGACGCTACCTGCTGACCAAGGACGAGGAAGACCGCAACGTGTTCAAAGTGCCCAGCCTGCGCAATGTGGCGGTCACCGCACCGTACTTTCACGACGCCTCGGCCAAGACCCTCGAAGAAGCCGTCGACGTGATGTTCAAGTACCAACTGGGTCGCGTTCCCTCGGCTGAAGACACGACCCTGATCGTGCTGTTCCTGAAAACCCTGACCGGCGAATGGGCAGGCAAGCCACTATGAAACTCTCACGCCGCGCCACCCAGCTCATGCTCAGCACCATGACCCTGATACTCGCCTCGACCCTGGTTTTTTTGTACCTCAAGTCATCGAGTGACCAGACCACCACCTACACCGAGTCCCGCGACCTGATCCGCGAAATCAAGCAACTGAACTCACAATGGGACAGTGAAGTGCTCAAGGCCAGGATTGCCCTGACCCACAACTACGACCCACTGGTGGCGCCTCTCAGCGAAATGAACCGCCTGTGGGCCAGCCTGGAGCGTCGCGAATCGCAACACCGTCACGAAGACCCGGCCCGCTGGCAGGCCGGCCAGGACGCCTATCGCGAGGCGATCCAGGAAAAGGCCCGATTGGTGGACCAGTTCAAGTCCCACAACGCAGTGTTGCGCAATTCCCTGGCCTTCCTGCCCACCGCCGAGGACGATATCCAGGCGCAGTTCCTGGCGCTCACCGACACCGACAAACTGCTCCAGCAAAGCATCGCCACCGACACCTACGACGTACTCCTCAGTAGCCTCGAATTCGCCCAGGTGACCAGCGACGACAAGGCCGCCGACATCCTGGTGGGCCTGAACAAACTGGCGATCAACAAACTGAGCCTGCCCGAGTCGTTCCAGGTGCCGGTGGAGATTCTCAGCAATCACATTTCACTGATCCTGCGGGAACAGCCCGTGGTCAACGGCCTGCTTGAACGCATCGCCGCCGTGCCGCTGGCCGAACGCCTGGACGACCTGACCAACCAGCTCAACCAGGACCAGTCGGCGGCCGACCTGCTCGACCAGAAATACCACCGCTACCTGCTGGTGTTTTCCACCTTGCTGGTGGCGCTGCTGCTGTATCTGGCGATTCGCCTGTTGCGCAGTTTTGCCGAGATCAACCGGGTCAACCGGGCCCTGCATGTGGTTAACGAAAGCCTTGAGCAGCGCGTTGAAGAGCGCACCCGGGAACTCAAGGATGCCCAGGGCGAACTCATGGACAGCGCGCGCCAGGCCGGCATGGCGGAGATCGCGACCAACGTGCTGCACAACGTCGGCAACGTGCTCAACAGCGTGAACATCTCTGCCGAGCTGGTGGCGCGCAAGCTGCGCACCAGCAAGGCGCTGGGGCTGGGCAAGGCCATGCAGTTGATCAACGAGCACCGCCATGACCTCGGCACCTTTCTCACGGAGGATGAAAAAGGCAAGCTGCTGCCCGGCTACCTGAACCAGTTGGTCGAGGCCATCGCCACTGAACAGCAGGGCCTCACCGAGGAACTGGCGCAACTGAGCAAAAGCGTCGACCACATCAAGGACATTGTGTCCACCCAACAGTCCTACGCCGGCGCGTCCACGCTGCTGGAGCCGGTGCACATCAGTGCGTTGATGGAAGATGCCCTGCGCATGAACTCCGGGGCCCTGAGCCGCCACCATGTGACGGTGGTCAAGGACTACCACGACGTGCCCGAGATCATGGCCGACAAGCATCGGTTGCTGCTGATCCTGGTCAACCTGATCAGCAACGCCAAGTATGCGATGTCCAACCTCACCGACCGCACCCGGCAAATGACCCTGACGGTGCTGCCGCTGGACGACGGCACCTTGCAGATCAGCGTCAAGGACGAAGGCGAAGGCATACCGGCAGAAAACATGACCAGAATCTTCACCCACGGTTTCACCACCCGCAAGGAAGGCCACGGCTTCGGCCTGCACAGTTGCGCCCTGGCCGCCCTGGAAATGAAGGGCCGCCTGACCGCCCACAGCGACGGCCCGGGCAAAGGCGCGGTGTTCACCTTGCACATCCCCCTTGACCCCGCACGGACATGAGCATGAACCAACCACCGAACCGGCGAATCCTGCTGATCGATGACACCCCGTCGATTCACCAGGACTTCCGCAAGATCCTGACGCCGCCCATGGAGTCGAACCTGGAACTGGACGAGATGGAAACCGCCTTGTTCGGCGACAGCGTCAAACCCCAGGCCCAGGCGTTCACGCTGGATTCAGCCTACGGTGGCCAGGAAGGCTTGCAGCTGCTGTGCCAGGCCATGCAACAAGATCGCCCCTATGCCCTGGCCTTTGTGGACATGCGCATGCCCCAGGGCTGGGACGGCGCGCAAACCATCGAAGCGCTGTGGAAAGTCGACCCGCACCTGCAAGTGGTGGTGTGCACCGCCTACTCCGATTATTCCTGGGAAGAACTGCTGTTTCGCCTGCACGCCCATGACCGCCTGCTGATCCTGAAAAAGCCCTTCGACAACATCGAAGTCCAACAGATGGCCAACACCCTCGCGGCCAAATGGGACATGGCCCGGCGCGCGTCCCTGCAAACCAGTCACCTTGAGCATCTGGTGGAGCAACGCACCCAGGCGTTGACCCTGACCAGCCAGGCGCTGCAACTGGAGATCGATGAGCGCAAGCAACTGGAAAGCCAATTGGTGCAATCGGAAAAACTCGCGTCCCTGGGCCAGCTCGCGGCGGGCGTGGCCCATGAAATCAACAACCCGGTGGGGTTTATCTCCTCCAACCTGAGCACCCTGGACGGCTACTTCAAACAGTTGCAGCAGATGCTCGACGCCTATCGGCAGGCCGAAGAAGCCCTCGCGCCCGGCGAATGCCTGACGCACTTGCAAAGCCTGCGCAAGGCCATGGACCTGGAGTTTCTCAAGGAAGACATCCCGGTTCTGATCCACGAATCCAAGGACGGCATTGGCCGCGTGGCCCAGATCGTCAAGGACCTGAAGGATTTCTCGCGGGTCGACAACGACGAGCAATGGCAGTGGGCAAACCTGCAACAGGGGATCGACTCGACCCTGAACATTGTCGCCAGCGAACTCAAGTACAAGGCCGACGTGGTCAAGCATTTCCAGGTGCTGCCGGACATTGAATGCCTGGCCTCGCAGCTCAACCAGGTGGTGATGAACCTGGTGATCAACGCCGCCCAGGCCATGGGCCCGGAACGCGGCACCATCACCCTCAGCAACGGCGTGGAGGGCGACAAGGTCTGGCTGGAAGTGGCGGACACCGGCTGCGGGATCGCGCCGGAGAGTGTGCAGAAAATCTTTGACCCTTTCTTCACCACCAAGCCGGTGGGCGAAGGTACAGGCCTGGGGCTGTCACTGTCGTACGGGATCGTGAAGAAGCATCACGGGACGATTTCGGTGAACAGCGAAGTGGGCAAGGGCACGACGTTTCGGGTGGTATTGCCGATTCGCCAGACGGCAGACCCCCTGTAAAGGCAAGCCTCTACAGGGGACAGGCTCAGGCTTCGGCGTTCTTCGGGGCCGAACCAAACGACGCAAAACGCTTGTTGAAGCCAGCGATGCGGCCTTCGGACTGGGTCTTGCGCTGCTGGCCGGTGTACACCGGGTGCGAGGCGCTGGACACGTCGAGGAGCACGTAAGGGTAAGTGTTGCCGTCGCTGTGTTTTTGCGTACGGTCGGTTTCCACGGTGGAACCGATCAGGAAGAACACATCGGCGGCGGTGTCGTGGAACAACACGGTGCGGTAGTCGGGGTGGATACCAGGTTTCATAAGGCCTCCGGGGCGTCTGGGTGATCAATTAGTGTTATACAGTAACACAAATGATGCACCCAAACGAGAACCGATTGCAATAAGAATAGACCTCAAGCTTCTATGCGGCTTCCTGGAAGTCCATCTCCGGTGGTTGCTGCGAAAAGCCCCGGGTCAGGAAACCCAGGTACACCAGGCCAATCGCCAACCAGCTCAGGCCCAGGTAAATCGCCAGGTGATCGAGGCTGACCATCAACCACACATCCGCCAGCAGGCCGATGGTCGGGAACACCAGGAACAGCACCAGCTCCCGCAGCCCACGCTGTTTGGCGCCGATCCAGTAGTGGAAGATCACCGACAGGTTCACCAGGCTGAAGGCCAGGAAGGCGCCGAAGTTGATGAACGAGGTGGAGGTGGTAACGTCCAGCTTCAGCGCCAGCAAGGCCACCACGGCGCACAGCAGTATGCTGTTCACCGGCGTACCGAAGCGCGCATGCAACGTGCCGAAGAACGACTTGGGCAACACCCCGTCGCGCCCCATCGCAAACAGCAACCGCGAACCGCTGGCCTGGGCCGACAGCCCCGAGGCGAACTGGCCGACGATCAGGCCGATCAGGAAGATCGACACGAACAGGTCGCCGCCAATGTTGCGGGCAATCTCATAGGCGGCCGAGTCCACGTCGGTAAATTCGAATGACGGGTGGGCGATCTGCACGAAGTACGACACGCCGACGAAGATCAGCCCGCCGATCAGGGTGATCAACATGATCGCCCGGGGAATGGTGCGGCGTGGGTCACGGGTTTCCTCGGTCAGGGTGCTGACCGCGTCGAAGCCCAGGAACGAATAGCAGGCGATCGCCGCGCCGCTCATGATCAGCGGCATTTGCATCTGGCCGTTGAAGAACGGGGTGATGGTCCACAGCGGCTTGCTGGCGTCACCGCCGATGTAGTGGATACACAGCGTGACGAAGGCAATCAGCACCAGGAACTGCACCAGCATCAGCAAGGCGTTGATGCCGTTGGCGAGTTTCAGGCCGATGATATTGATCACGCTGGTGACCCCGATAAACGCCAGGACCCATACCCATTGCGGTACGGCCGGGAAGGCTGAATGCAGGTAGGCCGCGCCGATCAGCCAGATGGCCATGGGCAGGAACAGGTAGTCGAGCAGCACCGCCCAACCGGCGATAAACCCGAGCTTGGGGCTGATGGCCTTGCGCACGTAGCTGTAGGCCGACCCGGCCACCGGGAACGCCGAGGCCATGCGGCCGTAGCTCATGGCGGTGAAGAACATCGCCACCAGGGCAGCCAGGTAAGCGGCCGGGACCATGCCGGCGGTGGATTGCGCCAGGATGCCGAAGGTACCCAGGACAATGATCGGTGTCATATAGGCGATGCCAAACAGCACCACCGACCCTAACGACAGGGTGCGTTGCAAACGAGCCATGAGCGATTCTCCGCGCAATTATTAGAGTTATGGCAGAACTGAAGTCGGTGTTGCGAATGTCTTTATTTTTTATGTAAGGCACAGCCTTTGTGGTGAGCGGGCTTGCCCCGCGCGAGGCAAGCTCGCTCACCACAGGAATTCCATTTGCCAGTGAGATCAGGCTTTGGGGATCAACAACTCCCGCGTACCGTCCTCGCGCTCAATCACCTCCCCCGGCAATTTCAAGCGCTGGTCATCCAGGTAGCGATAGTCCTGTCGCGCCGCCGCCAGTTGTCCAAGGTCCAGCTCGACCCTGAACTGGCCTTCTTCACGCCCGGCTTCAAACAACAAGGTGCCGAACGGGTCCACCAGGGCACTGCCACCGGCGAACATCAGGCCGTCGTCACCCGCTTCCACCCGGTTGACCATCAGCGCAAACGCCTGGTTTTCCTGGGCGCGGGCCATGATCGCGGTGCGGTGAGTCGGGCCGTAGGGGTCCATGTTGCCGTTGGTGACGATCAACACTTCAGCGCCCACCTGCGCCAGGGCGCGGGCGGTTTCCGGGAATTCGATGTCGTAGCAGATCAACAGGCCCACGCGCACGCCGTTCCACACGCAGGTGGCGTAGCGATCACCCGGGGTGAACACGCCGCGGTCCGAGGCCCACAGGTGGGTCTTGCGATAACGCAGGGCGATACCTTCGGGGGTGATCATCAAAGTGGTGTTATAGAATTGGCCCGCGTCGTTCTCGGCCATGCCGATGACCACGGCGATGTTGCGCGCTCGCGCAGCCTGGATAATGGCCTGCACGGTCGGTCCGTCCACCGGTTCGGCGACGTCCGCCACAGTGCTGGCGGTCGGGAAGCCCATCAGGTGGGTTTCCGGGAACACGACCAGTTGGGTATCGGCCGCACACGCGGCAATCGCCGCCAAAGCGCGCTCAAGGTTGTAAGCTGTGCCGTTATCGCGGCCTGCCAGTTGGGCAAATTCGACCTTCATGGTGTGTCCTGTTGTTTTAACTGTGGCGCAGTATGCGCAGGCCGCAATCACTCGGGAAATCACGCAGCCGGGTTAACCCTATGGGGGTAGATGCATGACATTGTCGCTGGAAGACATCGCCTGGCACCGTTCGGTGGGGCAAATGATAGACGCCCTGGACCAGCCCAATTTCTGGACGCAACTGGTCCGGTTGCTGGACCAGTACGTGCCGTTCGACAGTTGGGTGGTGCTGCTGTTCAGCAGCGAGCACAAGCCGTTGGTGTTCGCCGAATGCCCCGGCCAGGACGGCGAGCCGGACCATCTGTTCCAGGACTACCTCAACGGCCTGTACCTGCTCGACCCCTTCTACATCGCCAGCCGCGAACACTCGCGCACCGGGCTGTTTCGCCTGGCCGAGGTGGCGCCGGAGCATTTCGAGCTGACCGAGTACTACCAGCGCTACTTCCGGCTGAACGTGGTGGCCGATGAAATCCAGTTCAATTGCCAGCAACCGGATGGGCGAACCTTATGCCTGTCCCTGGGTTGCAAACAGCGTTTTGACCCACAGCAGATAGCCCTGCTGTCGCTGATCCAACCCTGGGTATTGAGCCTGCTGCGCCAGCGCCTGCCCCATGAACTCAACCAGGTGAGCGCCCCGCAGGCGCCGATTCAGAACGATGACTGGGGCGCACAGTTAACCGCACGCGAGCTGGATGTGGGGCGCTTGATGCTCAGTGGCTGTTCCAGCAAGGAAATTGCACGCAAGCTGGAAATCTCGGTGGAGACCGTGAAGGTCCACAAAAAGCACATGTACAGCAAGCTGGGAATCAAATCCCAGTCGGAGCTGTTCTCGATTTTCCTGCAGGCTCAGACGAGCTGAATCGGCCCCAGGAACTCAACCAGTCGAGGAGTTTGATGACGACTTCCTTGACGAACGCCGGTGTGGCTTCGTTGTTGGCGACGGCCTCGGCATAGCCTTTGAAGATTGACATCAGGCTCCCCTGGGCGGCGCCACGGATCGACGTTTCCAGGCCGTCGTTGAGGGTTTTCTCCAGCCCGGTTTTTGCACCGGCCATCATGCCGGCGGCGCTGCCATCCGACTTTTCTACACCCAGGGCCATGTTGCTGAGGCCGGGGAACATCCATGTTTTGTTGCCGACGGCACCAGCGATATTCTGCGTCATGTTCTTCGGAGCGTCCTCAGGTCTCACCTCGGCGCCCGAGGGCGGCGCATCGGCCTCCTGACGTTCGGCGCCCTTCTGGCTCAGCAGAAACCTGACGACAGGGTTGTCATACACCGCCTCTGCATGACGCTCACGCCGCTCCTGCGTCGGGTCATCCGCTTGGGGCGTTACTTCGTGCTGCGGTGTCAGATCGTTCGCGCTCGCTCGATCGTTTTTTGCAAGCGCCGTTTGTTGAGGCAGAGACGGCGACAAATAGCGATCAGGGGCAATTGAGGCACTGACAGTCATAACAATTCACTCATGGCAGAAGTTGACATACGGGATTCACGTCCTGCGTCCATAGTGGCAATCGCCCGGAGAAGAGTTCCCACAAACAGGCAGCACTATGGTCAATAAACTCGCACCAGAGCGGTCAATCCTTGTCCGGGCTTTGAGGACAGGCGCAGAATGGCGGATCGACCTGTAGAGTTGAACCTGAGGAAAAACCGTATGAGCCTGTCGTTACTAAGCCGTTACGCGTTCTTTGCCGTCTGCGTCATTTTCACCCTCGCCAGCATGCCGTTTATCGAACACGAATGGCTGTGGCCGATCGCCGTGGTCACCGGCATTCTCAGCCTGATCGGCATTTTCGACCTGATGCAAAGCCCCCACGCGGTGCGCCGCAACTACCCGATCCTGGGCAATATCCGTTACCTGGTGGAAGGCATCCGCCCGGAAATCCGCCAATACCTGCTGGAATCCGACAGCGACGCCCTGCCCTTCTCCCGGGCCCAGCGCTCGCTGGTCTACTCCCGCGCCAAGAATGAAAGCGCCGACAAACCGTTCGGCACGCTGATCGATGTGTACCAGTCGGGCTTCGAGTTTATCGGCCACTCCATGCGCCCCGCGCCGTTGAGCGACCCCAGCGCCTTTCGCGTGATCGTCGGCGGCCCGCAGTGCAAGCAGCCGTACTCGGCCTCGGTGTTCAACATCTCGGCCATGAGCTTCGGCTCGTTGAGCGCCAACGCGATTCGCGCCCTCAACCAGGGGGCCAAGCTCGGCAATTTTGCCCACGACACCGGCGAAGGCAGCATCAGCCCCTACCACCGGGAAAACGGCGGCGACCTGACCTGGGAACTGGGCAGCGGCTACTTCGGCTGCCGCACCAGCGACG
>NZ_AHHC01000040.1:0-9048 GCF_000242655.1 Pseudomonas sp. PAMC 25886
GAGTTACCCACGCTCCAAAGCCTGCGTTCGGCCAGCGTGGTTTAACGGGGCGCCTAAGATCAAGATCCAAAGCAGATCAACAGCACAGCGGCCTACAGGCCGGCTTGAGTGGTGTGAAGCAAAGGCAAGATCAAATTCTAAAGCGGGCACGGTCAAATGTGGGAGCTGGCTTGCCTGCGATGGCATCGCCTCGGTGTACCTGAAAAACCGAGGTGCCTGCATCGCAGGCAAGCCAGCTCCCACAGAAAAGCAGAGCTGCATCAGTTTCAGATTTGGTTTTCGCTTTGGCTTTTGATCTGGCTTCTACCACTCAAGCCGGCCTGTAGGCCGCTGTGCTCTTGCTTTTGATCTGGATCTGACTGCCCCAATAAGCCCGAGGCCGAACGCAGGGATTGAGGAGCGGGTAAACCGGCAGGACGCCGGTTTAGCCGCGACGGGGCAGGGACGCCCCGTCGCGGCGGCCCGCGGAGCAATGCCGGAGTGAGGGAACACCGAGCCTAGGCGAGGTGCCGACAGGCGGGGCAGAGCCCTTTGGTTACTTTGGGGCTTTTCCAAAGTGACCCGCTGTAAGAGCGGAACCATAAGCGGCCGTTACCTAAATAACGGATATGTACTCCCCCCAACAACTGCTCAGCGCCGCCTAGCGAACAATCTTGTCCACCTGAATCCCCAGCTTCTTCAACCGGTACCAAAAGCTGCGCTCGGAAATCCCGATCTTCTGCGCCGCCGCAGCCTGCACCCCGTTGCTCTCCTGCAACGCGGCCATGATGTACGCCTTCTCCACCTCGGCCAGCGCCGCGTCCAGATCCTGCGGCACACCCGGCCCGTTGCTGAGTATCGCGCCCACGCCGTCTTCAGCCGGTTTGGAAGCAAACAGATACGCCGGCAAATCAATGTCCTCGATCACCGGCGTCGCCGCGACGATGGTCGCCCGCTCCACGCAGTTTTGCAGCTCGCGAATATTGCCCGGCCAGGAATACGCCGCCATCGCCTGCAACGCCTCGGGGCTGAAACCGGTGATGCGTTTACCGGCGGTGGCGCTCAAGGTCTGGGCAAAGTGCCGGGCCAGCGGCGCGATGTCTTCCACCCGCTCACGCAGGGCCGGCAGGGGAATCGGGAATACATTCAGGCGGTAGTACAGGTCTTCACGAAATTCTTTGTTGGCCACCGCATCCAGCAAATTCTTGTTGGTAGCCGCGATCACCCGCACATCTACCTTGCGCTCGCGCGGGTCACCCACCGGTTCAATCACCCGCTCCTGCAAGGCCCGCAGGATTTTCGCCTGCAACGCCAACGGCATATCGCCCACTTCATCGAGAAACAACGTGCCTTTGTCGGCCTGCATGAAGCGCCCGACCCGGTCCGCCACGGCGCCGGTGAAGGCGCCCTTGCGGTGGCCGAACATCTCGCTTTCCAGCAAGCCTTCGGGAATCGCCGCGCAGTTGACCGCCACAAACGGCTTGTCGGCGCGGTTGCCGTGTTTGTGGATGGCTCGGGCGACCATCTCTTTGCCGGTGCCGCTTTCGCCCGTCAGCAGCACCGTGGCGTTGCTGTCGCGCACCGAATCCACGGCATGCAGCACGCGGCGAAACGCCGGGCTATCCCCCACCAGGCTGTCGAACTGGGCGTGTTCATCCAGCTCGGCACGCATGCGCGCGTTGTCGCGCATGATGTCGCGAAACTGCAGGGCCTTGGCCACGGTGATGTCCAGTTCGTCGATGTCGAACGGCTTGGCAATGTAGTCGTAGGCCCCGTTGCGCATCGACTGCACCGCGTTTTTCACGGTGCTGTAGGCGGTCATCACGATCACCGGCAATTGCGGGTAGCGCACCTTGATTTCCGCCAGCAGCGCCGGACCGTCCATGCCGGGCATGCGCCAGTCGCTGATCACCAGGTCGATGTCTTCCTGCTCCAGCACCTTGAGCGCGTGCAGGCCGTTGCCGGCGGTAAATACCTGGATCCCGCTCTGGCTCAAGGCCGACGAGAGCAAGTCACAGAGCTTGGGTTCGTCGTCGACTACCAATACGTTATGCGTCATCACCATCCTCATCATCGCCGTCGTCGTCACCCTGGGCCTGAATGTACAGGCTGAAGGTGGCGCCGGCATCTTTCTCGCTGACACATTCAATGCTGCCGTCATGACTTTCCATGATCGAGAAGACTTTGGCCAGACCCAAGCCCGTACCCGAGGCCTTGGTGGTGACGAATGGCGTGAAGATCCGCTCGATCATGTCCGGCGGAATACCCTCACCCGTATCGGCGATGCTGATCACTGTGTTGCCGCCCACGCTTTGGATGCCCAGGGTCAGGCGACCGCCGCCGGGCATCGCGTCGATGGCGTTCAGAATCAGGTTCAGGCAGGCCTGCTTGAGCTGCTTGGCATCGGCATAAATTGTCGCGCCGGGCGCCTGGTCATCGATTTGCGCATCGATGTTATGGGTCGACAGCTCAGGCCCGCAGAAGCCAAGGATTTCTTCCACCACCGGCCGTGCCGCTTGCACTGTGCGCAACGGCGCGCTGGGTTTGGCGAAGTCGAGGAATTCGGTGATCAGGTCGTTGATCCGGCTGACCTCGCTGATCACGTATTCGAGGTGACGCTTGTCGGTTTCCGGCAAATCGACGCGGCGGTGCAGCAACTGGGTGGCGGTCTTGATGATGCCCAGCGGGTTGCGAATTTCGTGGGCCAGGCCCATGGCGACCTCGCCCAGCGCATGCAGGCGGTCGCGGCGGCGCAGTTGCGCTTCCAGGTGATGCAACTCGCCGAGGCGCTCGGTCATGTGGTTGAAGGTGCTGCTCAGTTGCGCCAGTTCGTCGCCGCCGCTGACCGCCACGCGATGCTGATAGTTACCCGAAATCACCGCGCTGACGCCTTCGGACAAATCCCGCAGCGGGCGGGTCAGGCGCTGAGACACCAACATCCCGGCCGCCAGGGACAAGGCCGAGCTGAGCAGGAAGATCAGCACGAACAGGTTGCTCTGGTTCACCAGGCCCACCAGGCTGGTGTGCCGCAGCAGGCCACTGAAAATCACCCCTTGCAGCTCGCCGGCATCGTTGAAGATCGGCCAGTACAAACCGCTGTAGTTGTTGGTGAACTGTTCGCTGGGCTGCTTGGTGCTGCGCAGCGCGGCTTCGATATTCGAAGGAATCCGGTTGGGGTGATCGACAAAGCGCTGGGTGGAGAAAATTTCCGAGAAACCGGTGGGGTTGGCCAGGTACAAGCGCAGGTCCAGCGAGTGCACATCAGCCACGCTGGTCAGGAAACTGCTGTCCAGGTACGTGGCCACCAGCAGCTGATAGTCAACGCCGTCCTCGCTGGTCTCGAAGGTCGACACCACCACGCCGGTGGTCACGCCAGCCACCTCGACCGTCTGCAACACCGCATTACTGGCCAGGTTGATTTGCTTGACGATGTCATCGGCGGCCGTGCTGAAGACAATCTTGTGGTCACTGCTGCGGATCAGCGCGACCACATCGATGTCGGTGGCGGCGGCAATGTCGGCGGTCAGTTTGTCGTGCTTCTCGGCCTGGCGCGACGACGGCGGCTTGGTGTAGCGCAGGAACAGCTGGGCGACCCGGGCGTTGTCGTGGAGGATGTCGCCGATCTCGTCCTTGACGATCTTGGTCGACTCTTGCAGCCAGATCCGCACGTTGCTGTCGAAAATCTGCGACAGCGTTGTGGCGGCCAGCTCCGCCGCGATCATTGTCGGGATCACGGTGACCAGCCAGAACGCCAGCACCAGCTTGCGCTGGACGCTCCAACGCGAAATGGCAAAGGGGCGGGCTTTTTGGCGGGTCTTGTTGATCATCAGGTTTCGCTTATCGCAGCAGCCATGGCAGGGTCGGATCGATCCGGTCGGAGAAACACTTTTGCAACGAGCAGCGCACGGTTGACCAGCCAGTTGCGGTGGCGGAAAAACATACTGTTGCCCTGGAACTCGCAGCCCAGCAGCAACTTGCTGGCATAGCCGGCCTGACCGCACTCATACAACGCAATGTCATGGCGAATACAGTAGTCGATATTGGTTAACCAACTGCGCACCGCCAGGCTGTATTCGCGGCTGTAGTCACTGTCTTCGCCGAAAAACTTGTCAATCAGGCGATCCTGGTTCAGCAGGATCAGGTTGAACGCCACCAGTTGCTCGTCCACCCAATAAAGCACACAGACCGCACGCTCTTGCAGCTGTTCAAGGATACCGGTGAAATAGCCCGCCGGCAGTCGCTCGAACTGCAGGTCGGAACGTTCCAGGGTGGCCTCGTACAGCGCCATGATGCGCGGCAGTACGTCGTCGATATTACGTCGCCACTCAATGCGAGGGCCAGGCGCACGCAGTTTGCGGCGCAAGTCCTTGCGGGTGGCTTTGTCCAGGGAACCCAGGTAGGCGTCCACTGAACCAAAGGGAATCGGCAATAATGCCGTGGGCAGGCTGGGCATGCTCTGGAAACCCGCGCCAAGGCAGCTGTTTGACCAGCCTTCGTCCTTGGTCGGTGCGTCCTTGACCGCCACCAGCCCGACGCCGAACGCATCGGCATCCCGGCGTGCGGCGGCGAGTAACTGCGCAAGCAACGCCTCGCGCCCGGATTCGGGAACATGACTGGCGACACCCGCATTGCACTGTTCCGCCACCGGCGAGCCGATGGCATACAGGCCCAGCTTCAAAACACCCGGCCACAGTCGCTCCAGGCGCTCGGTAAAGCGCTTGCCTACGCCCGACACCGTGGTGTCGAGGCGATAACGCGTAATGAACGCCGGCGCGACCGCCACCAGCGTTGCCTCGTCAAACACCGCGAGATACCGCCACTGAAAATCATCAATGGCGGCATTTTCCACGGCCACGTAATAGTCCCAATCCTCCAGGGCATCGGGAAAACAGTCGTTCCAGGCACTGCGTTCGATGGCCCGAATGGTCGAAAAGGCTTGGGCGGTGATCACGTCAAATCCTTAGGGTTCAAGCCAGCTGTCGATAATCTTCAGGTGCCTCTGTGGCGTGTGCGTGTTGCCCGACAAACTCGGCGCTCAACTCGATCACCCGGCGGTATTGCAGGTCGACGGTGATCATGTGGTAGCAGTTGTCCAGCAGGATCTTGGTCACGGGGCCGCCGAGGTGGCGCTCCACGTAATCGGCGTTCCAGCGGCTGGTGATGTCATCCTCGATGGAATGCAGTACCAGGGCCGGGGTCTTGATCGATGGCATGAGTTTCTTCACCACGGCATTCATCCAGTGCAGTTCGCGCACCGTGACGCCTTCCATGGTCAACAGCCCCGCCTCGCTGCTCTCCCCTTCCTTCATCTGCCGCTCGACGATGGCCCGCAGGCGCTCGTTCTTGATGCCGTAGGGCGGCTTCTCAGTGAAGCGGAACAGGCGCACACCGAAGGGAATACGGATCAGCAACGGCGTGATGAACGCCATCTTGCTGATGCTCCAGCCGTCGTACTTCAAGGTAGTGGAGTACATCAACAAGCCAGCGACCTGGCCGGGGAACTGCGACGCCACGTACATCGACATCACCGCGCCCATCGACAAACCGCCGACAAACACCTGCTCGTGGCGTTGTTTCACCGCGACGAACGTCTTGCGCACGCCTTCGTACCAATCCTGCCAGCCGGTGGCTTGCAGGTCGCTGTTGTCCCCGCAGTGCCCGGCCAGGGTCGGCACGTACACCGTGCAGTTACCGACCTTGGCCAAGCCCTGGGCCACCCGACGGAGTTCCGTCGGGGTGCCCGTCAGGCCGTGGATCAACAGGATCCCCACCGGACCGCTACCGAGAACGAAGCCGGCATCACCTTCACCGAGGTCGATCTCGTGGCTGATCACCGTTTGGTCGCTCGCACAAGCAGTTGCTCGAGCAGCTTCAGGCCCAGGTCGATTTCCGGGTAGCTGATTTCCAGGGACGGTGCCAGGGTGATCACGTTTTTGTAGTAGCCGCCCACGTCGAGGATCAGGCCGAGTTTCTGACCGTCAACCACCATGTCGCCCTTCATGCCTTCCTCGACCATGTAGTCCAGGGTGGCCTTGTCCGGCGTGAAGCCGTCCGGAGCGCAGATTTCGCAGCGCAGTGCCAAGCCCAGGCCGTCGACGTCGCCGATGATCGGGAAGCGTTTTTGCAGCTCTTGCAGGCCGGCCAGGAAGTATTTGCCCTTGGCCATGACCATCGCGCCGTAGTCGACTTCGCTGGTCATCTTGAACATTTCCAGACCTACCGCGGTACCCAACGGGTTGGACGCGAAGGTGGAGTGAGTGGAGCCTGGCGGGAAGATTTTCGGGTTGATCAACTCTTCCTTGGCCCAGATGCCACCCAGCGGGTTCAGACCGTTGGTCAATGCCTTGCCGAAGACGATCACGTCAGGTTTGACGTCGAAGTGTTCGATCGACCACAGCTTGCCGGTACGCCAGAAGCCCATCTGGATTTCGTCGACGACCATCAGGATGCCGTGCTGGTCGAGGACCTGCTTGAGCTCGCTGTAGAAGTTCATCGGCGGGATCACGTAGCCGCCGGTGCCCTGGATCGGCTCGACGTAGAAGGCAGCGTATTCGCTCTGGCCGACTTTCGGGTCCCACACACCGTTGTATTCAGTTTCGAACAGGCGGGCGAACTGCTGCACGCAGTGGCTGCCGTATTCTTCCTTGGTCATGCCTTTCGGGCCGCGGAAGTGGTACGGGAACGGGATGAAGTTGGCGCGCTCGCCGAAGTGGCCATAGCGGCGACGGTAGCGGTAGCTCGAAGTGATCGAGGACGCGCCGAGGGTACGGCCGTGGTAGCCGCCTTCGAACGCGAACATCAGGCTCTTGCCGTTGGTGGCGTTACGCACCACTTTCAGGGAGTCTTCGATGGACTGCGAACCGCCCACGTTGAAGTGCACGCGACCGTCGAGGCCGAATTTTTTCTTGGCGTCGACTGCGATCATTTCCGACAGCTCGATCTTGCCTTTGTGCAGGTACTGGCTGGCGATTTGCGGCAGGGTGTCGATCTGCTGTTTCAGCGCGTTATTCAGGCGCGGGTTGGCGTAACCGAAGTTAACGGCCGAGTACCACATTTGCAGGTCGAGGTAAGCCTGGTCTTCGGTGTCCCACACGTAGGAGCCTTCGCAACGGCTGAAAATACGCGGAGGGTCGATGTAGTGAACGGTGTCGCCGTAGGAGCAGTACTTGGCTTCTTTATCCAGAAGAACCTGGTCTTCTGCGGTGGCAATACGGATATCAGACATGGTGGAAGAGTTCCTGATTGTCGGAAGAGGTGCTGAAGGAGGTGGCGTTGGCGGCGATGCCCTGAGGCAGCTTGGCCAGCAATGCCGGCAGTTCGGCGAAGGTGTCGAACCGCACGTAGGGAATGTTGTTGGTTTCGCAGTAGTCGGCCAGGCTGGCCTTGGCGAAGACGAAGTCGGCGGTGGAGGCCACGCACATGTCGGACTTGCCGTCGCCGATCACCAGCACGCGCTTGTTGCGCGGGGTGGACTTGCACTTGCAGTTGCCGGAAGCCGCGCGGCAGGCGTCGCTGGAATACGGGAAGTCGATGCGCCAGCTGTTCTGGTCGACCTGGCGCAGACGATTGGCGAGGATCGGCAACAAGGTCACGTAGTTGCGCGACAGAATCCGCGCGATGCCTTGTTCGATGCCATCGCTGACCACCTCAATGGAAGCGCCGAGGCCCATGACATGGTCGACGAAATCCGGGAAATCCGGGTCGATCTCGACACTGTCGAAGTAGGCCAGCAACTCGGCGGGAGTCGCCTTGATCAGCGCCAGTTGACGGCTCAGGCATTCGCGCGAACCGATGTGCCCATCCAGCCATTCCTGTTCGATGGTTTCCCACTCGGGACCGGCGAAGCGTTGGAGGACGTTGTCGATGACGTCGGTGGGGGTGATGGTCCCGTCGAAGTCACACACGATATGCCAGTGAATCATCTGCATTTACCTATGAAGTAGGAACGCGCTGTTGCGCTTGCAGGGGATAGAGCACGGAGTGTGCCAAGTGCTAGAAACCCCTGTTTTCAAGGGGTTTGGCGGGTACCGGCGTGTGGTTGTGTCGGAACTGGCTACAATTTTTGTAGCTTGCTACAACCTAGATGAGTGCTTGCCTAAGGCAGGGTGTTTGCGCGTTCATGCGCGCATGTTCACAAAAGGAAATGGCTCCATGTTCAGGGTTACTTTTGCTGTATTCGCCGGTTTGCTGGGGCTGTGGGGTGTTTCCGGCGCTGCGCTGGCGGACGGGATCACCGGCGAGGTCGGCGCGGGCGTCAGCTATCAGCCCCATGATCCGACGGGCAGCCGCTACGAAACGCGGCCCATTCCTTACTTCGATCTGGATTGGGGGAGTGTCAGCCTGGGTACCGACGACGGGCTGACCTGGAGTGCCCTGAATACCCAAGGCTTTACGGCCGGGCCTTATATCAATTACCTGCCGGGGCGGACTGCCAACGGGTCGTTGCGGGGCTTGCGGGATGTTTCGGACATGGCTGAGGTCGGGGGCTTTATTCAGTACGCACCGGCTGAGTTCTGGCGGGTGTATGCGCAAGTGGGCCAGGCCGTGGGCGGTGCGCGGGATCAAAGTGGCGTGGTGGGCAAGCTTGGGGGTGAGCTGGGTTATCCGTTGGGGAGCGGCATCATCGGCAGCACCGGTTTGATGGCGCACTTTGCCGATGCGCGTCAGGCGCAGACGTTTTTCGGGGTGGATGCGAACGAGGCGGCGGCTTCGGGGTTTCGGCCTTATAACGCCAGTGCCGGGTTTCAGAACCTGACGTTGACGCAAAGTTTTGAGTTTCCCCTGGATGCGAAGTGGTCGCTGTTGACCAGTGCCAGCTGGATTCACCTTGTGGGTTCGGCGGCCAATAGCAGCATCGTCAAGGAAACCGGGGATGTGAATCAGGGGCAGGTGCAGACTGCGATCAGCTATAAGTTTGATTGAGCTGGGGGTATATCCGTTATTTAGGTGATGGCTGATATGGGTTCCGCTCTTACAGCGGCTCACTTTTGAACAGCGCAAAAGTAAGCAAAACGCTCTTGCCCCACCACTCGGCACCTCGCCCAGGCTCGGTGTGCCCTCACTCCGGTA
>NZ_AHHC01000039.1:0-84354 GCF_000242655.1 Pseudomonas sp. PAMC 25886
CCGCCACTGGCTGCGCTGGCCACCTTGAGCAACCTGCCCGCCGCGTCCAACGCGCTGCATTTACCGGCCAGCCTGCTCGGCGGTATCGCCGGCGCGGTGCTGTTGCTGACAGCAGCGCTGTGTATCGGCATCTACCGCCGTCGCCTGCCGGAACAACCGTACCCCGACAACCTGCTGGTCAAGGCCGGGCGCCGCACCCTGCGCCTGCCGGGCCGTCGCCTGACCTTCCTGCAACTGATCATCACCGCCCTCGACGTCGCCGCCGCCGCCACCGTGCTGTATATGCTGCTGCCGGAAGCGCCGCCCTTTGGCCCGTTCCTGCTGGTGTACCTGCTGGCCCTGGCCGCCGGCGTGCTCAGCCATGTACCGGGCGGCGTCGGGGTGTTCGAAGCGATCCTGCTGGCGGCCTTTGCCGACAAGCTCGGCGCCGCCCCACTGGCTGCCGCATTGCTGCTGTACCGGATGATCTACGTGGTGCTGCCGCTGTTGATCGCCTGTGTGTTCCTGCTGGTCAATGAAGCCCAGCGCCTGTTCCAGACGCAACAAAGCCTGCGGGCGGCCTCCGGCCTCGCGGCACCGATCCTGGCCGTACTGGTTTTTTTGTCCGGCGTGGTCCTGCTGTTTTCCGGCGCAACCCCGGAAATCGACTCACGCCTGGAAAACATCGGCTTCCTGATTCCTCATCGCCTGATTGACGCTTCGCACTTTGGTGCCAGCCTGATCGGCGTGCTCTGCCTGTTGCTCGCACAAGGCCTGCGTCGCCGGTTGTCCGCCGCGTGGATGCTGACCATGGTGCTGCTGCTGACCGGCGCCCTGCTCTCGCTGCTCAAGGGTTTCGACTGGGAAGAAGCCAGCCTGATGACCATGACGGCGGTGCTGCTGGCGATCTTTCGGCGCTCGTTCTATCGCGCCAGCCGCCTGACCGAACTGCCGTTCTCGCCGCTGTACCTGGTGGCCAGCGTGTGCGTGCTCGGCGCGTCGATCTGGCTGCTGTTGTTTGCCTATCAGGATGTGCCTTACAGCCATCAGCTGTGGTGGCAGTTCACCCTCGACGCCAACGCCCCGCGTGGCCTGCGCTCGCTGCTGGGCGCTGCCGTGGTGCTGGTGGTGGTCTCGCTGACCTGGCTGCTGCGCACGGCGCGCCCGATCATCCACCTGCCGACACCGGATGAACTGGAGCGCGCCACCAAGATCCTGATGAACTCGGCGCAACCCGATGGCGGCCTGGCACTGACCGGCGACAAAGCCCTGCTGTTTCACCCCAACGACGAGGCGTTCCTGATGTACGCCCGTCGCGGTCGCAGCCTGGTGGCCTTGTATGACCCGATCGGCCCGACCCTGCAACGGGCCGAGATGATCTGGCAGTTCCGTGACCTGTGTGATATTCACCATGCCCGCCCGGTGTTCTACCAGGTGCGCGCAGAGAACCTGCCGTACTACATGGACATCGGCCTGACCGCGATCAAGCTGGGTGAAGAAGCCCGGGTCGACCTGAAACGCTTTGACCTGGAAGCCAAGGGCAAAGAGATGAAGGACCTGCGCTACACCTGGAACCGCGGGACCCGCGATGGCCTGTCCCTGGAGATCCACGAACCCGGCCAGGCCCCGATGGAGGAGCTGAAAGTCATCTCCGACGCGTGGCTGACAGGCAAGAACGTGCGGGAAAAAGGCTTTTCCCTGGGACGATTCAGCGACGACTACCTCAAGCACTTTCGCATTGCGATCATTCGCTTCGAAGGGCGCCCGGTAGCGTTTGCGAACCTGCTTGAGACCTACAGCCATGACCTGGCCAGTCTCGACCTGATGCGTGCGCACCCGGACGCGCCGAAGTTGACCATGGAATTCATGATGGTCGGCCTGATTCAACATTATAAGAACCATGGCTACGCCCGCTTCAGCCTCGGCATGGTGCCGTTGTCGGGCCTGCAACCACGACGTGGCGCCCCGCTGACCCAACGCCTGGGCTCGATGGTGTTCCGCCGTGGCGAGCAACTGTATAACTTCCAAGGCTTGCGCCGCTTCAAAGACAAGTTCCAGCCTGACTGGGAACCCCGTTATATGGCCGTGCCCGCAGGACTTGATCCGCTGGTGGCACTGGCCGACACCGCCGCCCTGATTGCGGGCGGCTTGACTGGATTGGTGAAACGCTGATGATTCGACGCTCCTGGCGGTATGTATTGGCATTTTTGGTGGTACTGGCACTGATTCTCGGTGGCGGTTACTGGTACTGGAACCGCCCTGCACCGCAACCGACTCTGGAACAACTGCCACAGGCCGATGGCACCGTCCTGACCCGCGTAACCCCGGGCACCGCGCCCAAGGCCCGCGTGGCCGTGGCCGTGCTGGCCGACGAAACCCTGACCGACAGCCAACTGATTGCCCTGAGCCAGGGCGGCGCGGCGCAGATCGTCCAGGTGATCCTGCCCAAGGAAGACTGCAAGCTGCAGGAACAAGCCCTGCAGACCGCCCTCGGCCAGCTTAAAGGCCCGGCGACGCTGGTCAGCGGCATCGGCCCTGGCGCAGCCCTGGCCTGGCGCTGGCTGGCTGCTCAGAACGATGACAAGGCCAACGCCATCTCCGTCGGTTTCGCCCTGGCACAACCGGGCTGCAACGACCCGCTGCCGAAAACCTCGGCCCACGGCAGTTGGCTGGTGGCCTGGAACGATAACCCTGACGATGATGCCGCCAGTTTCGTACGCGACACACCGCGCGCCACCACCAGCATCAGCGACTACGACGTTCACTACCCGCAAGTGCTGAACAACGAACTGCGCAAGCAACTGGTGGGTTCGGACAACGGCGGCCTGGCGATCCCGGTGGTCGAAGTGCCTGCCGGCCAGGCCAAGGACACCGTCACCCTGTTCCTCTCCGGAGACGGCGGCTGGCGTGACCTGGACCGTGACGTGGCCGGAGAGATGGCCAAGATCGGCTACCCGGTGGTCGGCATCGACACCCTGCGCTACTACTGGCAGCACAAGACCCCGGAACAAAGCGCCAAGGACCTCACCGAGCTGATGCAGCACTACCGGCAGAAGTGGGGCACCAAGCGCTTCGTGCTGACCGGCTACTCGTTCGGCGCCGACGTGCTGCCGGCCATCTACAACCGCCTGCCGGAAAGCGAGCAGCAGCGTGTAGACGCAATTATCCTGCTGGCCTTCGCCCGCACCGGCAGCTTCGAGATCGAAGTGGAAGGCTGGTTGGGCAACGCCGGCAAAGAAGCCGCCACCGGCCCGGAAATGGCCAAGCTGCCAGCGGCCAAAGTGGTGTGCATCTACGGTGCCGAAGAAGTCGATGAAAGCGGCTGTACCGACAAGACTGCCGTCGGCGAAGCGGTGAAGCTGCCTGGCGGCCATCACTTCGACGAGAATTACCCGGCGCTGGCCCAGCGCCTGGTGGACATCATCAATAAGCGCCAAGGCACCCCCAAGGCCGAATAAGCGCCCACAAAAAAGCCCCCGCTGCCGCAAGGCACCGGGGGCTTTTTGTTGGGCTTACATTTCTACCTGGGTACCCAGCTCGATCACCCGGTTAACCGGCAGCTTGAAGAAGCGCAGGTTGCCGTTGGCGTTCTTGAGCATGAAGGCGAACAACCCTTCGCGCCAGCGCGCCATACCCTTGATGCGGGAAGCGATCACCGTCTCGCGGCTGAGGAAGTACGTGGTGCGCATCGGACTGAAATCCAGGTCATCCAGATGGCACAGCTTCAGCGCCTCGGGCACGTCTGGCTCATCGGTAAAGCCGAAATGCAGGATCACCCGGAAGAAGCCTTCGCCGTAGGCATCCACCTCAAAGCGACGTGCGACCGGCACTCGCGGAATGTCTTCGTAGACCACCGTCAACAGCACTACTTGCTCGTGCAGTACCTGGTTATGCAACAGGTTGTGCAACAGCGCGTGGGGCACGGCATCGGGCCGCGCAGTGAGGAACACCGCCGTGCCCTGGACCCGGTGGGGCGGCTGCACACGGATACTGCTGATAAAGATCGGCAACGGCAGCCCGCCCTCATCCAGGCGGTCCACCAGCAGTTGCTTGCCACGCTTCCACGTGGTCATCAGCACGAACAGCACAATCCCCGCGAGTACCGGAAAGGCACCACCCTGGACGATCTTCGGCACGTTGGCAGCAAAGTACAGCCCGTCCACCAACAGGCAGCAGACCAATACCGGGACCGCCAGTATGGGTGGCCATTTCCACAGCAGCAGCATTACCGCCGACACCAGGATGGTGGTCATGAGCATCGTACCGGTCACCGCCACGCCGTAGGCCGAGGCCAGTGCATTGGAGGACTCAAAGCCCAGCACCAGCAGGATCACGCCAACCATCAGCGACCAGTTCACCGCGCCGATGTAGATCTGGCCTTGTTCGGCGCTGGAGGTGTGCTGGATGTGCATGCGCGGGATATAACCGAGCTGGATCGCCTGGCGAGTCAGGGAGAACGCGCCGGAGATGACCGCCTGGGACGCGATCACCGTAGCCAGCGTGGACAACACCACCAGCGGGATCAGCGCCCAACTCGGCGCCAGCAGGTAGAACGGGTTGCGCGCGGCCTCAGGATCGCCGAGCAGCAAGGCGCCCTGGCCGAAATAATTGAGCACCAGCGCCGGCAACACCAGCATGAACCAGGCGCGAGCGATGGGTTTGCGACCGAAGTGGCCCATGTCGGCGTACAGCGCTTCGGCACCGGTCAGCGCCAGCACCACCGCACCGAGGATCGCCACGCCAATACCCGGGTGGGCCTCGAAAAAACGCACGCCCCACATCGGGTTCATGGCGTTGAGCACTTCCGGATGCTGGGTGATGCCATAGGCGCCGAGGCCGCCCAGCACCAGGAACCAGGTCACCATTACCGGCCCGAACAACTTGCCGATGCGGTCGGTACCGTGTTTCTGGATCAGGAACAGGGCCACCAGCACAATCAGGGCGATCGGCACGACCCATTTTTCCAGGCCATCGAAGGCCAACTCCAGACCCTCAACCGCCGATAACACGGAAATCGCCGGGGTGATCATGCTGTCGCCGTAGAACAGCGCCGCGCCACACAGGCCACAAACCACCAGGAAACTGCGCAGCCGCTTACGCTCGCCCGCCGCCCGTCGCGCCAACGCGGTCAAGGCCATGATGCCGCCTTCTCCCTGGTTATCGGCACGCAACACGAACAGCATGTATTTGATCGAGACCACCCAGATCAGCGACCAGAAGATCAGCGCCAGGATCCCCAGCACACCGTCATGGTTGACCTGAACCCCATAACCGCCGGTAAACACCTCTTTAAGGGTGTAGAGCGGGCTGGTGCCGATATCGCCATAAACCACCCCCACCGCCGCCACCAGCATGCCGATCGGCTTTGCGTTGGACTGCTCGGCACCTGCTGCCTGACTACTTGCCTGACCCATCAACCACTCCTGCCCTTTGACCTGCGGTCTTTTATAAACAGCGCGCCTGCTGCGGGCGCCTATGCTGTCCACAGCATGCGCTGTTTTACTTCTCGTTACAGACGATTTATTGACCGAGGAAATTCACTCAGGTGCAACGGCGCGAAGCATAGCGCAGCACTCGTCGTATTTCCCTGCATAAAGCTGGTCAAGAGCGATTCCCGTCGCTAGAATTGCGCACTTTTTGATCAGAGGCGCGCTAAGCGCCCGTCCGCCGCCTTTCGTGCACGACTGGCGGCGTCATTCAATACCGAGGTTAGACATGTCCACCACCATCGCAAAAGCCAACCCCAAGGTAGGCTTTGTATCCCTGGGCTGCCCAAAGGCTCTGGTCGACTCCGAACGCATCCTTACGCAGCTGCGCATGGAAGGTTATGACGTCGTGTCCACCTACCAGGACGCGGACGTGGTGGTGGTCAACACCTGCGGCTTCATTGACTCCGCCAAGGCAGAGTCCCTGGAAGTGATCGGCGAGGCCATCAAGGAAAACGGCAAGGTGATCGTCACCGGCTGCATGGGCGTGGAAGAAGGCAACATCCGCAACGTGCACCCGAGCGTGCTGGCCGTGACCGGCCCGCAGCAGTACGAGCAGGTGGTCAACGCCGTGCACGACGTAGTGCCGCCGCGCCAGGACCACAACCCGCTGATCGACCTGGTGCCGCCGCAGGGCATCAAGCTGACGCCGCGCCACTACGCCTACCTGAAGATTTCCGAAGGCTGCAACCACAGCTGCAGCTTCTGCATCATCCCGTCGATGCGCGGCAAGCTGGTGAGCCGCCCGGTGGGCGACGTCCTGGACGAGGCCCAGCGCCTGGTCAAATCCGGCGTCAAAGAGCTGCTGGTGATCTCCCAGGACACCAGCGCCTACGGCGTCGACGTCAAATACCGCACCGGTTTCTGGAACGGCGCGCCGGTGAAAACCCGCATGACCGAACTCTGCGAAGCCCTGAGCAGCCTCGGCGTCTGGGTGCGCCTGCACTACGTTTACCCGTACCCGCACGTTGACGAACTGATCCCGCTGATGGCCGCCGGCAAGATCCTGCCGTACCTGGACATCCCGTTCCAGCACGCCAGCCCGAAAATCCTCAAGGCCATGAAACGCCCGGCCTTCGAAGACAAGACCCTGGCGCGCATCAAGAACTGGCGCGAGATCTGCCCGGAACTGATCATCCGCTCCACCTTCATCGTCGGCTTCCCGGGCGAGACCGAAGAAGACTTCCAGTACCTGCTGGACTGGCTGACCGAGGCCCAGCTGGACCGCGTTGGCTGCTTCCAGTACTCGCCGGTTGAAGGCGCGCCGGCCAACCTGCTGGACGCTGCGATCATTCCGGACGACGTCAAGCAGGACCGTTGGGAGCGTTTCATGGCGCACCAACAGGCCATCAGCTCGGCGCGCCTGCAACTGCGCATCGGCCGGGAAATCGAAGTACTGATCGACGAAGTCGACGAGCAAGGCGCGGTAGGCCGCTGCTTCTTCGACGCGCCGGAAATCGACGGTAACGTGTTCATCGACGATGCCAGCGGTCTGAAGCCAGGCGACAAGGTCTGGTGCACCGTGACCGACGCCGACGAGTACGACCTGTGGGCTGAAAAACGCGCATAAGGTGTAAAGAATTGAAAAAGCCCTGCTTCTGGACAAGATGCGGGGCTTTTTTAGGTCTATCGTTTTGCCCATCAGCGCCAATCATCGGCAAGGGGCAGCGGGCATGCGTCAGCATTCGGTTATCCATACACCCAAATCCAGCGACTATCAGGAACTGACCCGTATTTGGGAGGCATCGGTGCGGGCCACCCATGATTTCCTGCCGGACAGTTACATCGAGTTGCTGAAAAACCTGGTGCTGACCCGCTACCTCGACGCGGTGATGCTGATCTGCACCAAGGACTCACGCCAGCGCATCACCGGGTTTGCCGGAGTGGCGGCGGGCAAGGTCGAGATGCTGTTTATCGACCCCGCGCACCGTGGCCAGGGCCTGGGACGGCAATTGTTGCGCTATGCCATCGAGTGCATGAACGCCGACCAGTTGGACGTCAATGAGCAGAACCCGCAGGCCCTGGGCTTCTACTTCAAGCAGGGCTTCGAGGTGATCGGACGCACCGAGCATGACGGCATGGGGCAGCCCTATCCGTTGCTGCACATGCGTTTGCGCCAGGCCCAGCAACAGGCGCGCCGCGGCTAAATGAAATGGAGCCGGGATTAACCGGCGCCACACAGGTACAATAGCCGCCCCCTTTTGTTTCGGCCCTTGTCATGACTGAACCCCTACGCCTCTCCAAACGCCTCATCGAACTGGTCGGTTGCTCCCGTCGGGAGGCTGAGCTGTTCATCGAAGGCGGCTGGGTCACGGTGGATGGCGAAGTGATCGACGAGCCGCAGTTCAAGGTCACCACCCAGAAGGTCGAACTTGACCCTGAGGCCAAGGCCACCGCGCCGGAGCCAGTGACCATCCTGTTCCACGCCCCTGCGGGTGTGGACGCCGAGACGGCCATGGCGTCGATCAACGCCGAGACCCTGTCGGAAGAACACCGCTTCAGCAAGCGCCCGCTCAAAGGCCACTTCCTGCGCCTGACCGCCAGCAGCGACCTGCAAGCCAAGGCCAGCGGGCTGTTGGTGTTCACCCAGGACTGGAAGATCCTGCGCAAGCTGACGGCTGACGCGAACAAGATCGAACAGGAATACGTGGTGGAGGTGTCCGGCGACATGGTCGCCCACGGCCTGAACCGCCTGAACCACGGCCTGACCTACAAAGGCAAGGAATTGCCCGCGGTGAAAGCCAGCTGGCAGAACGAGAACCGCCTGCGCTTTGCGCTGAAAAACCCGCAACCGGGTGTGATTGCCTTGTTCTGCGAAGCCGTTGGCCTGAAAGTCGTCGCCATTCGACGCATCCGCATCGGCGGAGTCTCCATCGGCAAAGTGCCGGTAGGCCAATGGCGCTATCTGTCCGGCAAAGAGAAGTTCTGACACCTCTTTTGTCGCCGAATCGTAAGGCACCGCCTGCCTGGGCGGTGCTCACAGTTGAATGACCAGGATTGCCCACATGATTCACAACGACGTACTGCGCAGCGTGCGCTACATGCTCGACATCAGCGACAACAAGATGGTCGAGATCACCAAGCTCGGCGGCATGGAAGTCACCAAGGACGACCTGCTGACCTACCTCAAGAAAGACGAGGAAGAAGGCTTCGTGTTCTGCCCGGATGAAGTCATGGCGCACTTCCTCGACGGCCTGGTGATCTTCAAGCGCGGCAAGGACGAAAGCCGTCCTCCGCAGCCGATCGAACTGCCGGTGACCAACAACATCGTCCTGAAGAAACTACGCGTCGCCTTCGAACTGAAGGAAGACGACATGCATGCGATCCTCAAGGCTTCCGAGTTCCCGGTGTCCAAGCCTGAACTGAGCGCGCTGTTCCGCAAGTTCGGCCACACCAACTACCGCACCTGCGGCGACCAGTTGCTGCGCAACTTCCTCAAGGGCCTGACCCTGCGCGTTCGCGCCTAAGCCCGTGACCTACAGCGTCTCGCCCATCGGCTTTGTCCGCTCCTGTTTCAAGGAGAAGTTCGCCATCCCGCGCCAGCCTCAACTGGCGCCTGCCGCTCGGGGCGTGGTGGAGTTGGTGGCGCCGTTCGATCAGGGTGAGGCTGTGCAGGGCCTGGAGCAGGTCAGCCATGTGTGGCTGCTGTTCCTGTTCCACCAGGCGCTGGAAGACAAGCCACGGCTGAAAGTGCGTCCGCCTCGTCTGGGCGGCAACACGTCCATGGGCGTGTTTGCCACTCGCGCGACGCACCGGCCCAATGGCATTGGCCAGTCGGTGGTCAAGCTGGACAAGGTGGAAGACGGCCGCCTGTGGATATCCGGCATCGACCTGCTGGACGGCACGCCGATTCTCGACATCAAGCCGTACGTACCGTACGCAGACATCGTTGACACCGCGACCAACAGCATCGCCAGCGCCGCGCCAGCGCTGATTCCTGTGCAGTGGCTGAAGACGGCACTGCAACAGGCAGAAGGCCACGCTCAGCGCCTTGGCGAGCCATTGGTGGCGCTGATCGAGCAGTGCCTGGCACAGGATCCACGGCCGGCGTACCAGACGCCGGGGCCGGAGCGGGAATACGGGGCACAGTTCTGGGACGTGGATGTGCGCTGGCACTACCCCGAGGCCGGGATGATTTGTGTGCTGGAAGTGATTGCCGCCAAGTAAATCCCGGAAACGAAAAAGCCCGCGCTGCCTGTGAAGGCAACGCGGGCTTTTTAGTCGCACCAAAGTCATGTGGCGAGGGAGCTTGCTCCCTCGCCACAAAAGCAAATCGGTTCCCTTATTTCTCGACGAACGCACGCTCAATCAGGTAGTCACCCGGCTCACGCATACGCGGGGAAACCTTCAGGCCGAAGCTGTTCAACACTTCGCTGGTTTCATCCAGCATGCTCGGGCTGCCGCACAGCATGGCACGGTCGTCTTCAGGATTGATCGGCGGCAGGCCGATGTCGCTGAACAGCTTGCCGCTGCGCATCAGGTCGGTCAGGCGGCCTTCGTTTTCGAACGGCTCGCGGGTCACGGTCGGGTAGTAGATCAGCTTGTCACGCAGGGCCTCGCCGAAGAATTCGTTCTGCGGCAGGTGCTCGGTGATGAATTCGCGGTAAGCGACTTCGTTGACGTAACGCACGCCGTGGCACAGGATCACTTTTTCGAAACGCTCGTACGTTTCCGGGTCCTGGATCACGCTCATGAAGGGCGCGAGGCCAGTACCGGTGCTGAGCAGGTACAGGTGCTTGCCCGGCTTCAAATCGTCAAGCACCAGGGTGCCCGTCGGTTTTTTGCTGATGATGATCTCGTCGCCTTCCTTCAGGTGCTGCAATTGGGAAGTCAGCGGGCCATCGGGCACCTTGATGCTGAAGAACTCCAGATGCTCTTCCCAGTTCGGGCTGGCAATGGAGTAAGCGCGCATGAGCGGGCGGCCATTGGGCTGTTGCAGGCCGATCATCACGAACTGACCGTTCTCGAAGCGCAAGCCCGGATCGCGGGTGCACTTGAAGCTGAACAGAGTGTCGTTCCAGTGATGAACACTGAGGACACGCTCGTGGTTCATGTTGCTCATGTACGGGGGACTCCTGGAAATGGGTCTGCGCCAACTGTTGGATGCGCAATTGCACAGCATTCTAATGGCGGCGACAATATCTGTTAACTGGATTATTAAGATAAGGGTTATCGGTTATATAGATATGCGATTTACTCTACGTCAACTGCAAGTCTTCGTCGCCGTCGCCCAGCAGGAAAGCGTCTCGCGCGCTGCTGGCCTTCTGGCCTTATCTCAATCCGCCGCCAGCACCTCGATCACCGAGCTGGAGCGCCAATCCAGCTGCCAATTATTCGACCGTGCGGGCAAACGCCTGAGCTTGAATGCCCTCGGTCACCAGCTATTGCCCCAGGCGGTGGCGCTGCTGGACCAGGCCAAGGAGATCGAGGACCTGCTCAACGGCAAGTCGGGCTTCGGCTCCCTGGCGGTCGGCGCCACACTGACCATCGGTAATTACCTGGCCACGCTGCTGATCGGCAGCTTTATGCAGCAGCACCCCGAGAGCCAGGTAAAGCTGCATGTGCAGAACACTGCGCATATCGTGCATCAGGTGGCGCACTACGAAATTGATCTGGGTCTAATCGAAGGCGACTGCAGCCACCCGGACATCGAGGTGCAAACCTGGGTGGAAGATGAACTGGTGGTGTTCTGTGCGCCCCAGCATCACCTGGCCAAACGCGGCCAGGCCACTATGGAAGAGCTGACCCATGAGGCGTGGATCCTGCGGGAACAAGGCTCCGGCACGCGCCTGACCTTTGACCAGGCCATGCGCCATCACCGCAGCGCGCTGAATATCCGCCTGGAGCTGGAACACACCGAGGCGATCAAGCGGGCCGTGGAGTCAGGTTTGGGGATTGGCTGTATTTCACGGCTGGCGCTGCGCGATGCCTTCCGGCGCGGCAGCCTGGTACCGGTGGAAACCCCGGACCTGGACCTGGCCCGGCAGTTCTACTTCATCTGGCACAAGCAGAAGTACCAGACCTCGGCGATGCGCGAGTTTCTTGAACTGTGCCGCGCCTTTACCGCCGGGGTGCAGCGCAGCGACGAGATTGTGTTGCCCACCATCGCCTAGATCAGGATGACGGCCCACACCAGGGTAATCATGGTCAGCGCGACGAACTGAGCGGCGCTGCCCATGTCCTTGGCGTTTTTGGACAAGGGGTGCAGGTCCAGGGAAATCCGGTCGATCGCCGCCTCGACTGCCGAGTTGAGCAACTCGACGATCAACGCCAGCAGGCACACGGCAATCAGCAACGCCCGCTCCACCCGGCTGACGTTCAGGAAGAAACTCAGCGGGATCAGGATAACGTTGAGCAACACCAACTGACGAAACGCCGCCTCGCCGGTGAAAGCCGCGCGCAGGCCATCCAGGGAATATCCCCCCGCGTTGAAGATACGTTTGATACCGGTTTGACCTTTGAAAGGCGACATAGAGTAGGCAACTGAGCAAAAAGGTGTGGGGAAACTAGAGCAAGCAAAGTCAAAAAAACGTGAATGAACAGCGTCTTAGTGCTGCGAAATTGACTCAAGTTGTTGCAAGAGCAGCGCCGCCTGGGTTCGCGTACGTACGCCCAGCTTGCGGAAAATCGCCGTGACGTGAGCCTTGATGGTCGCTTCCGACACGCTCAACTCATAAGCAATCTGCTTGTTCAGCAGGCCTTCGCAGACCATGGTCAGCACGCGGAACTGCTGGGGCGTCAAGCTGGCCAGGCCATCGCGGGCGGCCTTGGCTTCGTCCGAGACATTGATCTCTTCAAAGGCTTGCGGTGGCCAGGAGACGTCGCCGTCCAGCACCGTGCGCACGGCTTTCTGGATGTCTTCCATGGAACTGGACTTGGGAATGAAACCGCTGGCGCCGAACTCCTTGGAGCGCACCACCACCGAGGCCTCCTCCTGGGCCGAGACCATCACCACCGGAATCTGCGGGTATTGCCCGCGCAGCAGCACCAGCCCGGAAAAACCATAGGCGCCGGGCATGTTCAGGTCCAGCAGGACCAGGTCCCAATCGGATTTTTCGGTGAGGCGGGTTTCCAGCTCGGCAATGCTGGCGACTTCGACGAGGCGTACATCCGGCCCCAGGCCCAGCGTGACCGCCTGGTGCAGCGCGCTGCGAAACAGCGGGTGGTCATCGGCAATCAGGATTTCGTATGTGGCCATTTATTAAATGATCCTGTTTTTTAGGGTGGCACTGATGGGTTCAGTGCTCGCCAACGCGCAAGGTGGCTGCCAGGCCAGCAGTCACCAAAGGGCGCGCTCAACGTCAAAAAACGACGTATCCAATCTGTGACAGCGCCCCAATCGGCGCCAAGCATGCCCAGCGTAGCCTGGGTGGTCAAGCGCTACGCCCGTGGCTATTTTAGCGGGCTGCGCGTTTACGCGGCCATCATGCAAAGGTCGGCTGGCCATGACCCCTATAGATAAGGTGCAAGACGAGTATGGACGATGTCGGCCGGGTCCAGCGCCAGCTGAAACTTGGCGGCCAGGTAGTGGGTGCTGAACACGTCCAGATAAGCGTCCAGCACTTCGCTGGCGGCCAGGTCTCCGGCCAGCTCCAGGCACAGGGCGGCCACTTCGGCGGTGCAGAAGTGATCATCACGCTTGGACCGCCGCAGTTTGTAGCGCGACAATTGCTCGGGCGCCAGGCTCAGCACCGGCAAGTGCTCCAGATACGGGCTCTTGCGGAACATCTTGCGCGCCTCGCTCCAGGTACCGTCCAACAGGATGAACAGCGGGCGCTTGCCCTCCTCCAGCTTGACCTGATTGACCACTCGCTCCGGCGCCACGAATTCGCCGGGGAACACGATGTAAGGCTGCCATTGCGGGTCGGCGAGCAAGGTCAGCAACTCGGGCTCGACTTCGGTCCGCGACCAAGGGAACGCGGTGGTGTCGTTGATCACATCGGCAATCAGCCAGCCGGTGTTGCTGGGTTTCATGGGTTCTACGTCATGCATCAACAGGCACATGGCGGATTTCGCCTCGACCTTGGGCCGCCAGGCGCACAGGCAGTACTCGGGAATCACCCGGCAGCCGGGGCAGCGCTCGGCACGCGAGCCCCGCGCAACAAACGGCTTTACGGCGCGAGCCAGGCGCTGGGTGCGCAAACGGGAAACGGCATGGCTCATCGGGTGCGCCGCCGGAAAGTGGAAATCGACACGGATAGAACTCGGGAAGGCAAAAGTTGCCGCAGTTTACCAGAGGCGCCCGCGCCCACCTGCACTTCCCGGTAATACGCTGGCCGTAGTGGCAAGCGGTCACCTATAATCCCGCGCCACTGAACGCACAGCGCAGTGGCTGGTCTATGCACCAGTAACCGAATCAGGAGAGTTTCATGCTGCGTCTTATGCCACGTGTTCTAGTTCCGTCCGTCGCCCTGGCGCTGATCTTGCCCTTGGGCGCTCAAGCGGCCTCGCTGCTGGAGGCTCAACTGAACAAGAAGCTGCAAAGCGTCGCAGAGGAAAGCAACAAGGACCTGCCACGGGAAATTGACGACAAGACCCTGGAAGTGGCCTACACCGTTGAAGGCTTGCAGCTGATCGATCATCTCAGCGTACTGCCGGACCGCGCCGAACAAATGCGCGCCAATCCCAAGGCGGTGTACTTCCAGCTGGGACAAAGCGTGTGCCTGAACAAGGGTTATCGCGAGCTGATGGCCAAGGGCGCGATCATGCGCTACGACATTACCGAGAACAAAACAAACCGCCCGGTGGCGTCGGTGAAGTTCCAGGAAGCTGACTGCCCCGCACCGGCTGCCGCAAAGAAGAAAAAGTAAGCGATGCCCCCTTTCGCGCGCCGCTGACCAGCGGCGCGCAAAATGCCCCTCTGAACCCTCCGCCCTTGCCCGCTCGCGGCAGCGTCTAAACTCCCTCACAAGTGATCAATAAGCGGTTGCCAGCCAAGACTTTATAGGCTCATGATCAATTCATCCCGAAAGCCTGAAACAGCGGGTTTTCACACCGTTTTGTAACATTTTCAGGGCAAAAGAGGGTTGCCCTCCTGTGCGTGCAGTGCAAAGGTTTTTAAACATAAGGAACATACAGAACCGGTTTCGCCCACCTCGTTAAACAGAGGCAGCGACACATGCAGTGTCGTGGTCCCGACGAATTTCTCGCCGGCACCCAGGGTTCTGTGAAGAAGGAGAAGTTGAATGCCTTACGAACCGAATGAACTCCTGATCCGTCAATTTGAAGAAAACGGCACCGACCTCACGCAGCAGGTCGACGCGCAACTCCACCTGATTGCGCCCAACAGCCCAAATATCCCCCTTTATCGCGACATGATCTTCACCGTGTTGCGCATGGCCCAGGACGACCGCAGCCGCTGGAACGCCAAGATCACCCTCCAGGCGATCCGCGAACTGGACCACGCCTTCCGCGTACTCGAACAGTTCAAGGGACGCCGCAAAGTCACGGTGTTCGGCTCGGCGCGTACGCCGGTGGAGAGCCCGCTGTACGCATTGGCCCGGGAAGTGGGCGCGGTTCTGGCCCGCTCGGACCTCATGGTGATTACCGGCGGCGGCGGCGGCATCATGGCCGCTGCCCACGAAGGCGCCGGCCTGCAACATAGCCTGGGGTTCAATATCACCCTGCCGTTTGAACAGCATGCCAACCCGACCATCGATGGCACCGAGAACCTGCTGTCCTTCCACTTCTTCTTTACCCGCAAGCTGTTCTTCGTCAAGGAAGCCGACGCCCTGATCTTGTGTCCGGGCGGCTTTGGTACCCTGGATGAAGCGCTGGAAGTACTCACCCTGATCCAGACCGGCAAAAGCCCGCTGGTTCCGGTGGTACTGCTGGACGCGCCGGGTGGCAGCTTCTGGCAAGGGGCCCTGGACTTTATCCGCAGCCAGCTTGAAGCCAATCGCTACATCCTGCCCACCGACCTCAAGCTGGTGCGCCTGGTGTACAGCGCTGAAGAGGCGGTGGAAGAAATCAACCAGTTCTACGCCAACTTCCACTCCACGCGCTGGCTGAAGCGCCAGTTTGTGATTCGCATGCATCATCCGTTGAGCGACCGTGCACTCGCTCACCTGCAAGAGGCGTTTGCCAGCCTGCGGCTGAGTGGGGAGTTCCAGCAAACGGCGTACGTTGGCGAGGAGCATGACGAGCCAAGCTTCAGCCACCTGACGCGACTGGTGTTCAACTTCAATGGGCGCGATCAGGGACGGCTGCGGGAATTGGTGGATTACATCAACTTGCCGGAGAACTGGGCCCAGGCTCAGGGGAAAACGCAGCAGCGGGTGACGGAGACGGCGTGATCTGCCCCTGAAACGCAAAAAGGCCCGCTATTTTCATAGCGGGCCTTTTGGGTTGTGTCAGGTAGAACGATGCGCAGGTTGGGGCCGCTGCGCAGCCCAGCGGGAGCAAGCTCCCTCGCCACACCAAGCCTCGCAATAATCAGAGCAACCATTTACCAGGCGCAGCCTTCAGTCATCCATGTCCCGACCGCTCAACAAGCGGCTGATCATCTCCATCGAGAATCCACGGTAACTCAGGAAGCGACCTTGCTTCGCCCGCTCCCGCGCATCAATGGGCAGATGACCGGCAAACTTGCGGCGCCAGGTATCTTCCAATTGCGCCTGCCAACTAATGCCGCACTCACGCAAGGCGAGTTCAATATCAGCACGTTGCAGGCCACGCTGGCTCAGCTCTTCACGAATGCGTGCAGGGCCATAGCCGGATCGGGCTCGGTAGGAAACAAAACTTTCGAGGTAACGGGATTCCGACAGCAGCCCTTCTTCCGTCAAACGGTCAAGGGCTGTGTCGATCATCTCGGGATCTGCCCCGCGCTGCCGCAGTTTGCGCGTCAGCTCGACACGACCGTGCTCGCGCCGTGCGAGCAGGTCCATTGCAGTGCGCCTTACGGCGACGAGTGTATCCAGGACAACGGTCATCGTTTGCTTCAGATGTCAGTGTCGACTTCTTCGACTTCTTCAACCGGCTCACGATTGGCGGCAGCTTTCACGTCCGGTGCAGCGGTCAGCAGCTTGTCGCGAATCTGCTTCTCGAGCGTGGCCGCGATATCCGGGTTGTCTGCCAGGAACTTGGCCGAGTTGGCCTTGCCTTGACCGATCTTGCTGCCGTTGTAGGCATACCAGGCACCGGACTTCTCAACGAAACCGTGCAGCACGCCCAGGTCGATCATCTCGCCGTTCAGGTAGATACCCTTGCCGTAGAGGATCTGGAACTCGGCTTGACGGAACGGCGGAGCCACCTTGTTCTTCACGACTTTAACGCGGGTTTCGCTACCAACAACCTCGTCACCTTCCTTCACCGCGCCGGTACGACGGATGTCCAGACGGACCGAAGCGTAGAACTTCAGCGCGTTACCACCGGTAGTGGTTTCCGGGCTGCCGAACATCACGCCGATCTTCATCCGGATCTGGTTGATGAAGATCACCAGGCAGTTGGCATTCTTGATGTTACCGGTGATTTTACGCAGGGCCTGGGACATCAGACGGGCTTGCAGGCCCACGTGCATGTCACCCATTTCGCCTTCGATTTCAGCCTTCGGCACCAGGGCTGCCACGGAGTCGACCACGATCACGTCGATGGCGTTGGAGCGCACCAGCATGTCGGTGATTTCCAGCGCTTGCTCACCGGTGTCCGGTTGCGAAACCAGCAGGTCGTCAACGTTGACGCCCAGCTTGCCGGCGTATTCAGGATCCAGGGCGTGCTCGGCATCGACGAACGCACAGGTGGCGCCCATTTTTTGTGCCTGGGCAATCACCGACAGGGTCAGGGTGGTTTTACCGGAAGATTCAGGGCCGTAGATTTCAACGATACGGCCTTTTGGCAGGCCGCCAATGCCGAGCGCGATGTCCAGACCCAGAGAGCCAGTGGAAATAGCCGGGATCGCCTGACGGTCGTGATCGCCCATACGCATTACGGCACCCTTGCCGAATTGACGTTCGATCTGACCCAGGGCCGCAGCCAAGGCTTTCTTCTTGTTGTCGTCCATTAAAGTCCTCACGTAATCAATAAGGCCTGGCGGCCAACACCTGTATAAGTAGACAGTATTGTTCCACAAAGATCCGTGATCGCCTACCCCTGATTTTCTATTTCTGCTGCAGCTCGTCGCAACAAGCCCTCTAGCGCGGCCTTTACCGTTTGTCGGCGGACCTCGTCGCGGTTGCCGGGGAAGTGTTCGAGCTCGGCGGTAACCTCATCGCCAACCCCAAAGGCCAGCCATACGGTGCCCACCGGCTTGTCCGGCGAACCACCATCGGGGCCGGCCACGCCGCTGACCGCCACGGCAAAACGCGCGAGGCTTTTCTCCTGGGCGCCGCGGACCATGGCTTCCACCACTTCGCGGCTGACGGCACCGACTTTCGGGAACAAGGCTTCCGGCACATTCAACTGCCGGGTCTTCTGGCGATTGGAATACGTGACGTAACCGGCTTCGAACCAGGCCGAACTGCCGGGAATCCGCGTGATCGCCTCGGCGATACCGCCGCCGGTACAGGACTCGGCCGTGGTGACGTGGGCATTCAGAACCTGCAGGCGTCGGCCAAGTTCAGCGGCGAGTTGAGTAATTTCCTTCACGGTCGTCTCCTGGAGTGCGCGGGCGTTTGCCTACCCTACAGGAGCCCATGGGCCATGCAAGTTACAAGAGACTAACGCGCGACGGCCCGGACATACGCCTGGCAGGCGCGCAAGGCGATCAGTGCGTTATCGCCGTCGTCGGTGATGGCGATAATTCGTTGAGCATGCGCCGGGTCAAGTCGGGCTCGCGGGGCTGCATGAACCATGCCGCCGGGGGCGGCGGGGGCTGGCATTGTGTAGCCGTTGGCGGGGGCGCTGGCGTCGAGAAGGACTGACAACCGCACATCAGCAGTGGCCAGACGATCCCGCAGGTGAGCCTGATCACGTTGTGCATCGGAAAGCTCCCGGGCGTGTTGTTGGTCGCTGGCACTGAGTTGTTGCTCGAGTGCCAGCCGTTTGTCCTGTTCGGCCTGTTGTTGCTGGCTTTGCGCTTCCGCGTGCATAGCCTCGAGTCGCTCCAGTTGCGTGCCGTACCGCCAAGCCTGTACCTGCCATGCAACTGCCGCCGAAACCGCCAACAACAGCAAAAAGCCAAGCAGCCGGTACGACGTCAGGAAGCCCATAGCACCGCCTTTGCCCGCGCCCACAACTGCAGACGGTTTTCCAGACCATTAAGGCCGCCATTGATGCGCCGGGTGATGGTGGTGAACTGGTCGTTGTCGGCCAGCTCGTTCAAGCCATTGCTCTGCCAAAACCACGCGGCGGATTCGCACGCCCATTGCGGCTGCTCCAGCAACTCCGGTTGCTGCAACAGACGCTCATCACCGAACAGCGCCTGGCTGCACGCCAGGTAGTTGCGCCGTCCGGTGATCTGGATCAGGCCGCGGCCGCGATACTTCTGGCCGTCGCCATCGGCTTCGGGGGAGTTGCCGAGTCGGGCAGCCAGGGTGCCGGTGTCGTATTTGCTCAGGTATTGATCGCTGCCCAGTTCACGTACGTAACGCAGTTCGCCGGACTCATGGCCGATTTGGGCGAGGAAGGCGGCGATGCGTTTGGGGGTGGTGATTTGGTAGTGAGCCATGGCGGCGTTTAAAGCGGGTATAAAAACGCCGGCTCTAAGGCCGGCGCCGGGCAAAATTGCCTGAAGCTGCGAAATTTGCATAAAAACTCCGTCAGGCATTACTCCACCTGCTGTGAAATCCAGCCTGGAGCCTTTGGACGCTTGTCTATTTCAGGGAATCCCAAAGCCTGAGGCCAATCTCGAAGTTCCTGCAAATAGGCAAGCAACTCAGAAAACTGCGTGCCACTCAGCGTCGTATTCGCCGCCATATCTGCTTCATCTCGATGGCGTTCACGTAGCCACTTGATGCTCTCGATCTGAAAGTTCCGCCAATCACGCTCCAGACTCTGTGCATCAGGGCCGTCCTGGGGCGCAGGAATCCCGCCTGACTCTAACCATTGCTCATATTCGGACCAGTAACGATGAGACCGTGGAACCGTAGTTCTATCGATGATGCGTAAAACGGTGTCTGGATCATGTGTCAACTGATAGCTCATAAAACGCTCCTAAAGCTCGGCATCGGCCGCTGCGTGGATGTAATAGGACTGAGTGACCAAACCGACATCCGTGTTATCCACCCAGACAGACCGGGTTGATGCGGTATAGGTTCGCGCATTGCCGGATGAGACCAGATCACTGCCAGATCGCCATTGGCCAGGCGCTCCAGATCCAAACGCGCGGTAGAGCGTTGTGCTGGGAATAGCACGCTTCTCGACCTTGAAAGACCACTGAGTCGCTGGCTGTCCCGAAGAAGCCACCTGCCCTTGCATGACGATTGAAATCAGCGAACCCGCGGTAGAGGACGTCGAATCACCAGGTACAACATCTTGATTAAAGGTCTTCTCGTAGTAGCGCTGACAAAGTCTCAACTCCTCCCCGATGGGTCTTCGTTCAAACAGAGTAGCTACGGGCCCTTCCTCCAACTGCACCTGCGCAACGTCGATCGTTTGCAGTGCATTCAATGCAAGATCAAACTCAATCCGCAGGCAGTCGTTATCTCCAGCGCCCAACGTCTTGCCAGCAATTGACGGAACCTGAAACGTCGCCTGGCACTTCGTCCAACCATTCGTCACTTGAAACGAGTTAACCGACATAGTGGCGGGAACAGATCCACCATTGCCGAAGTACTGCGTAATCGAAAAGGTCACCCGACGCGCCGCATCACCACGAACCCAAAACGAAATCGTCGCCACTTTTCCAGCCAGCGTTCTTACTGACTCAATTTTTTGTGAAATCTTATGAGTAGTTGAACCCGAACCGGTTGTCACCTGCTGCCAACGCAAAAAAAATCGCGGTTCGTTAGGAACATCAGTCTGGCCCGGTGCGAAGCTCTGCCGAGAAATGTTCACCCCGGCAGCACCGTCCCAATCACAACGAAATCGGTCGGCAAGAAACCCGCCTACATTGGGCCCAACGTTGACCACTCCTCGTTGCCAAATATCAAACCCGCCATTGATGACCAAATTCTTGCGATAAACCTGAGCCGGAAAATTTTGCTGCGGGTCCAGCTTCGCCAATTCTTTAATCGCCAACGTCAGCTGATTATTTTGAGACTCGTTCGGCGCTAAACCGGCCGCAGTAATTGCGTTAACTATCTCCTGCGTAACCCCATTCCCCCACGCCGCCGGAATCAAACTCCCCGGTGTCCCGGTCACAGGGTTTTCATCCACAAATTTGCCATTCACCAGCCCAACGCTGGGCACACTCTTTGGATAATCCACGCTTCTACCCTCTAGTCATAATTGATGTGCACCTGCGTATGAGCAGGTGCGCTGCGATGAATCAGGCACTCCAGGGCATTCCCCGGGTTGACGCCAAACCGCTCTCCCCAATAACTCGCACCGAACCGCCGGCCCAGGTGCTGGCGGCCGCCGGTGTTGAGGGTCCACATGAAGTGCGCCTGCCAGGTGCCGAAATGCGCGGCACCGAAACGCGAGCGGCCCATGCGCGGGGCGCGATGTTCAGTGACACTGGCGTCCGGATAGCCCTGGCTGCGGGCGATTTCGATGTAGTACGCGGCGCGCTGGCTGCCCACCGCCAACAGGCGTCTACGCACCGCCAGGCGACGGTCGTCGTACAGCGGGCTCACGCCCAGGCAGGGGTCGGGCAGTTGCATCACCCTTTCCCACTCGGGCACCAGTTCGCTGACCGTCACCGGGTCCATCTCGTTTTGCAGGTCGCAGGCCCGGGCGTCGATGCGCGTGAGTTCTTCGGCGATGCCTTTGAGCACCGTCTCCAACTGCGGCACCGTCTCCAGATCCCAGGCCGGACCGCTGGGCAACAAGGCGATCAGTTGTTCTTGATACTGGCCAGCGGTCCTTACTCCAGCCATGTGATACCTCCGAACACCAGCAACTGATTCGTCGCTGCCGTAACGTCCGCCAGCGGGCTTGTCAGGTTGTGATCGGTCTCACCGGTCGCAGTGCTGATGGCTTCGGCGATATGGGTCAGCAGCAAGGTCTCACCCAGCCCCGCCTCGCGGTTGTGCAAGTCCCGCAGTTGAGCCTCAACCGCCGCCCGCACTCCGCTGGTGTCGGGTGTCAGCCGCAGCTGATAAGCCACCGGCTTCATCACGGGCGCCAACACATACACATCAGCCGTCACCGGCCGCAGTGTTTCGATATGGGCTTGCACCTGCGCCAACTGTGCTGCATTCGGGATCGGCTGCGGATCGTCATCACGCATCACGAACACCCCCACCGTCCCCGGCCCGAGGTAATTGCCGCGACACCACGCTCGGGTAATCCCGGGCACTTCGAGTGACCAGGTCTCGTAATCCTGCGCCGAACCGCCCTGGGGAATAACCCGGTAGGAACGAATCACCCGAGCCCGCAGCGACTCCAGGGTTTCCCGCCCCACACCGCCGGTCAGCCCCGGCGCCAGCACGGTAAAGGTCGAGCCGATACCTTGCAGCGGCTGCACCGCAACCAGGCTCAGCCCGGCGTCGGCATTACCCAGTGCGCCGGCATCCATCGCCTGCACCGTGGTGGTGTTGAGGCCCGCGTGGGTTGTACCGGCAGCAGTGACTTTGAAGCTGCGGCCATCACTGGCTTGCAGCAGCGTGTCCACATCCAGCACCGCGCCCGCCGCCGCGGTAAAACTCACGCTGCCAGTGGCCGCCACCGCGGCCTTGCGCGCCTGGTTCAAGCGCAACGCGGCAATGCGCTCCAGGGTGGATTCATCAGCGGTATCCGGCAGGATCTGCTCAGCGATCCAATCGAGATAACCGTACAGGCCGAACGCCGCACCACTCAGGGTACGCGCCAGAACCTGGGCATCGGACTGGCGCAGCGAGTCGCTGGCCAGGTCGCTTTGGGTGCGTTTGATCAGCACCGGCAGCGAAGGGGTTTCAAACGGCATAGATCACCTGCCAACTGTTATCAGGGTTGATGTCCAGGCGCTCGCCGTCGGCCAGGGTCAGCTGCGTACGCAGGTTGAGGCGCTGGGCGTCGAGGCGTTCACTGAGGACTTCGATGGCGCTGCAATGCCCATCGTCGATCAGCCATTGCAGGGCTTCGCGGGCATAGAATTCGGCGTCCAGTTGCGTCTGGCGGGTCAGCTTGACCCGGCGCAGCAGCCACAGCCTTGAGCCGATACGGTCGTCGGCCACGCTGGGAAAACTGTCGCCCCACCAGCCGAAGCGCTCGTCATCGTCAACGGCATCGTCCGGCGCGGCACGGCGCCAGGTGAACAGGCTGATCAGCACCGAACGGGTCAGGGCATTTTTCAGGTTGTCGGAGACAAACATCACTGGCCTCCCGCCGGCGCGCCGGTCTGGCCATTGCCGGGCTGTACGCCCACATGCACGTGCCGGATCTGGCTGATACCGCCGGCAATCTGGTCGCCCTGGGAGATGATCTTGCCGCTCTGGGTCAGGGTCGGCGTATCGATGTTCACGGCGCTGCTGGCGCGGATGTTCAGAGTGGCGGTTTCAATGTCGATCACCCGCCCGCGCTTGAAGTGAACCTTGTCGCCTTCGTCGGTGTAGATCGCCACTTCACCCGGTGCCAGGGACTGCAACCGATAGCGACGGTCCGCTACCACCAGCACGATGGCGTGGGAGCGGTCGCCGCCCAGGAACGTGGCGATGCCTTCAGCACCTGCCAACGGGTTGCTGGTAAAACCGTAGGGTTCGAAGTGTTCCATGTCGTCGTTCACTTCGCCTGCGGTCAGGCGCATTTGCAGCGATTGCAGCTTGGTGGCCGAGTGGGCGAGCACGACAGTGCCGCGCGCCAGCAGGCGAGTCAGTAGGCTCATGGAAATTCCTTGGGGGTTAAGCAGAGGGCAACGGATTGGCATCAAAGGTGGACGGCGGCGCCACCTGCAGGGTGGTGATCGAACCTTGCTCGGAAAGCGAATAAGTAATCCTGGAGATCAGCAGGTCCTGGTCGAAACCCAGCACCGGATCGATCACTCGCACCAACAGGTTGTGGCGCCACAGATCGCCGTTGGACTGCCGCCAGCCTTGCACGGTGTAGGTGGTAGTCAGGGCCTTCCCAGTGCGAGTAGCACGCTCCCAGTCGGCGCGTTGCTGGGCCAGCTCAGGCGTCAACTGCGTCGGTTCGCTGATCAACGTGACGCGTTTTCGCGTGGCGTTTTCATCCCGGGAAATGCCTGAAACCTCACTCACCGCCGTCGCGCTTTTCTGATCATCGCCCTTGTGCTGGCCGATGACCCGGTACTCGGAAAACACCGAGCCAAAGTCCCTCGGAGCATTCGCTGAAAGGATGTTCTTGCCCAGCTCCAGGCTGTCATTCGCACGCCCTGCACTGCCGGGCAACGCCAACACCAGGCGTCCGTCCGCGTCGTCGGTAGAGAACACCCGATACAACGTCAGCAAGCGGTCGATGGATTGAAATACCGTCTCACCGGGCACGATGCTGTGGGTATGCAAACGGGTGGTCTCGGCAATCTCGCTGAGCACCTCGACGCCATAGCTAGCCGTCAGTGCACGCACGATACTCAGCACACTTTGCCCGCGCCACTGGCCGGGCTGGTTGATCGCGGCGCAGTCCACCAGGTCCTGGGTCAGCGAACCGCCCTCGATACTCAGGCTGATCTGTTTGCCGTCATAGCTGACCGGCACCTTGAACACAAAGCCGGTGAGCACCAGGTCGCAACCGATCCGTACCTGGCAGCGGGCACCCGGTTTGATTGGCACCGCCAGGGTTTGCCCGGGCCATTGCCAGGTGATGTTGAGGGTGAAGGTGCGAAACTGGCGTTCCAGGTCGGCGCTGATTTCGACGCTTTTCCAGCCGCCATAGTCCAGGCCATCAACCGTCAGCGTGACGGCATTGTCCAACTCGTTCATGGATTACTCCCTGACCACTTGCAGATCGGCAGGCGGCAGGAAGCCCGGATGGGCCACCCGATTGCGCTGCACCACCTCGCCCACTCGCGTCGCATCACCAAAGCGCTGATAGGCCAGCACCAGGGCCGGCATGCTGCGCATCGGTGTCAGGTTGACCAGCCGAACGCCGGACGAGGCCACTGCCGTCAGGTGAGTGAACATCTGTTGGCGCAGGTCGTTCAGCGCCACGTAGTGCCCGGCGTCGGCCTTGAGTGCGGACTGCCACATGGCCTCGTTCAGAAGGTCACGCAGCACCAGCACATCGTCAGCCACCGGCACCTCACGGCGCTGCACCGGCTGTGCCGCCTGTTGCGCCAGAGACGGCGTGGTGCTCAGGGTCACCGGTTTGGTCGCCACCGGTACGTCCGCCAGCCAATGGGCGATCTTCACCCACAACGCATCCTGTACGAGGTTGGCAGTAGCCTGCACTGCCGCGACGCTGTCCTTGCCGGTGGTCAGCTTCGGCACATCGATGTTGCGCGCCGCTTCCACCTGCTGCGAGAGGTTGGCCAACATGCCGCGGTAGCCCGTGCGGGCAAACGCCTTCAGCTCCTTCACATCGCCGAGCAGGCCCTTGAACTCGGCGCTCAACTCCTTGGGCACTTCCTTGATGGCTTTGACCAAGGCATTCAGGTCGCCATACAACTGAATCAGTGGGGCAAACTGCTGCTCAATCACCTGGTAAACCTCTGCCAGGCCATTGCGCAACGCCTGGATGCCCACGCGCGCCTGTTTCACCAGCGCGACGGCCTGCTCAAAACGCAGTACTGCCGAACCCAGCAGACTGTCAGCCGACACCAGCAACAACTGGCGGGTATTGACCGCCGCAGTAGGAAACTTCAAAGGCTCGTCGGGATAGAACTTCAGGGCAAATGTCACCAACCCGCCATCCTGACGGGTCTGGGTCATTTCGCACTCGCCGACCTTGACCTGCAACCTTCCCAGCCAAGGGTGCACCAGCTCGCCGGCGCCCTCCTCCAGGGCCTTGAGCAACTTGTCGCGCTGCTCCAGGCAATCCTCGCCCACCACAAACGCCGTCAGCTCATGCACCCTGGACTGTTGGCCGAGCCCTTCAAAGAACGGCAGGTCGCGCTGAGGGTATTCGTGCAGCTGGCCCTTCTTGCCAACCGGGACTTTCGCCTGGTCGACCCAAAACCCGACGCCACGAAACGACGCCGGCAACAAACGATCACGCCAGCTCATTGGAGCCTCCAAGGGACAGGGAACGGTAGCCGACACGCGGGGTGACGCTCAGGCCGGGCTGGTTGGTTGTGGGTTGGTCGACCCGCAGGCCAGCCGGGGCATTCTCGAAGCTCACCCGCAGGTCGCCATTAAGCTGCGTGCGGTTGTTGGCGGCGGTTTGTTGCAGCAGCGAACTGGAGCTGGACGCCAGCGGCGAGATCAACTCAGGCCCCTTGCGAAACCAGGATGGATTACGCGCACTTTCGGCATTGCGCGCCTGCTGCTCGGTGGTCAACTCCACCACACTGCCGGTAGCCCGGTTGATCGCTTCACCCAGCCCGCCATCAAACAGCTTGCGAATCGGCGCAGTGATCACCGCAAGCTTCTCCGACAACTCGGTGAACCAACTCAGTACCGGCGCCCACATGGCTTCGAGCTGTTCCATCGGATGCCAATCGTCGAACAGGCCACTCAACACCACAAAGGCATCCCGGGCCTGCCACTTGATATCGCTCCAGATCGAGGCGAATGCACCGGTGACGGCGCCCCAGACGGCAGTAATCTTGTCCAGGGGTGACCAGTCGAAATAACTGCTGACGACGGTAAAGGCCGCCAGCGCGGTGAGCTTGAAGTCACTCCAGATCGCCGCAAACACCTCGCTGATCACGCCCCAGTTGGCAATGATTTGCCCCAAGGGTGACCAACTGAACAGGCTCTTCATGAACTCGACCACCGGCACGCTGAGCGCCTTGAGCAAGTCCCAAAGCGCGGCAAAAAAACCGCTCAACGGCGTCCAGTTGTCGACGACCAACCCGATCGGCGACCAGGAAAACAGCGTCTTGAAAAAGCCGATCACCGGCTGCGCTGCCACCTTCAGCGACGTCCACAGCCCCGCAAAAAAACCGCTGATCGGCCCCCACAGGCGCATCAGTTGTTCCAGCGGACGAAACGCAAAGACCGTCTGAAAAAACTCACCCAGGGTTCCAATCGCCGACATCACGCGCTCGCCAAGCCCGACAAAAAACGCCGATATCGGCTTCCAGTTGGCGACGACCAATCCCGCGGCCACCGCAATGCCGACGGCAACCAGCACAATCGGATTGGCGCTGAGCACCAGTTGCATCAAGCCCAGTGCCTGAGACACGCCGGTGACGGCCGCCTGTATCGCGGTAAACGCCACCGCGCCGGCAGCAAGGCCCTGCACCAGTTGCGGATTTTCAGTGAGCACCTGGGCCACCGACGCCAGCAACGGCTCCAGCCCGACTACCACCGCCGTAACGGCCGGCAACAGCGCAGTACCAAAAGCCACCGAGACCTTGTCCAGCGACGCGTTGAAATCCTTCATCCCCTGCGCCGCCGCTTCGGTAACGCCCTGCCCCACGGCGGCACCCACCCCGCCGACCTCAGCCTTGAACGCCAACGCCGATTTGATACCGCTGACAAACGGCGCCGCCAGCCCTCCGCCTTTCACCAAACCAGCGATGTCCAGCTTGCCGAGACCGGTCTGTTCCAGGTTCTGCCGGAAGCGCCCGACGGTGGCCTGCAACGCAGCAAGCTTGGGCGACAGCTGGTCGATGCCGGTCAGGCGCACGGCGGTACTTTCTACTTTCTGAGCTTCTGCCATCACTGCACCTGCTGCATCGCATTGATCCGTTGCGCATGCTCCAGGGATTCCCGGAGCGTATCCAAAGGCCTGGCCAGCATCTGTTCGGGGTCAACCTTCCAGAACCAGGCCAGGTCATAGGCCACCGCAATCAGCTCGGCGACGGAGCCTGCGCCGCACTCATGAAAAAACCGGCGACGGCCCAGCTCAGCGCGTTGAAGTCCACCAGGTCGAGTTGGTTGACCGACGACGGCGGAATACCCGCGCACACCGCGATGTACTTGGCGGCCACGTCGAGGTCCAGACTCACGTCTTCGCCCTTGTCGATCTTGTACGGCAGCGCCTTGATCGCCCGCACTTCCTGCACCGTCGGGCGGCGCAGGGTGAGTTCGGCCAGCGGCTCGCCGTGGGCCTCGATGGCCACTTGCAGCTTCACCGTATCGCTCATTGCCAGGTCCCCTTGATGCCTTCGAATTTCAGCTCGATCACGGCGTCGTCGCCCTTGGCCACCGGTTCTTCCACCAGGTAGGCACCGGCCAGCACGTAGACTTTGCCGTTGTTGAATTCGCAGGTGACGGTCATGTCGGTGCCCGCGATCAGCTGCTTGAGCGGAAAGTCCGGCGTGTGCAGTGCGGTGACTTTGAAGGACGGGGTGATGTCGGTTTCCTTATAGAAACCCGGCACCACAGTTTCCCGTTTGACGGCCATCAACGGTGCTTCGCAGCCGCCGTTGATGGTCAGTTGAGCGCCGTCCACTTTGACGTAGCAGGTGCCCGCAATCAGTTGACCCATGATGTTTCTCCCAAAAATAAGCCCGCACGCGGCGGGCTGGAATCAGTTGCGAAAAGCGCGGGGGTTACACCGCCGCGTCGTACTGCAAACGGAACTGGTTGAGCAGCGCAAACACCCGCAGCCCATTGACGTAATCGGGCGGGAACAGCACGTTGACCCGGCTTGGGTCCTGGCTGTCACGCTCGACAATCAGGTGCTCGGCGAACAGTTCGGCGTTCTCCACATGGCCTTCCAGTTCCAGCTTGGCGTACTGGGCGATCAGCTCACCGCGAATAGTGCTCGGGGTCACGATCGGCTGGCCGGCGCCAAAGCGCGTGCCGTCAGCCGCGAGTTTGTGGCGCCCGTACTTACTGGTGATCACGCTTTGCAGGCGGCGCACGATAAAGGCCGACTGGTGCAGGGTTTCGCTGTCCAGGTAGGAGTTGTCCGCCTGGCCGAAGGCGTTCTTCTGGTAGGTGGTGATCGCCCGCTGAATGCGCACGTAGCCGCCTTCGTAGTAAGCCGTGGCGATACCGTAGTTGAGCAGTGATTGGCGCTCGGTCAGGGTGAAACGCTCGCTGGCGTCGGCCGGGTCGAGGCCTGGCAGGCTGCCGCTTTGGGTCGGACGGCTGGCGTCGGCGGAGATAAACACCGCGGTGCGCGCGGCCAACGCCGCTGCCTGAACCCAGAACGGTTGCGGCACACCCGGCTCCATGGCCTGGATGGTCACGTGCTGGTCGTTACGCCCTTGCCCGGCGGCCACCAGAGTACCGATGGTGCCGCGCTTGGCCGTGTAGACGTGGCCGAACAGTTGCTTGGCCCAGGACCAGCGACCGCTGTTGTCATCCATCACCGCTTGCCAGGCGTTGAGGCTGGTGGTGTCGGCCCAGGGCATGCAGATGAATTCAAACGGCTCGTCGCCCAGTGCCGCCAGCGCTGCGAGTTGGTCCGGTACACCAGCGCCCGCCGCCATTTTGCCGAGGACGGCGGTCAGGCCGTCGGGAATTTGCTCGCCGTTGCTCTGGCCCAAACGGTTGAGTTGCAGGCTGATGTCGTTACCACTCTCACCGGTCCATTTGGCGGTCAGGGTGACGGTGCCTTCGGCGGCTACCGCACTGACCGGCAGGTCGGCGCTGGCGTTGATTTTCAGCGCCAGGGCGGTGGCGGCAACGGCCGCCGTGGCGCCATTGATCACGGTCGCTTGAACCCGGGTGCCGCCGACGTACAGGCTGAGAACACCACCCTGGGTGGCGGCACCGCTCAGCTTGAGATCGGCCTTGGCCGCACTGCCTTCGGTGCTGTGCAGCGGCAGGCACCAGATCTCGCCCACCGGGTCACTCTTGCGGAACGTCTCGTACATCGACGCCAGCATCGAACCCTGGCCGCCGATACGCTTGGCCATCGCCGCGCTGGACACCAGCACCAGGCTGCCGATTTCCGGGCTGGTGACGTTGTCGTTGACCTGAGCCACGATCAGCCGGCGCAAGGCCGAAGACGCGCTATTGGCCGCCGAATTGTCCATCTCGGCGTAGAACAGCGGCACACGAATGTCCGCCGGAATATGACTGAATCCAATCGCCATTATTTGGCTCCCTGTGGTTTTGCCGCCTTGACGGCTTTGGTGGTGATGTCGCCATCGGCCAGACGTCGACGCCACCAGGCGTTGTCCGGGACTTCGCGACCTTCGGCCGGCAACAGATCGCCCGCCTCCGGGTCAGGTACGGCACGGCCAGAAACCGGCAGTACGGTGATGCGTTTGCTCATGGTTTTACCTCGGCAGAAAAGGTCATTTCCAGGCGCCCGTCGGGGCCTGGGCGTTGCAGATTGGGGTCGGCCGGGTCGATGGCATCGACCCGCACCGTCACCCCGGTGAAGGACGGCAGAGCGTCCAGCTCAAGCTCGGGCCAGGTTTCGGCTGGCTGCGTGCTGAGGTTGCGTCCCAGTTGGAACTCGGCGAAAAAGCGCAGCCGGTAGAGCCCGCGGGTTTTCGTCAACAGCAGCCAGTCGCCGCCTTCGTACTGGATGGGTTCGTAGAAACGCTCGGGCCTGAAGCCCACCAGGGCACGCCAGACTTCGGCGCGCAGGGCGTGGAGTTGGTCCATCGCCATGGCTTGTTGGCCGTCTGCCAGATCGAGTACCAGCACCACGCCGAAATGCTCGCGCAGGGTTTGCCGGCTGGTGTTTTGCGAACTGTTCAAGGTGGCCTCGTCAGTGATCGGCGTGACGACCGCAGCGGGTGCACCGGGCAGGGTTTGCAGGGCATCGAGATCAAGGCCGGCATGGATCTGTTGGTTGAAGCCTTGGCAGTGATCCCGCAGGTGAGTCAGTAACGGGGTGATCTTCATGGGTTCACCGGGCAATAAAAAACCCGCTCGGGAGCGGGTTTGGTTGAGGGGGGCGGCTAGACAGACAACCCGCCAGCAACAATCGAACTTCGATACCCCGTCGCCGGATCGCCAACGTGGGTCACCTTGGTAATCGACCAGCGCCCCTGCATATACGAAGGCCAGGTTTCATCCAGCAGCAATAACCCTTCGGCGGACAGCAGCGGATTGCCGGGGCAATCGATCAGCAACTGCAAATTTTCACGCCCGACGCGGCGCAGCTCACCTTCGGCCACGGCGCGCGCTTCCACTTCGTTCTGGCAGCGCTGGCGCAGCGTCTTAAACGGGGCATTCCCGACCTGGACCACGCGCTGTTTGCCCGCCGCCGCATCCCACCAGGTGACGCGGCTACCCTCGTATTTCGCCCGGGATTTCTCATCGAGCCTGGCGGTGATAAAGGACTGATCACCGGGGCGGTTGTCCTGCGTCACCGAGAGTTTTACGTCAGGCAGCTGTTGACCGGAGAGCGTCTTGACCTGGCCACTTTCGGCCAGCACATACAGCTCATTGATCGGCTTGCTGACGGCGCAGTAGCGCTTGGCGAGGCGAGTGATAAAGGCCATGTCGCTTTCGTTGGACTGGTCGATATGGGAAATCACAATCCCTTCCAAAGACGGCGCAACACGCGGTGAATAGCCGTGACGGCCCACCAGTTGGCGAAACAACGCCCCCAGGGTCGTCGGCCCATAACTGGCAGACCGACGCTGGCGGTAGCCTGTTTTGTCGACCACGCTGAAGGGCGCCGCCGTGGCGACGATCATCAGGCGCATGGGGAACAGCACCGGGGTTCGCTGGGTGACGACGAACTCGCCTTTTTCCACCAGCCCCGATTCCTGGTACCCGACTCGCAAGCCGATTTTTCCACTGAGACTCGGCAGGCCTTCAAGGCCCTCGATATTGAGGGTCAGTTCAAGTCGGTCGGACTCAATGCCCCCGGCGTCGGTGTGGCTCCAGTGCATCAGGCGTTGATTGAGTAGCGCCGCGTTGGCGCCATAAAACTCCACGATCGGGGTAAATCCCTGGGCCATGCGGCCTCCTTAATCCCAAGCTGAAACGGGACGCACGGCCGTTGGCCGCGACTCCAGTTCCGGCACGCTTACCCACACACCGGCGGGCAACACCGGGCCGTACTCTGCGAGGCAGGGGTTCTGGCGCCAAAGGGTTTCTTCAGCTGCGTCATCGCATCGTCCAAGCTCGCGATAGAGCAGCAGGTTGACCGAGTCACCGGCAATACTTCGGGCTCTACGCATTGATGAACTCCTCCATCTCAAGGGTCCAGGTCATAACCATGGCGGTGCCGTCATCGATCACGTTGCCCTGGGTTTCCACGACGGTATTGATCCGCCACAAGCCCCAGTTGCGCCCGATACCATCGACCAAGGGCAACGGCACCCGCGCATTTTGCAGCGCGCGCAGTTCGTCGAGGCGCTGCATGCCGACGGCGTACATGGCCGTGCCGCTGAACGTGAGCTTTTCCAGTTTTTGACCGTTTTGTCGCGACTGGGGCTTGCTGGCCATAATCGTCAGGTCACTCCAGCCGCCGTCGCTGTTACGCACCAGCGAGGAATAAGTAAAGCCCCGGGACAGACCAAAGATGAAATCGCCGAGTACCATTTGTTGTCGCATCAATCACCTCCTGGGTCGGCCAGTGCTGCGTTGCGCCGGATACCCAGCGTGTCGGTGACCATCGGCATGCATTGGAATTGCAGGGCCTGAATCACCTGGTTGACGACTTGTTGAGCGTCGGCGGGGTTGACGCCGGTGATCTGGATACTCGGTGCAATCGTGACCTGGACATTGTCGGTGCGGGCACTGTTGAGTTCCTTGCTCACCGCATCCGGCGCTGGCAGACGATCACTTGGCCCGAACAATTTGTCGCCGAGCCAAGTGCCCGCCTCACTGCCCAGCAAACCACCGATTGCCCCGCCGACAGCAGTACCGACACCGGGAAAAATCAGAGTCCCGATCGCGGCTCCGGCGGAGGCTCCTGCCCAGGCACCGCCCGCAGTGCTGAGGCCGGAGGCAACAGCTTTTGCGTCGCCATGGCGTACGCCCTGAACCACATCCATCGCGGTGTCGACGTACTTCAACGGGCCGAGGCGGCGGGTGCCTGCCGATTCCAGCTTGGCAAACGCTCCCGACAAACTCGCGGCCAGGCCTTTGCCTGCACCGCGCGCCATACGCCGGTTTGCCGGCGGCGCCGCGTAGGAGGCAAACGAATTGCCAGGGAGATGGGTCGACGCCTGAGCCGCCTGTTTGGCCGAGAACGGAGCAAGCGGCTGGCCCATCGCATTGAGCTGGGGCGTGGCATTTGCCAAGGGAGGAAGGCGTTGTGGCTTGATATCCGCCAACTTGCCATCGACGGCTGCCGTCGGTCCACGTGGAACCGTTTGTCCTGGTTTGGGAAGCTTGACGCGTCGCTTCTTCATATTCCCGGGGGTGCGAGCTTTGTCTTTCTTCCGGGCCGTCTCTCCAACGCTTTCGGGTAGCTGTGCAGCCGCCGTTTCAAGTAGGCCGGCGGCGCCAGGGCAACATTGCTTGTCGCCGCCCTTGTCCTTGTCTTTATCGAGCCCCCCGTCCTTGAACAGTTTCCCGACTCTGGGAATCTTGCCGAGGGTCACGTCGACCACATTGCCCATCACTCGGGTCTTGGCCGTATCAAAGAAGCTCGAAATCAAATCCTTCCCGAGATCTGCACCAACCTTGAGGCCTTTGTCCACCCAGGAATCGGTCGTCAGTGCCGGTTCTTTCTGTTCGCTTTTCGGTGCATTAGAGGCGGCATCAGCCGTCTTGCTCGCCAGCGAATCCCCGTTAATGAACAACGTGCTGTTGAGGGTTTCCAGGGTCTCGCGCAGCCGTACCTGCTCCAGGGTCAAGCCGTTGATTTCCAGGCTGGCGCTGGCCAGTGCCAGGCTAAGGTCCGTCAGCGCGGCGGGCACCGCATCAAGGGAAGAAGACCCGGTCAAATCCTGTGCCGCCGGTGAAACGTCTCCCGAAAGCCCCCGGTCATACGTCTGCCCGGCAAACGCCAGCGCATAGTTAATGTGCATCCCGCTCTACTCCTGTTTGACGCCAAGGCGAGTGATCGCGATGTCGTAGCGGCGTAATGCTTTTCCGACTTCCCAGTCCAGGATTTCCGCTTCGTTTACCGAGTAAACCAGCGGCACGACGTCGAGGATTACTTCGATGTCGCGCTCCGAAAGAAGGCCGCCGGTTGATTTAAAAAATCGTCGATGCGCTCCTGCAGTTCGGTCCAGTCGGGCACTGTGAGGTCCGCCAGGTCGGGGATCATCAGGCCGGAGCAGTGGGCGGTGATGAACTCGGCGCGCTCTTTGGCCGTGGTGAGTTTTTTCATCACTTTGGTGGCGCGCAGGGCAGGCATTTCCAGGGTCACGGCAGTGAGGGTGCGGCCGGCAGCGTTAAGTGGCAGCAGCAGTTTCACCTGTTCGCTGACGATTGAGTCGCCCGGTTCGCGGGCTTCGTCCCGGAAGAACGAGGCTGGGCGGGTCGACATGTCATGCACGTATTGCGCGATGCTCACGTAGTCCGGGCGTTTGAGCTGGTCGAGCTCTTTTTCCGACAGGCCGGTGGCGAGTTTCGCCAGTTCGAAAAACTGGTCGTCCTCATCGTCACCGGCCCGGGCCAGCGCGTCTTTTTGCGCGGCGTAGTACAGCGGTTTGAGTTGCACCTGCTCGATTGTCGCGCCGGTGTCGGCGGTGATCGGGGACAGCAGGATGTGCAGCGGAGGCATCCAGGCCATGAGTCTATTCCTTGGTCAAACGTTGTTGAAAAGCACCGCACCTCTCGGGGCGAACGCGATCAATGTGGGAGCCGGGCTTGCCCGCGATGGCATCGCCTCGGTGCAACTGATACACCGAGTCGCCTGCATCGCAGGCAAGCCAGCTCCTACACAAATCGCAAGGCCCTTACGGCATCAGCACCGCGCGGCGGGCATCGCCGAGGATGTCGACGCCGTTGAGCACGAACTTCTGGGTGCGTACGTCGATGTCGATTACCGGGATGCCGTTTTCCAGGCGGTTGTAGGTGCGGCAGGAGAACTCCAGGGTGATGGTGGGTTTATCGCCCATCTTCACCGGTGCCTCGGTCAGAGTCTTCAGCTTGCCGCCGATGGTGTGGTAGGTGAAGTAAGTCTTGCCGTCCTGGTCCTGACCGGCTTCGCGCACGTTCAGCAAAATGTCGTCGCCCAGGGCAAGCATGATTTCCGGACCCGCGCCTTGCAGCTCCAGTGTGGCGTTGAGCACTTTGGCGCTCTTGGCCATTTCCTCGGCGATGAAGCGCCCGCCGGTCATGGGCTCCATATCGAAGTCAATCTTCGGCGGGGTGAAGGAATTGACGGTAGCCGACAACGGCAAGCCCTGAAGGGTGGCCGCAATGGCCTGTCTTACACGGTTGGTAAACATTAGAGAACGTCCTCCAGGAACTGCTCGATGATTTCATCGCGGGCGTTGAGTTGATAAATCATGTGTTCGTTCGGCGCGTAGCGGCCGTAGTCGATGACGATGAACCAGGTGCCGTTCTTGTACTTCTCGACACTATTCAATTCCGGGTGCAGGTACACGCTGCCGCCGGGGATGGTTTCGTCGGCCACCAGGGTTTGCAGCCAGTCGTTGATGCGTTTCACCTCCTGGTCCATGAACGACTTGGTCAGGTTCTTGGCCATGGCTTTCTGACCGGCCTTGACCAGCTTGCGGCTGATCGCATCTTCCAGGCCCACGTAGCTGATGAACTTGCCGGTAATGGAACGGTTACCCAGCAGCGAGAAACCGCCGAGGATGGTGCGGGCGTAGTAGCTCACGCCGTAGCGGTTAAGCAGGTCGCCTTCGGTGGAGGTGTCGAGGATGTTGTACTCGACGACGCGGGAAACGTCCTCGGCGAACGTCACCTGATTGCCCGGGCTTTCCCACTGCTTGACCTTGGCCAGTGCCGCGATGGCCAGGGACGACGGCGCCAGGAACACGTTTTTCTTCGCGGCCTTGGAATACACCGACGGCATGTTGTGCACCAGCAGGCAACGGTCGAAACCGAGGTCGGCACCGCCCAGTTCGCCGCTGTAGGTCACCTGGTCGGCGACGGTTGCGTCCTTGCCATCCAGCACCACACGGGCCTTGATGCGCTTGCCAAAGGAGGCGAATTCGCCAGCCACGGCCTTGGTGCCGGTGAAGCCAGGGGCGCCGATGATGGTCAGGTCTTCGGGGACGCTGGCCAGGGCGGCGAGGCCCAGTTTGCGGCCGGTAACCGGCTCTTCACCGCCGATTACGTTATTGAGGGTATCGGCCGGGGTGGTGCCCTCGTCGACGATCACCACGTAGACCGGCACCTTGACCACTTTGAGGATCTGGTACACGGCGTGGAACAACGTGCCCGTCTCCGCGCCGGTGGGGTCCAGCAGCGCCTGGGTGGTGAAACTGTTGATGCGGAACGGGGCATTTTTCGGGATCGACGCATGGGCGTTGGGCGCGGTGCCCACCAGGCCGATCACGTTATCGCCCAGGCCACCCATGGCCTCGGGGGATTCGGTGGCATTCACGGTGATGCCGTTGTGCTCGAAGTTCAAAACCTCAGCCATGGTTATTCAGCCTTCTTCGGGGTGGAGTTGAGGACGCTGGTGAGTTCCAGGCGGCCAGCGGTGCGCAGGGCGGATGCTTCGACGTCCAGCAGGTCGAGTTCCTCGCCTGCGGTGGACCAATGGCCGGCGCCGGTGGGGAACGGGATGAGGACGGTGTAGGTTTGGCGGTTGGCCATAGGTGGATCTCCGGGCATAAAAAAAACCGCTGCGCGGTTTTCTTGGGCTTTCAGGAAGTGACAGGGCAAAACGCCTTGTCAGTGAGGGGCGTTATTAGAGTTGCTCAGATAGCCAGGGCGGCGACTCGGGCCTGTGCTCGACTGCAGGGAAATACTGCGACTCAGGCCAGTCGCGCAGGTCTTGCCGGTAGCCCTGCAACTGCTTGTACTGCGCGGCGGTGAGGGTTGTAGGGCGTTCAGCCTCAAGCTCGTCACGATGGCGTGCGATCAGCGGATCAGTTAGCAACAGTATTTTGTCGCGGAAGGCTCGCTCGCTGGATTTCAACTCTTCCAGAGTCGGCCCAGGTGCTGCAACGATCATAGGTCGGCCACCTTCGCCGCCCGTAAAGGTCGACTTGCCTGTTGAGACCGCCCGAAATATCGCGTCGTGTTCGTCCTGTCTGACCTCAACAAGTTCAGCCGTAGGTGGAAGCAAGCATGCCGGATTAGGGACAGCAATCATCGGCTGTACTGCCTCCAAGTCCGGCGAATCGATCATTGGTGCTACGGCATCAAAGTCGGGAATCGATATTGTTTCAGGCACCGATTTATCACCCCCAACCCACGCCGGATTCGGCACCTGAATATCCGGGGGGGTCCAATTAGGATCAGGCACCTTCACACTTGGCCGTTTCCATTCAGGGTCTACTACTTGAATGGTTCGGGTTCCGTGGAACTCCTCATTGAAAAACGTGTTTTGCTTTGAGCTATAGAATAGTTTCACTTACTAAAACCCCCTACCTTCAACAACTATCACCATTCCAGTTTGAACCACAGCAGCCCACTCTTCCAAGCGAACAACGCAGCCTGTAACAGTCCCCCCAGAATATGAATGGGTCACCGAACTTACGGTGCCACTGCCAGGAAATTTAATGTTAATTTTTGCGTTTAGGAACTGGGTCGGAAACTGAAAAGGCCATGCAATATTAATTATCTGCGAATTCGGCATATCCCCTTGAGCGTATTCAACCCACTGAATAATCTCGCCGGTATCCGCGTTTTTGCTCCAGCCGTTTGCGGCTAGTAATGCCGTGCTTTTTGGCCGACTGACTTGCAGCCGTACTACTGTGCCATCCGAGTGAGACATATAAGGGACATCTTTATCCCCGGACGAAAATCCGGCCGCGGGGCAATAGTTGCCGCTGATCTTTGAAGATGGAGTGAAGATTCCATCGTGCCAAACCTTTTTCCATCCACTCGGCACCGTGCCCCCAAGGTTTCGAAATAAAAGGGTTCCCACCGCCTCATTAACACTGACGGCTATGTCTGCCCCAAAATCAGGGTTCGCAAAAGTCATATGCAAACCAACAGTGTTCGGGTAATTAGTCGGGCCGTCCGTGGTGTGACCGCTGGCCCCAGAAAATAGTTGACTTGCCGGAAGTCCACCAATAGACCCCATTATCGCTGGCGCGCCTGCAAGCCACCCGCCTGCCCCAACAGAAAGCTTTCCTGCGGGATCAAAATTGGCAGAGTTCCAAACAAGGCTGCCGAACACATAGGCCGACTTTGTTGGAAGATTTAAACGAAGTGGCGTTGAAAACACCCCGTCTGATACGGCTTCGATTCGCATGTTCTTATCATATAAATCAAAGTACGCCTCGGAAGTTGGAGTCTTAAAACCTAGCTCCGGGGTGTCTTCGGTGCCGCTCTGAAAAATCAGCTGACCCGACATGGTGGAACCAGCTTTTGCCACCACACCGCTAATCGCTTCCGCGAGCTCGGTCTTTGTTGCGCCATCAGTGATGCCATTTCCCTCAAGCGTTGTCGGGTTAGTACCAGCAATAACGCGACCAAGCTTGTCTACCGTCAAGCTTCGATAGGTACCAGCGACTACCCCCGTGCGACCGGCGACCACCTCAAAGGCGAGCGCGGTGGTGCCCAACACTATCGGCGCATCCGTAACGAGCTGCCAAGCGCTATCACCGTAGGCTTTGCCCTCTTCGACACTGACGAACATGCCGGGCGTCACCTCGAGGCTGTTATCCGCATCTGTCGCACGCACCCAAGCGCCGACAGCTACAACATATAGTCCGTTATCCTTGCCAGCCGTTTGCTTAGCGACCAAGACACGGTCGCCAACAACAACTGCAACGCCATCAACTTGCTGCGGGCCACTCAACACGATATTTGCCGTGGTAACCACACGAACCGACCGCTTGCTATCGAGCTTGGCCAGCTCGTCAGCGACATAGCTGGCCACCCAAGCCCGCGTGGCCTTGACGATATTGTCGTCGATAAGCAACGTTACTTCTGACGCGTTGCTTGTCTCGAAAATCGACCGAATATAGAACTCTTTTCCAGAGCCCGATGTCGCAAGCACTGGCTTAAACGACTCAGGATATTTGACGATCGCGTACAAAATACCGGTGTCGGTCCAGATCCCGGCCTCGCGCACGTACCAGCCGCCCACCTCGGGAGGAATCGTTACCTCAGCCAGCAACCAGCTAGGGTTTTTGTCATCCTGGAACAATGCGTTCAAGGGGCCGCGCCACACTTCGCGCTTGAGTGCAGTAGCCGTTGCGGCGGGGTTGTAGGCAGCGCCATTCCCGTCGCCGATCGAGATCTGCGCAAGTTTGATCGGCACGCCAGCAGCCTTGCAGGCTGTTTCGTAGGCGATCCCCGCATTGGTAAGCAGGGTGTAGTAGTCAGCCATTTAGGACTCCTGTGGATAAAGGGTGGTGGTTTCGACGGTGTAGAGGCCGGCGGCCATGAAGGCCCTGCCAGACGCCTCGAGCCCGGCAAGCACCAGCGGATAAATCGTGGTCAGCTCGCCGCACACGGTGGCGGCGCCGATGCTGTGGCCACCGAACGCGCTCAAGCCCACGGAGATCGAGAGCATGTCGCGCTCGCTTTTGGCATCGGACAGGCGACGGTCGAGACGGGCGTCAATTTCTTCGCTGTAGGGCAGCTCGGTGTAAGCCCGCACGGAGAAGCTGTAGGGCTCGCCGGGCGGCGTCTGTTCGTACCAGGCGCGAACCTCCGGTGCCAATTGCAAACCCTTGGCCGCATTTTCCAGCGCTTGGCGAGTGCCCGCTTGCCGGGCAGTGGGCCAGGCGAGTTTGACCGTCAAGCGCTTTTCAGCTTCGGGGGCAGTGGCGCTCCATTCGTTGACCGCCCGATCCGCCGCCAGGTAGGGCAAAAACGCCACTGGCGTTCGAGCCGGATCCATCAGTTCAGGGAACGGCGGAGTAACCCGGTCGAGCAACTGCCCGAAACCCAAATCCAGCGCCTTCTCCAACGGAGAACTGTTGGCAGGCAGCAAACTGCCTTTTGGCTCGTTCATAGCGTGCGCACCTCCACCTCGACACCCGTGCAATACGGCGCCTGAAACGCCGTGGTGACGATCGGCTCCAGCGGCTCAAGGATTTGAAGTTGCGCAGCGCCCGCCGAGTGGATGGCGTAGTCGATCCAGCTCGGGTCCACCCGCCCTTCCAGGCGATGACAAGACTCGGCGTAGGTTTGCAGCAGTTGTTGCGCGGCCACTTGGGTCAGCCCGGAATCCGGGCCGGCGTTGATCTTCGCCACCACGCGGATTTTGTAGCGCAGGATCTGAGCCGCCTGCACCGTGACGAGATCCGTTTCCGGCCGCACATCAGGCCGGGCGAAATGCCGGCGCACACCGTCGAGCAGATCAGCAGGTGGCGTGCCATCCCCGTCTCGGGCCAAGACCGTCACCATCACTTCACCCGGCGCGGTGCGACGCCCGTTGCCATCCTTGACCCGAGCCGCGTAGCCGTCCGGGTCAAAGGTATAAGTAACCGTCACCACACCGGGCGTAGCACTTTGCACTTTCACCGATGGACGCTCACCTAGGGTGAAAACCTCCCGGCGATACTGCATGCGCGAGCCCGCCGCCGGAGCGTGAGGCGCGAGGTAATAACGCAGTCGGGCGTCATCGTCGCTTTCCAGCGTCGGCGGCACCGGCGGGAAAGCCGCCGGGTCACCTGGGTCGAGCACTTGACGCTCCAGGCCCATGTCGGCAAGGCGTGCGTCGAGGTTGCTGCCGGTGGCCCACCACGCCAGCATCTGCTTGATGCGGGCGTTGTATTTGCGTTCGTGGGTTTGCAGGCGAACGCAAAAAGCTTCGAGCGCCAGCGTCAGCAACTCGCTCTCGTTCTCCAGGCTGACCTTGAGCTTGGCCGCATTTTCCGGCGCTCGGCCAGCGACGTAATCAACCACAAACGCCTTGAACTCCGCCAACAGCGGTTCGAACTCGTCGACGGCAATGATCGCCGGCTCGGCCAACTGGTTCTGGCCGGGTATCAGCATGCTCATGTCACCACCTCGAAGGTTTGTTTGCGGTTTTTCCAGGTGCCGGCAAAGCGCAGCAACAGTCCGGCGCCCTGACGGTTGGCGACGATGACTTGCGGCTCGAAGTCGGCAATGCCGTTCTGTGGGTTGTAGAACGCCTGGGCGGCATGGCTTTGGGCGAGAATCAGCAGGTCGTCGCCGAGGTTTTGCCCGAGCAGTTGCGGGATCATTGAGCCGTACAGCGGGCGCTTCTGGCGCGTACCCAACGGCGTGGTCAGCGCTCGGGTGGCGCGCTGTACGAATTGCAGCCAGTCATCGACGGCCGCCCCGGTGTTCCGATCGATTCCAATCATGGGATGTCCTTATCAGGGGCTGATGACCCGGCCCTGGTGGTCCACCACCGGGCCGCTGAAGTGCGCGCCGCCGGCATCCAGCAACAAGCTGGTGCCGCCGACTTGCAGCGTGATGCTCTCGGCGCTCATCGTCAGGCTGGCGGCGCCGACCTTGACGTCGACCTGCTCGCGGGAACCGATGAACGTGGTGGGACCATTGGCCCAGTTGAAGGTGTGGCTGGCGTCGTCGTAGTCGCTTTGGGTGCCGTCCTGATGGCGCCGCCGGGTCAGCGTCGGAACGCTGGAAACCGGCGGAAAACGATCACTGTTCAAGCCGAACAAAGCCACCGATTGCGCCCCGCCCTCGCCGCCGCCGTAGTTGAGCAACACGCATTGCTCGCCCACCGAAGGGATGCGGGTTTCGGTCTGCGCACCGGCGCTGGGGTTGAAAAACCGGATCGCCGGCGTGAGCAAGTCGCCGTGGCTGACCTTGCAAGTGTTGCTGGCGGCATCGACCTCCTGGCACACGCCGATGCGGCAGAAACTTTCAGCGCGTCGATAAAGGTCTTCGAGCTGAGCTTCCATTTCAGCCAGGCGCTCGATGATTGGCCCCAGTTGCATGCGTAACAGCGCGTCAAACATGGGTTACTCCGCCAGTGGTTTGTATTGGTCGGGGTCGTCGATGTTCGAGACTTCCCAGGTGCAGGCGAACAGCGGTTTGCCTGCGGGGTCGTTGAGCAACGGCGGTCCGATATAGAGGGTTTGGGTGAAGGTGACGGTCCACGTGTCGTAGTCCGTTTCGGCGGTAGTGCGTATTGAGGGCGCGGCGACGATGTTGGTCGGCAGGTCGCACTGCGCCTGCGGCAGGTTCCAGCGGTTGTCCAGCACCAGGTCCATCAGTCGACTGGCCAGGTCACAGGCATCAAACGGCAATGCACCCGGAGCGACCATGGCCTTGAGCGAAATCCCCAGGGCATGGGCCTTGCGCCCTTCGCGGGAGCGGATGCCCGGGCCATTGCCTTCGACCGTGATCAATACGCCGGTGTTATCCCCGGCGCCCTGAAAATCCTGGTGATTGCCGACCTTCAGGTCCGGAAAGGCAATATGCAGCGCCTCGCTGATGGCTTGAGGAAGTTGGGAAGGTTTTTCGATGAGGGTCATTTAAGTAGCGTCCTTGCAACGGTTACTGCGGGTCCTGACGGGTGCCTTCGTTGACGCCAATCCGCTTGGCGGCCCACCGTTCATAAAGGCCGATGGCCACGTCTGCACCGGCCATGGCGGTCAGGCAACCAATGGCGCCGGCCGTCCAGATCGACATGCCGGCGGCGTAGCACAGCATCAGGGCTGATACCCCGCACACCATGCAGGCCCCGGAACGCAGGACCAGGCGCCGCAACAGCGACCAACCACGGGCGCCTTCCTTGTCGGCGCGCCACATTTCTCCGGATACACCGCCGATCAGGGCCAATACGATCACCAGCCAGATAGGCATTTCCGCTAACGCTTGCTGCTCGTTTGTCATGTCACGCCTCCTGGCTGAGCACTACCGGCGCAGTGCCGGGTTTTGGGTAATTCCATTTATAGGTAGGCATTCCAAAAAGCCCGGTTGCCCGGGCTTTTCAGTAATGATTTCCTCGGTCTTTCGGCGCTACTGGCGCGGTACGGACCTTTCCTCAATGTTTTTCCGACCACGATCCCTGTCTGCCGGATAACTGCTTCTGGTGCTTTACGCTGCACACCCGGGCCAGTTGCCAACCCTCTGAACCGTTAAGGCCGGTTCATCGCTGCCTGTTCTTGAAGCGGTTTGAAACTAAAGAGCGTCGGCATCCTTGCCGGTGTTGCCTGGCATCCCTGCCATCGCTTCGATGGCGTCCTTGCCGGTGTTGCGTAACGTCCTTGTCTTCCCTGGCAGCATCCTTGCCGCCTCCACCAGGCCTTCTTGGCTGGCTTGAGATGGAGAATATGCATGTATGCATATACAGTCAATGCACAAATGCATTTATTTTTGCGATAGATATGCACGCATGCATTCATAGCCTTACAGGTATGGGGTTTGGTGGTTTTGCACAGGCGAAAAAAAGCCCGCTCATGGGCGGGCTTTTTCCTACGCGGAGGGGTTAGCGGGCGTACATGCCCCACCAGAAGACGTGACCGAGGATGCTGATCTGTTCATCCTGGATGTCCTGGAAGCTGTAGTCCTCGTCCGGGTGTTCATCACGGTTGAAGCTGCGCAGGCGAATCCCGGAAGGCAGGCGGTAGAGCTGTTTCACCCGCAGCTGCCCGTTGTGGTTGATGGCATACAGGTCGCCATCGACGATGTCGCCGATCCCGCACTTGCCGGCGTTGACGCCCACCGTCGCGCCATCACGCAGTACCGGCAACATGCTGTTGCCGCGCACCGTCACGCACTTGGCCTGGTCGAACTGCACACCGTTGTGCCGCAGGCTGCGCTTGCCGAAACGCAGGCTGGCCTTCTCACTTTCCTCGATGACGAATCTTCCTGATCCAGCAGCCAATTCAACCTCGCGCAGAAAGGGGATCGACACCTCGTCATCATTAACGGGGGTGTCGTCGTCCCACAGGCTTATGTCCTTGAGTTCCGAATGCATCGGGTCGCGCTCTTCCGACCGCGCCGGCACCAGCGCCGCGCGCCCGCGCAGCTGGTCGGTGCTGACCTGGAAGTAATCGGCGATGCGCGAGATGTGCTTGTCCGACGGGTCAACGATCTTGCCGCTGAGGATCCGGGACAGCGTGGATTGAGGCACGCCGGTACGCCGGTGAAGCTCCGTGGGGGAGATCCGGTCGCGGTCCAGCAGCTCTCTTAAGACGATAGAAACGTTGCGTTTTTGCATAACGCGGATAGTGCAGGCAGTTTTGATGCTTGGCAAATGCTAATTTGCATATTTTATGCATCGAGCGGCGAATTTGACCTGACCGTTTGTGAACTGCGAAGCCCCGACCTCGCGTGTTAACCTTGCGCCCATTGCAAAAAATGCTGGGCCAAGCGCCCCCTTTGCCCCATCACTTTCAACGAATCTGCTAACTATCCAATGAGTAAAAACACCTCCGATCTGTCCTCCCACACCCCGATGATGCAGCAGTACTGGCGCCTGAAAAACCAGCACCCTGATCAGTTGATGTTCTATCGCATGGGCGACTTCTACGAGATCTTCTATGAAGATGCGAAGAAGGCCGCCAAGTTGCTGGACATCACCCTGACCGCGCGCGGGCAGTCGGCCGGGCAGGCGATTCCGATGTGCGGGATTCCTTATCATTCGTTGGAAGGCTATCTGGTCAAGCTGGTGAAGCTGGGCGAGTCGGTGGTGATCTGTGAGCAGATCGGCGACCCGGCTACCAGCAAGGGCCCGGTGGAACGTCAGGTGGTGCGCATCATTACCCCGGGCACGGTGAGTGATGAGGCGCTGCTGGATGAGCGTCGCGATAACCTGATCGCTGCGGTATTGGGGGACGAGCGGCTGTTCGGCCTGGCGGTGCTGGATATCACCAGTGGCAACTTCACGGTGCTGGAGATCAAGGGCTGGGAAAACCTGCTGGCGGAGCTGGAGCGCGTCAACCCGGTGGAACTGATGATTCCGGATGACTGGCCAAAGGACCTGCCGGCGGAACGTCGTCGTGGGACCAAGCGCCGCGCGCCGTGGGATTTCGAGCGCGATTCGGCGCTGAAAAGCCTGTGCCAGCAATTCTCCGTGCAAGACCTCAAGGGCTTTGGTTGCGAAACCCTGACCCTGGCCATCGGCGCCGCCGGTTGCCTGCTCAGCTACGCCAAGGAAACCCAGCGCACCGCCCTGCCGCACTTGCGCAGCCTGCGTCATGAACGCCTGGACGACACTGTGGTGCTGGACGGCGCGAGCCGTCGCAACCTGGAACTGGACACCAACCTGGCCGGCGGGCGCGACAACACCCTGCAATCGGTGGTCGACCGTTGCCAGACCGCCATGGGCAGCCGGTTGCTGACTCGCTGGTTGAACCGCCCGCTGCGGGATTTGACGGTGCTGCAAGCCCGTCAAACCTCCATTACTTGCCTGCTGGACCGCTATCGCTTTGAAAAGCTGCAACCGCAGCTCAAGGAAATCGGCGATATCGAGCGGATCCTCGCACGGATCGGCCTGCGTAACGCACGGCCCCGTGACCTGGCGCGCCTGCGGGACGCGCTGGGCGCCCTGCCCCAACTGCAAGCGGCGATGACCGAGCTGGAAGCGCCACACCTGCAACAGCTGGCCGTCACCACCAGCACCTACCCGGATCTGGCGGCGCTGCTGGAAAAAGCCATCATCGACAACCCGCCCGCGATCATCCGTGACGGTGGCGTGTTGAAGACCGGTTACGACACCGAGCTGGACGAACTGCAATCCCTGAGCGAGAACGCCGGGCAGTTCCTGATCGACCTGGAAGCCCGTGAAAAAGCCCGTACGGGCCTGGCCAACCTGAAAGTCGGCTACAACCGCGTGCACGGCTACTTTATCGAGTTGCCGAGCAAGCAGGCCGAGCAGGCGCCGATCGACTACCAGCGCCGCCAGACCCTCAAGGGCGCCGAGCGCTTTATCACCCCGGAACTGAAAGAGTTCGAAGACAAGGCGCTGTCAGCGAAAAGCCGCGCCCTGGCTCGGGAGAAGATGCTCTATGAAGCGTTGCTGGAAAGCTTGATCGACAAGCTGGCGCCGTTGCAGGACACCGCCGCCGCCCTGGCCGAACTGGATGTGCTGAGCAACCTGGCCGAGCGTGCCCTGAACCTTGACCTGAACTGCCCGCGGTTTGTCAGCGAGCCTTGCATGCGTATCGTGCAAGGTCGCCACCCGGTGGTGGAGCAGGTGTTGACCACGCCGTTCGTCGCCAACGACCTGTCGCTGGACGACGACACCCGCATGCTGGTGATCACCGGTCCGAACATGGGCGGTAAATCCACCTACATGCGCCAGACCGCATTGATCGTGCTGCTGGCCCACATCGGCAGCTTCGTGCCGGCAGCCAGTTGCGAATTGTCCCTGGTGGACCGCATCTTCACCCGGATCGGTTCCAGCGATGACCTGGCCGGTGGCCGTTCGACCTTTATGGTGGAAATGAGCGAAACCGCCAACATCCTGCACAACGCCACCGAACGCAGCCTGGTGCTGATGGACGAAGTGGGCCGCGGCACCAGCACCTTCGACGGGCTTTCCCTGGCCTGGGCCGCAGCCGAGCGGTTGGCGCACCTGCGGGCGTATACGCTGTTTGCGACCCACTACTTCGAGCTGACCGTGCTGCCGGAAAACGAGCCATTGGTGGCCAACGTGCACCTCAATGCCACCGAGCACAACGAGCGCATCGTGTTCCTGCACCACGTGCTGCCCGGCCCCGCGAGCCAGAGTTACGGCTTGGCCGTGGCACAACTGGCCGGTGTGCCGGCTGAAGTGATCACCCGTGCCCGCGAGCACCTGAGCCGCCTGGAAGAAACCGCCCTGCCCCACGAGCTTCCCGTGGCCAGCCCGGCCAAAGCCAGCAACAAACCGAGCACGCCGCACCAGAGCGACATGTTCGCCAGCCTGCCTCACCCGGTACTGGATGAGTTGGCTAAACTTGACCTGGACGACTTGACGCCGCGAAAAGCGCTCGAAATGTTATATGCACTTAAGACTCGGATATAACGCAGACGCTTGCAAGCTGGTAGACTCTCGCGCGGTTTGGGATGCTGCGGGCTTTTAGCCTGGCCTGCAGACTATCGCTCCCGAACCTCGCGAGCCCTGCCACAAAGGGTTTCGCTGCCGCCGCCTGAGGAGAGAATTAGAAATGACCTTCGTCGTCACCGACAACTGCATCAAGTGCAAGTACACCGACTGCGTAGAAGTGTGTCCGGTGGACTGCTTCTACGAAGGCCCGAACTTCCTGGTCATCCACCCGGACGAGTGCATTGACTGCGCCCTGTGTGAGCCAGAATGCCCGGCCGTCGCGATTTTCTCCGAGGACGAAGTCCCGGCAGAGATGCAGGAATTTATTCAGTTGAACGTTGAGCTGGCGGAAATCTGGCCAAACATCACTGAGCGCAAAGACCCGATGCCGGACGCGGCAGAGTGGGATGGCAAAAAAGGCAAGATTGCAGACCTCGAGCGCTGATAGCGTCGATGCCCTCCAAAAGGCCCCTTGCGGGCCTTTTTGCATTTCTGCGGGGCGGGTTTCACTTTTCTACAGGCAAAAAAAAGGGGCGGTATGACCCGCCCACATTTTTTCCCTAGTCCCTGTGTTCCTTTTCATCGTCCTGATGAATCGCATCCTGCGAGGTTCCCTGAATCATCGTTCCGTGATGACTGTGTCAATCCGTGGACACAGGGCTGATCTTAGAGAGTTCCCGAGGAAGTTCAACGGGATCCAAATCGCTGGACTACAGGTTTCGATAATCAGACACGAATAAATAATTGTTATATTTCAATTAGATAGAAATATAAGCAGCCGATTCGAGACGTCCGCACCGGCGAAAAAACCCAAACGCTTACGAAAAAGTAAGTGAATGCTTACACCAGCAATTACGTAAACGGGTAACAAGTGACCCTTGAGTTTTCGCCAGACAAGAAAAAGCCCCGACACAGTCGAGGCTTTTTTCCCATCCGGTGGATCAGTCGTCGCTGACAGTGATGGTCGGCATCGCCTGGGCCCCGGCTTCCTGCAGGACAATCCGCGCCCCGACGTGACGAGCCAGTTCCTGGTAGACCATGGCAATCTGGCCATCGGGCTCGGCTACGACCGTTGGCTTGCCGCCGTCAGCCTGCTCACGAATCCCCATGGACAGGGGCAGCGACGCCAGCAGTTCAACTCCGTATTGGGTCGCCAGCTTTTCGCCGCCGCCTTCACCGAACAGATGCTCGGCGTGGCCGCAGTTGGAGCAGATGTGCACCGCCATGTTTTCCACGACGCCCAGTACCGGGATGTTGACCTTGCGGAACATCTCCACGCCCTTGCGGGCATCCAGCAGCGCCAGGTCCTGCGGCGTGGTAACGATCACCGCGCCGGCCACCGGGACTTTCTGCGCCAGGGTCAGCTGGATATCACCAGTACCCGGCGGCATGTCGATCACCAGGTAGTCCAAGTTGCCCCAGTCGGTCTGGGTGACCAGTTGCAGCAACGCGCCGGAAACCATCGGGCCACGCCAGACCATCGGCGTGTTGTCGTCGGTCAGGAAGGCCATGGACATGACTTCCACGCCATGGGATTCGATCGGCACGAACCATTTCTGGTCCTTGATCTTCGGCCGGGTGCCTTCGGCGATGCCGAACATCACGCCTTGGCTGGGACCATAGATGTCAGCGTCGAGAATGCCGACGCGCGCGCCTTCGCGGGCCAGGGCCAGGGCCAGGTTGGCCGCGGTGGTGGATTTGCCCACGCCACCCTTGCCGGAGGCCACGGCTACCACGTTCTTGACGTTGGCCAGGCCCGGGATCTGCGCCTGGGCCTTGTGCGGGGCGATCACGCACTGGATGTCGACCTTGGCCGAACTGACGCCGTCCAGGCCTTCAATGGCCATTTGCAGCATCTGCGCCCAGCCGCTCTTGAACAGCGCGGCGGCATAGCCCAGCTCAAGCTGGACCGAAACCTTGTCACCCTGCACGTCGATGGCCCGTACGCACCCGGCGCTGACCGGGTCCTGGTTCAGGTAGGGGTCGGTGTATTGGCGAAGAACGGCTTCCACCGCTGCGCGATTGACGGCGCTCATGGGCTACTCCCGAAAAAAGACTGACTAAAACAGGCGGCTATCCTAACCGTTCCAGCGCTTCAACGGCACGCTTTCGGCCGCCGGGAAAATCCTGAAACAGCCGCACGGGGTGAAATAAATTTCCCGGCGCTTTATAGTGGCCGACCTCCGTTTCATCAAGTAGCCGAGCCCCATGTCCGAGCCACGCAAGATCCTCGTCACCAGCGCCCTGCCCTATGCCAATGGTTCCATCCACCTTGGCCATATGCTTGAGTACATCCAGACCGATATGTGGGTGCGCTTCCAGAAGCATCGCGGCAACCAATGCATTTATGTCTGCGCGGACGACGCCCACGGTTCGGCCATCATGTTGCGCGCCGAGAAGGAAGGCATCACCCCGGAACAACTGATCGCCAACGTCCAGGCTGAACACAGCGCCGACTTTGCCGAGTTCCTGGTGGATTTCGACAACTTCCACTCGACCCACTCCGACGAAAACCGCGAGCTGTCGAGCCAGATCTACTTGCGCTTGAAAGACGCCGGGCACATTGCCACGCGTTCGATCACCCAATATTTCGACCCGGAAAAGAAAATGTTCCTGGCCGACCGCTTCATCAAGGGCACCTGCCCGAAATGCGGCACTGAAGACCAGTACGGCGACAACTGCGAAAAATGCGGCGCCACTTACGCGCCTACCGACCTGAAGGATCCGAAGTCGGCCATCTCTGGCGCCACCCCGGTGCTCAAGGATTCCCAGCACTTCTTCTTCAAGCTCCCGGATTTCCAGCAAATGCTGCAAACCTGGACCCGCAGCGGCACCCTGCAGGATGCCGTGGCCAACAAGATCGCCGAATGGCTGGATGCCGGCCTGCAACAGTGGGACATCTCCCGCGATGCGCCGTATTTCGGTTTCGAGATCCCGGGCGAACCTGGCAAGTACTTCTATGTATGGCTGGACGCGCCAATCGGCTACATGGCCAGCTTCAAGAACCTGTGCGACCGCACGCCGGAGCTGGACTTCGACGCGTTCTGGGCCAAGGATTCCACCGCCGAGCTGTATCACTTCATCGGCAAGGACATCGTCAACTTCCACGCGCTGTTCTGGCCGGCAATGCTCGAAGGTTCGGGCTACCGCAAGCCGACCGGCATCGCGGTTCACGGCTACCTGACCGTCAATGGCCAGAAGATGTCCAAGTCCCGTGGCACCTTTATCAAGGCGCGCACCTACCTGGACCACCTGTCGCCGGAATACCTGCGCTACTACTACGCCTCCAAGCTGGGCCGTGGCGTCGACGACCTCGACCTGAACCTGGAAGACTTCGTACAGAAGGTCAACTCGGACCTGGTGGGCAAGGTCGTCAACATTGCCAGTCGCTGCGCCGGGTTTATCCACAAGGGCAACGCCGGTGTGCTGGTGGCTGAAAATGCCGCACCCGAGCTGACCGATGCGTTCCTGGCCGCTGCGCCAAGCATCGCCGACGCCTATGAAGCCCGCGACTTTGCCCGCGCCATGCGCGAGATCATGGGCCTGGCCGACCGTGCCAACGCCTGGATCGCCGACAAGGCACCGTGGTCGCTGAACAAACAGGAAGGCAAGCAGGCTGAAGTCCAGGCCATCTGCGCCACGGGCGTCAACCTGTTCCGCCAACTGGTGATCTTCCTCAAGCCGGTACTGCCACTGCTGGCGGCCGACGCCGAGGCGTTCCTCAACGTGCCGCCGCTGACCTGGAACGACCACGCGACCTTGCTCAGCAACCATCAACTGAACGAGTTCAAGCCGCTGATGACCCGTATCGACCCGGTAAAAGTCCAGGCCATGACCGACGCTTCGAAAGAAGACCTCGAAGCCAGCAAGACCGACACTGGCGACGCGGCCCCGGCAGGCAATGGCGAGCTGGCGAAAGATCCATTGTCGCCGGAAATCGACTTTGACGCCTTCGCTGCGGTAGACCTGCGGGTTGCGCTGATCATCAAGGCCGAAGCCGTGGAAGGCGCCGACAAGTTGCTGCGCCTGACCCTGGACATCGGTGACGAGCAACGCAACGTGTTCTCCGGGATCAAGAGCGCCTATCCGGACCCGTCCAAGCTCGACGGGCGCCTGACCATGATGATCGCCAACCTCAAGCCACGGAAAATGAAGTTCGGCATCTCGGAAGGCATGGTGATGGCGGCGGGCCCTGGCGGTGAAGAGATCTACCTGTTGAGCCCGGATAGCGGCGCCAAGCCGGGTCAGCGCATCAAGTAAAACTGCGAACCGCCCCCTGGTCTCGGCCATGGGGCGGTTTCAGCTAGTACCCCCTCCTCGCTTGCCGGATAATCGGATTCTGTTGGCTTAACCCGGCACGACCATGACCGATATGCTTCTCACCCTTGTCAGCACAGCCCTGATCAGCAACCTCGTGTTGCAGATGCCGCTGGCTGTCGACCCGGTGTTGGCATCCACGGCCGACTCACGCCGGCGCGTACATGCGCTGGGCATCGCCACCACGGCGCTGATGCTGCTGAGTGCCATCCTGGGGTATCTGCTTGACCACTATCTTCTGCAGCCGCTGGCGCTGACACCCCTGCGGCTGTTTGTGTTTTTGCCGGTGACGGTGTTGTTGATCCAACCGCTGTTGAGCGTCCTGGCCCGCCGGTTACCCACGCTGCCGTTCGATGGCCTATGGCTGTTATTGCTGGGGAATGCCGGCGTGTTGGGCGTGGTGCTGCTGGGTACGCAAGCGGATAAAGGGCTGACACACATGGCCGCTCTGAGCCTGGGCGCAGGGCTGGGTTTCTGGCTGGTGCTGAGCCTGTTCAGTGACCTGCGCCAACGTATTGCCGACAACGACATCCCGCTGCCCTTTCGGGGTCTGCCGGTGGCGTTGATCAGCGCCGGGCTGATGGCCGTGGCTTTTCTGGGTTTCAACGCAATGATCAAACCATGAGCCTGATTCAACGTATCGACGCGCTGCTGCCGCAGACCCAATGTGGCAAGTGCGGGCACCCTGGCTGCAAGCCCTACGCCGAAGGCATTGCCCAGGGCGAGGCGATCAACAAGTGCCCACCCGGCGGGCAGGAAACCATCGCCGGCCTGGCGCAGTTGCTGAAGTTCCCGGTGCTGGAGCTGGACACTTCCCGGGGCGAAGCGCCCGCGCAGATCGCGTTTATCCGTGAAGCAGAGTGTATCGGCTGTACCAAATGCATCCAGGCCTGCCCGGTGGACGCCATCGTCGGGGCGGCCAAATTGATGCATACCGTGATTATCGACGAGTGCACCGGTTGTGACCTGTGTGTCGCGCCCTGCCCGGTGGATTGCATCGAGATGCGCCCGTTGACCTCGGTGCTGCCGATGGTCGGCGGGCTGGCCTCCAACGATGCCGAGCGCCAGGCCCGCGACCTCAAGCGTGACCGGGCCCGACGGCGGTTTGAACAGCGCAACGCGCGGCTGCAACGTGAGGAAGAACAGAAGCTCGCCGAGCGTTTGGCCCGCACCCAGCGCGCGGCGCCCGTGGCTGCGGCCGCGGTCACGGTTAACCCGGTCCAGGCGGCCATTGAGCGGGTTCGCGCGCAAAAAGCCGCCGCGAGGGACGCCGCCCTGAAGAAGGCCAAGATCAACCTGGCCATGAGCCGCGCCCAGTTGCACAAGTCCCTGAAAGCGTTCGGGCATCCGCCGACCTTTGAGCAGCAGTCGCAGTTGATCATCCTGCAACAGCACTTCGAAACCGCAGAGCAGGCGCTTGCGGCGCTGGTGGGCGCCGATGCCAGTGCTTGAAGCCGTTGATCGTCAGCAGCACGCGATGACGCGTGTGCTGCTGGCGACCGTGCCGGGCTTGCTGGCGATGTTCTGGCTGTATGGCTGGGGCGTGTTGATCAATCTATTGCTGGCTTGTGGTTGTGCGCGGGTCGTGGAGGCTGGCGTTCAGCGGCTGCGCGGGCGTTCGGTCAGCGATCTCGGCGGCCTGGTCACGGCCACGCTGCTGGCCCTGGCGCTGCCACCTTATTGTCCGTGGTGGTTATGCGTGGGGGCCGTCGCCGGTGCGTTATTGCTGGGCAAGCACCTGTATGGCGGCAACCAGAATCCGTTCAACCCGGCCATGGTCGGCTATGCACTGATGCTGGTGGCCTTTCCCCAACCCATGACCCATTGGCCCGTCTCCCACGGCATGGACCTGCTGGCCGGCCTGCAACAGGTGTTCGGTGTGCAAGGTGATGCGCCGGATGCCTGGGCCCAGGCGACCGCCCTGGATGCCCTGCGGATCAATAAGAGCCTGACCATGGATGAGCTGTTTGCCAGCCACTCCGCTTTCGGGCACGTCGCCGGCAAGGGCAGTGAATGGGTGAACCTGGCCTTTCTGGCGGGCGGGCTGTGGCTGTTGCAACAACGGGTATTCAGCTGGCATGCGCCGGTGGGAATGCTCGGTAGCGTGTTCGTTATCAGCCTGTTGTGCTGGAACGGTTCGGGCTCGGATTCCCACGGTTCGCCGCTGTTCCATCTGCTCAGCGGTGCCACTATGCTCGGGGCGTTTTTTATCGTGACCGAACCGGTGTCCGGCGCGATAAGCCCGCGGGCGCGCCTGATGTTCGGCGTCGGCGTGGGCTTGCTGGTGTACCTGATTCGTACGTGGGGCGGTTACCCCGACGGCGTGGCGTTCGCCGTGCTGCTGATGAACCTGGCGGTGCCGGCGCTTGAGCGCCTGGCAACACCCAGACAGCCTGAGGTGAGTTCATGAACACCACACGGGGCCTGATGACGGTGTTACTGATCGCTGCGGCGGGGATCGCACTGACGTTGGGCGTGCAGCAGTTGACTGCCAACCGTGCCAGCGAAGCCCAACACAACCTCCAGCGCCAGGCCTTGCTGGATATCCTCCCCGTCGGCACTTACGACAATCAGCCCTTGCAACACCCGCTCGCGATACATCCACAGGCACTGGCAAACAGCCAATTGCTGGGCGGCTACCTCGCCAGCATGAACGGGCAACCCAGCGCAGTGCTGCTGCGCTCGCAAACCAATGGCTATGGCGGCCCCATAGAATTGCTGATCGCCATCTCCCACAACGGCAAGCTGTTGGCGGTAAAAACCTTGAGTCAGTCGGAAACCCCAAGCCTCGGTGGGCATATCGCAGAACCTGGCAATCCGTGGCTGGCGGCATTCAAGGGACTGTCCCGAGACGACTCCAATGATTCCGCCTGGGCGCTGAAGAAAGACCACGGCCAATTCGATCAGATGGCTGGCGCGACCATCACGTCGCGGGCGGTGATCAATGGGGTTCACGATGCGTTGCGTTACTTTGATGAGCACCGCCAACGGGTGTTGGAGCCGTCAACCCATGACTAAAGCCCTGGCCCGCTCGCTGATGCTGGCGCCATTGATTGGCGTGACCGACACGCTGCCCAGGGCGTTGGGCTTCTGGGTGCTCTCGGTGCTGATCGTGACGCTGTATGGCCTGGGCATGCACACCCTGCGCAACCGCCTCGGCGAGCGTATGCAACTGATGGCCAGCCTGCTGATCGCCGCGACACTGGTCAGTTGGGTACAACTGCTCTTGCAAGCGTTCGCGTTGCCCTTATATCAACAGCTGGGTATTTACCTGGCACTGATCAGTGTTCAATGCGTGTTACTGGAGTTTTCGGGCTTTTTCGAAGCAGACCAGGGCAAGGCACGCGTGCAACTGTTCGGCCTGTTTGGCGCACTGCTGATCACCCTCGGCATACTGCGTGGGCTGATCGGTAGCGGCTCTGTCACCGGGTTGGCCCCCGTCGGGTTTATCCTGCTCGGGTTGTTGCTGGCCGGGCGACAAGCCTGGGCCCATTTTTCAAAATCACACTGACTGTCTGCAAGGAACCGCTCGCCCCATGAACGCCGCAAAACGCCTGGAAATTTTCCGCCGGCTTCACGAAGACAATCCGGAACCGAAGACCGAACTGGCCTATTCCTCGCCGTTCGAGTTGCTGATCGCAGTGATTCTCTCGGCCCAGTCCACAGACGTCGGCGTCAACAAGGCCACCGCCAAGCTGTATCCCGTGGCCAACACCCCGGAGGCGATCTATGCGCTTGGGGTGGAGGGGCTGTCCGAGTACATCAAGACCATCGGCCTGTACAACAGCAAGGCGAAGAATGTCATCGAGACATGCCGGCTGCTGGTGGAGTTGCACGGCAGCGAAGTGCCGCAGACACGGGAAGCCCTGGAAGCGCTGCCAGGCGTAGGACGCAAAACCGCCAATGTGGTGCTCAATACGGCATTTCGCCAATTGACCATGGCCGTGGACACGCACATTTTCCGGGTCAGCAACCGTACCGGCATCGCCCGCGGAAAGAATGTGGTGGAGGTGGAAAAACAACTGATGAAGTTTGTTCCCAAGCCGTATCTGCTGGATTCACACCATTGGTTGATCCTTCACGGGCGCTACGTCTGCCAGGCCCGCAAGCCGCGCTGTGGCAGTTGCCGCATCGAAGACCTGTGCGAATACAAGGAAAAGACTTCCGACGATTGAGCCTTCATTGCTTTTATCGATGAGTCGATTGAAAAAATCTTTTTTACCAGGCCCGGGATTATCGTTATAAGGAGCGCCAACGGCAGTCTTAGCCTGGAGTTAACGTTATGAGCACTGGCAAAGAACAACTGGATGTAGAAGACGACGTTGTTGGCGCTGAATCCGACGATGATGCAGCAGAAGCACCGGTAGAGGTGGCCAAGACCAATTTGAGCAAACGCCGCACCATCGACAACCTTCTGGAAGAGCGGCGCTTGCAAAAACAGTTGGCCGATTACGACTTCGACCTCTAATCGTACCAACGACAAGCAGAAGCCTCCCTTGCGGAGGCTTTTTTCCGACTGTATGTAATGTGTGGCCGATCTACACTAACCCGTTACGCTGGGCCAGCTCGATCAAGTCCACCAGGGAGCGCGCGTTGAGCTTGAGCAGCAAGCGCGTCTTGTAGGTACTCACGGTTTTGTTGCTCAGGAACATGCCATCGGCGATCTCCTTGTTGGTCTTGCCGCGCGCCAGTTGCTGCAACACCATCATCTCCCGGCCGGAAAGGCGCTCGACCATGTCGGCTTCGCTGGCGTTGCCCATTGTGGAGCGCACCGAATTCAGCGCCTGGTTGGGGAAGTAGCTGTAACCGCACAGCACCGCCTTGACCGCACTCAACAGCTCGGTGAGGTCCTGCTGCTTGCACACGTAGCCGGCAGCCCCCGCCTGCATGCACCGCATGGAAAAATGCCCGGGCGCCTGGGACGTCAGCACCAGCACCTTGAACGGATGGGCCTGTTTGGTAGAAGACAGCCGGCATATAACTTCCAGGCCATCGAGTTTGGGAATTCCAATATCCAGTATGACAATGTCCGGCATATGCTCCCGTGCAAGTTGCAAGGCATCGACACCGTTATCGGTCTCGGCAACGACCTCATAACTATGACGTTCCATTAGCATACGCACAGCAAGACGAATGACGGGATGATCATCCACGATCAGCACTTTATTCATGGGCAAGTCCAATTTCGCTGTTCGAATTATTAAGAGTAAGCACAATAGCCTAGTCGTTTCACGCTGGGCATAGTGCTCCCCCCCAAGCAACAGCAAGCAGAGACCCAACCCACAGAGACATCGGATTTAACCTACAAAAAAACGCCAACCCGGAGGTATCCAGTTTTGTTGAGGCCTTCAGAACTTTCCGAGCACAATAATATTTTGAGTGAAAATTCCCAGGATTACCGGGGACAGCGTAAACGTGCCGTACACAAGTTTCAGCAAATACCCCTTGTGCCTCCTCGAAAAACCTGTGATTCGGGGGTGAAACCGGTTTTTTTAAAGTTCCATTCGTCATAATTAGTTACGCTCCATAAATCCTACAGCCATGTCAGCATCCGACATATTCGCAGTACATTTCTGAGTGAAATTTCTGTAGTACATAGTTCCCGCACACAAGAAAAAAAGCCACTTTCAACAATGCATCACTTATCGAGCGAAACTAATAAACATTGCCCCCGTAAAAACATAAACATTCCACTCCACATCCTTCAGGACATGGATTTTTTGAGCTGAACGATAAACATCACATTGCCCATAACGATTTCATGCGTATTTTCGGCCAAAAAAAATGGCCCCTTAAAGGGGCCATTTTTCATTGCAACTTAAAACAATCAGAACAACTTGCGACCCTTGTTGGCCGCAATGCGCATGCGCAACGCGTTCAGCTTGATGAAGCCTGCCGCATCCGCCTGGTTGTAGGCGCCGCCATCTTCTTCGAAGGTGGCGATATTGGCGTCGAACAGCGACTCGTCGGACTTGCGACCGGTCACGATCACGTTGCCCTTGTACAGCTTCAGGCGCACAACACCGTTCACGTGGACCTGCGAAGCATCGATCATCTGCTGCAGCATAAGACGCTCTGGGCTCCACCAGTAGCCGGTGTAGATCAGGCTGGCGTACTTGGGCATCAGCTCGTCTTTGAGGTGAGCCACTTCACGGTCCAGGGTGATGGACTCGATGGCGCGGTGAGCGCGCAGCATGATGGTGCCGCCCGGGGTTTCGTAGCAACCACGGGACTTCATGCCCACGTAACGGTTCTCGACGATGTCGAGGCGGCCGATACCGTGTTCGCCACCGATGCGGTTCAGGGTCGCCAATACGGTGGCCGGGGTCATTTCGACGCCGTCCAGCGCGACGATGTCGCCATTGCGGTAGGTCAGTTCCAGGTACTGGGCCTTGTCAGGAGCGTTCTCCGGGGAGACGGTCCATTTCCACATGTCTTCTTCGTGCTCGGTCCAGGTGTCTTCCAGCACGCCGCCTTCATAGGAGATGTGCAGCAAGTTGGCGTCCATCGAGTACGGGGACTTCTTCTTGCCATGACGCTCGATCGGGATGGCGTGCTTTTCAGCGTAGTCCATCAGCTTTTCACGGGACAGCAGGTCCCATTCGCGCCACGGAGCAATCACTTTTACGCCTGGCTTCAAGGCGTAGGCACCCAGTTCGAAACGCACCTGGTCGTTACCCTTGCCGGTGGCGCCATGGGAAATGGCGTCGGCGCCGGTTTCGTTGGCGATTTCGATCAGGCGCTTGGCGATCAGCGGACGTGCGATGGAGGTACCCAGCAGGTACTCGCCTTCGTAGACGGTGTTGGCGCGAAACATCGGGAAAACGAAATCGCGGACGAACTCTTCGCGCAGGTCGTCAATGTAGATCTCTTTCACGCCCATGGCTTGCGCCTTGGCACGTGCAGGTTCGACCTCTTCGCCCTGACCCAGGTCAGCGGTGAAGGTCACCACTTCACAGTTATAAGTATCCTGCAGCCACTTGAGGATCACCGAAGTGTCCAGGCCGCCGGAATACGCGAGAACGACCTTGTTTACGTCGGCCATGCCATCACTCCACGGGGTTGTACGGAAAGGCGTCGATTCTACCGACCAAAACCGTGAAATTACAGAGGCGCGACAGCAAATGAAGATAAAGCGACAGATTATGTCGAGCGGGCGACGAAACGCCGGACCTTATGAGGTGGCGGCGGCGTTGCCCGGCGCTTTGGCCTGTGGAGCCGGTTTCTCGGGGGCTGCCACCCGTTCGAGTTGAATATTCACCCGGCGGTTTTTCGCCCGGTTGGCCGGGTTGGTGTTCGGCGCCAATGGGTAGCTTTCGCCGTGAAAGCGCAGGGTAATCTGCGATTCCTCAATGCCATTGGCCTTGAAGTAGTCCATCACCGCCAGGGCACGACGCCGGGAAACATCACGGTTGGTCAGGCGATTTCCGCTGTTGTCGGAGTGACCGTTCAACTCGATGTGATTGACCGTAGGGTCGGCTTTCAGGAATTCGAGAATCACCGACAGTTTTTTCTTGGCCGCCGCGTCCAGTTCAATGCCTCCACCCGGGAAGCCCACCTCGGTCTGTTTGACCTGCTCGAAATTCATCGGCAGCAGCTTGGTGGTGCACATTTGGTAGTCGTTGTAGGCCTTGCTGAATTTCGCCGGTAACAGGCGGATTTCGGAGTAACCACCCTCACGGCTATAGTGACGCACCGTCGGGCTGCGACCTTCAAGCAGGCCGGTAAACAAGCGTCCCGCCTGGGCCTGGGAACTATTAAACAGCACATCGCCACTACCGATCCGCACTGCACCCAGGTTGATATCACCACGTCCCGGTTGCCACGGCGCAGCCGCTGCCAGCAGGGTTGCGGAACCGCCGCCCATCGAACCGTTAAAGGCTTTCAGACGAAACGTCGCCTGCTCGCCGGCCCGGCGTACGAACTCGCCCGTACCGAAATCGGTGATCGGCTGGCTCAATCGGCACTCGAATTTATCGCCCTCCACTTTCCACTCAATATTCTCCAGACGTGTCTGGAACGTGAGGGCCATCGCGGGCAGGCTGGCGAACACACTGAGCAGGGCTAGATAATGCTGGCGCACGGGAGGCTCCACTGGTTTCTACAACACATCAAGGCGTCATACATCGTTAAGGCATACCCAGGGATATCGGTCGCATCCTGCAAAACTTGATAGCGAGTGCCTGCAAGAGTCTTTTCCGGTAGCATTCCCACCAGATTGACCCGCCTGGAATCCCCAATGTCCGACCGCCTGACCCTGCTGCGTCCCGACGACTGGCATATTCATCTTCGCGATGGTGCTGCGTTGCCCCAAACCGTGGCCGATGTAGCGCGCACGTTTGGCCGCGCCATCATCATGCCTAACCTGGTACCTCCGGTGCGTAACGCCGCGGAAGCCGATGCCTATCGCCAGCGCATTCTTGCTGCACGACCGGCCGGCAGCCGCTTTGAACCGTTGATGGTGCTGTACCTGACCGACCGCACCCAGCCCGAAGAAATTCGCCATGCCAAGGCCAGCGGTTTCGTGCACGCCGCCAAGCTGTACCCGGCCGGTGCGACCACCAACTCCGATTCCGGCGTAACCAGTATCGACAAGATTCTGCCGGCCATCGAAGCCATGGCGGAAGTCGGCATGCCGTTGCTGATCCACGGTGAAGTCACCCGTGGCGATGTCGATGTATTCGATCGTGAAAAGATCTTCATCGACGAGCACATGCGCCGCGTGGTGGAGTTGTTCCCGACCCTCAAGGTCGTGTTCGAGCACATCACCACCGCCGATGCCGTGCAGTTCGTCACCGAGGCTTCGGCTAACGTCGGCGCGACCATCACCGCGCATCACCTGTTGTACAACCGCAACCACATGCTGGTGGGCGGGATTCGGCCGCACTTCTATTGCCTGCCGATTCTCAAGCGCAACACGCACCAGGTGGCGCTGCTGGATGCCGCCACCAGTGGCAGCGAGAAATTTTTCCTCGGTACCGACTCCGCGCCCCACGCCCAACACGCCAAAGAAGCAGCGTGCGGTTGTGCCGGTTGCTACACCGCCTATGCGGCGATCGAGTTGTATGCCGAAGCGTTCGAACAACGCAACGCGCTGGACAAGCTTGAAGCGTTCGCCAGCCTCAACGGCCCGCGTTTCTATGGCCTGCCGGCGAATACCGACCGCATTACCCTGGTCCGTGAAGACTGGACCGCCCCCACCAGCCTGCCGTTTGGCGAGCTGACCGTTATCCCGCTGCGCGCCGGTGAAACACTGCGCTGGCGCCTGCTGGAGGAACACCCGTGAGTGAAGACCATTACGACGACGACCAGGAACACGGCGGCGGTGGTGGCGGTTCCCGTCACCCGATGGCCGAGCGGTTCCGTGGCTACCTCCCGGTCGTTATCGACGTAGAAACCGGCGGCTTCAATTGCGCCACTGACGCATTGCTGGAAATCGCCGCCACGACCATCGGCATGGATGAACAGGGTTTCGTGTTCCCGGAACACACCCATTTCTTCCGCGTCGAGCCGTTCGAAGGCGCCAACATCGAAGCCGCAGCTTTGGAGTTCACCGGGATCAAGCTCGATCACCCACTGCGCATGGCCGTCAGTGAAGAAGCGGCGCTGACCGACATCTTCCGTGGCGTGCGCAAGGCGTTGAAGGCCAACGGCTGCAAACGGGCAATCCTGGTGGGCCACAACAGCAGCTTCGACTTGGGCTTCCTCAATGCGGCTGTGGCGCGCCTGGACATGAAACGTAACCCGTTTCACCCGTTCTCCAGCTTCGACACCGCGACCCTCGCTGGCTTGGCCTATGGCCAGACCGTGCTGGCCAAAGCCTGCCAGGCCGCCGGTATCGACTTCGACGGTCGTGAAGCCCACTCGGCCCGCTACGACACCGAGAAGACGGCCGAGCTGTTCTGCGGCATCGTCAACCGCTGGAAACAGATGGGCGGCTGGGAAGACTTCAACGACTGAAGCCAAACCCCGCGCATAAAAAAACCGGCCTTCTCAGGCCGGTTTTTTTGTCCCGCGAATCCGACTTACAGCTTGCCGGCGTTCTCGGTCAGGTAAGCCGCAACGCCTTCTGGCGAAGCGTTCATGCCTTTGTCGCCTTTTTTCCAGTTGGCAGGGCAAACTTCGCCGTGCTCTTCGTGGAATTGCAGAGCGTCGACCAGACGGATCAGCTCTTCCATGTTACGGCCCAGCGGCAGGTCGTTGATGATCTGCGAGCGGACAACGCCCTTGTCGTCGATCAGGAATGCGCCACGGAAAGCCACGCCGCCTTCGGACTCAACGTCGTAAGCCTTGGCGATGTCGTGCTTCATGTCGGCAGCCATGGTGTATTTGACTTTGCCGATACCGCCATCATTGATGGCAGTGTTGCGCCAGGCGTTGTGGGTGAAATGGGAGTCGATGGAAACGGCTACCACTTCAACGTTGCGCGCCTTGAAATCGTCCATGCGGTGATCCAGAGCGATCAGCTCCGAAGGGCAGACGAAGGTGAAGTCCAGCGGGTAGAAGAACACCAGGCCGTATTTGCCTTTGATGGCTTCAGACAGTTTGAAGCTGTCTACGATTTCGCCATTGCCGAGGACGGCGGGTACGTCGAAATCCGGGGCTTGTTTGCCGACGAGTACGCTCATTGGGTATCTCCTGATGGTGGTGACTGAAGTAAAAGGATCCGCCCCAGTGTGCCGCAGCTAAACGACAGGCCTGTGACGCGATCACGCTTCGTGAAGACCGACCATCATACCGGAAAAAAGCCGTTCGTCAGTGAGCCCGCTTGCAAACAGCAAGCCTTGTGAAACTACTTTGACAATCATTCTCGTTAACATTAAGATCCGTCGCACTTAAGCCTTAAACCGCGATGGTTCTCCCTTATGTATGTCTGCCTCTGCACTGGCGTCACCGACGGACAAATCCGCGAAGCGATCTATGAAGGTTGCTGCAGCTACAAGGAAGTACGTGAAACCACCGGCGTGGCCAGCCAATGCGGCAAATGTGCCTGCCTCGCCAAGCAAGTGGTACGGGAAACCCTGACGCAGCTGCAAACTGCCCAGGCTGCGATCCCCTACTCAGCAGAATTTACACACGCATAATTGGCGTGTTTTAAAGAACCGGACTTAGTGTCCGGTTTTTTTATGCCCGAAATTCAAACAGTTAGCGCCAAGACGCGGAACACAAACATTCTTATTCCGATTAATTTTCATTTATTATTCAATAACTTAGGTTTGACAGTAGTCAATACGCCGCTCAAACTCCGCCTTATATACAGCTAATACAGGGCAGGACCCCAATCATGAAAGGCGACATTACAGTCATCCAGCAACTCAACAAAATCCTTGCCAATGAACTGGTCGCGATCAATCAGTACTTCCTGCATGCACGCATGTATGACGATTGGGGCCTGGAAAAGCTGGGCAAGCGTGAATACAAAGAATCCATCAAGGCCATGAAGGACGCTGACGCGCTGATCAAGCGCATCCTGTTTCTGGAAGGCCTGCCGAACGTGCAGGACCTGGGCAAGCTGAACATCGGCGAGCACACCCAGGAAATGATCAACTGCGACCTGAACTTCGAGCGCAAGAGCCACACCGACCTCAAGGCCGCCATCGCTCATTGCGAAACCAAGGGCGACTTCGGCAGCCGCGAGTTGCTGGAAGATATCCTTGAAGACCAGGAAGAACACATCGACTGGCTGGAAACCCAAATCGGCCTGATCGACAAAGTGACTATCGAGAATTACCTGCAATCGCAGATGGGTGAATAACCCTTAGTTCCCGGCCACTAAAAAGCCCCGCTCTCTTTCGAGAAGCGGGGCTTTTTATTGCCGCAGCCTGGAAAAATCAGGCTTCGGTCTTCGCCGCAGCCTTGGCTGCTGCGTCTTTGATCAGTGCCTGCAACGAACCATCAGCCGCCATTTCGGTGATGATGTCGCTACCGCCGACCAGCTCACCGGCCACCCACAGCTGCGGGAAGGTTGGCCAGTTGGCGTACTTCGGCAGGTTGGCACGGATTTCCGGGTTCTGCAGGATATCCACGTAGGCGAATTTCTCGCCACATTGCATGATTGCCTGGGAAGCCTTTGCGGAGAAGCCACACTGAGGCGCGTTAGGTGCGCCTTTCATGTAAAGCAGAATAGTGTTGTTGGCAATCTGCTCTTTGATCGTTTCGATGATATCCATGGAACACCTCGGCTGGAACTTTCCGACTCATGGGTCGGCACGGTGGCGCATTGTAACGCAAACCCCAGCGTGACGCTCGGACTCCCCGACAGACAATCCTTACGCCGCCGCCACCTGCACCGGAACACCATTCAACGCCGCGTTACCCGACAGCTCATCCAATTGCCGCTCGTCCGTCAGATCGTTTGCGCTCGCCCCCGGCTGCCCGCTGGCGATGGTCATCTGCACGCCCGGACGGCCGTGGCCCCAACCGTGAGGCAGGCTGACCACGCCGGGCATCATGTCCAGGCTGGCCAGCACCTCCACTTCGATCATGCCGATGCGCGAACTCACGCGCACTCGCTGCCCATCAATAAGCTGACGGTGGGCCAGGTCGTCGGGGTGCATCAGCAACTGGTGACGGGGCTTGCCCTTCACCAGTCGGTGGTAGTTATGCATCCAGGAGTTGTTGCTGCGCACATGGCGACGGCCAATCAGCAGCAACTCATTCACCTCGGGCACCGGCTGTGCGGCAAAACGCGCAAGGTCGGCGAGGATCACCGGCGGCGCCGCCTGCAGATGGCCATTGGTGGTTTTCATGCGGCCCGCCAGGTTCGGCTTCAGCGGCCCGAGGTCCAGGCCGTGAGGATGATCCGCCAGCGCGGCAATGGACAACGTATCGCCATAAGGCCCGGCCCGCAGCCCGAAGTCGATCATCTGCGCGGGCGGCATGGTGGGCTTGAGTGCATTACCGGTTTTCGCGGCAAACGCCTGGGCCAGGCCGACGAAGATTTCCCAGTCATGCAATGCACCCTCGGGTTTTGGCAGGATGGCGCGGTTGAAGCGGGTGACATTGCGCACTGCGAACATGTTGAACGTGGTGTCGTAGTGATCGTTTTCCAACGCCGAGGTGGACGGCAGGATCAGGTCGGCATAGCGCGTGGTTTCATTGATGTACAGGTCGACACTGACCATGAACTCCAGCCCATCCAGCGCCTGCTCCAGTTGCCGGCCGTTGGGCGTGGACAGCACCGGGTTCCCCGCCACCGTCACCAGGGCGCGGATCTGTCCTTCACCCTCGGTGAGCATTTCTTCAGCCAGCGCCGACACCGGCAACTCGCCACCGTACTCCGGCCGCCCGGAAACCCGGCTCTGCCAGCGATTGAAATGCCCGCCGGAGGTGGAGGCTACCAGGTCGACTGCCGGCGTAGTGCACACAGCGCCGCCCACGCGGTCCAGGTTGCCGGTGACCAGGTTGATCAACTGCACCAGCCAATGGCACAGCGTGCCGAAGGCCTGGGTCGACACACCCATGCGGCCATAACACACCGCCTTGTCAGCCGCAGCGAAGTCCCGCGCCAACTGGCGGATCTGCTCGGCAGGCACCGCGCATTGGCGGCTCATGGCCTCGGCGGTGAACCCGGCCACGGCCTGGCGCACTTCATCCAGGCCGTCGACCGGTAGGTGACTGTCACGGGTCAAGTTCTCGGCGAACAGCGTATTGAGCAAGCCGAACAACAGCGCCGCATCGCCACCCGGGCGCACAAACAGATGCTGGTCGGCCATCGCTGCCGTCTCGCTGCGGCGCGGATCAATCACCACCACTTTGCCGCCCCGGGCCTGGATCGCCTTCAGGCGTTTCTCCACGTCCGGTACGGTCATGATGCTGCCGTTGGACGCCAGCGGGTTGCCGCCGAGGATCAGCATGAAATCGGTATGGTCGATGTCCGGGATCGGCAGCAACAGGCCGTGGCCGTACATCAGGTGACTGGTGAGGTGATGGGGCAACTGGTCCACGGAGGTGGCGGAAAAACGATTGCGGGTCTTGAGCTGGCCGAGGAAGTAATTGCTGTGGGTCATCAGGCCATAGTTGTGCACGCTCGGATTGCCCTGGTACACCGCCACCGCATTTTGCCCATGGCGTGCCTGGATGCCCGCGAGGCGCTCGGCTACGAGCGCAAAGGCGTCGTCCCACGGGATCGGCTGCCATTCACTGCCCACCCGCAACATGGGCTGGTGCAGGCGATCCGGGTCGTTCTGGATGTCCTGCAGGGCCACGGCCTTGGGGCAGATATGACCACGACTGAACGTGTCCAGGGGGTCGCCCTTGATCGAGGTGATCGCCAGGCTCCCGTCTTCGCCCTGGGTGGTTTCCAGTGTCAGGCCGCAGATGGCTTCGCACAGATGGCAGGCACGGTGGTGGAGAGTCTTGGTCATGGCCAGTCTCTTTATTGTGGGCTGAACGCTTCGGACAAAAACTATGGCCCGCCCCAGGCAGCAGCGCCAGCAACGTTCGTCGTGTGAATCCAGCGGCATCAGGCCAGGGCATGAAGAAACATCAGGAAATGTTTCAACGCCCTCCGGCAGCCCGCTGAAACCGACGTACCCTGGCCTGCGCCCGCCCTCGCGCATTGCAATATGAAGTAACGCCAGTGTACAAATGACCCGCTGCTGTCAGGAAACAGGCTTCAAAAGCGCCCTCCCCGCGTCCTTGAACTCCCCTAAAAACTGTAGCCCTATTGGTAAGACGCGACATTTAATTATAAGATCGCGCCTTCCCCTATTTCGTCGCCCCGTGCGGCTTTCGCCGCAGGTCTCGCCCGTTTTCAAAATAAACAAGGCTTTGAGTATCTGCGGTCTGTTGCAAAAAGGTAGTTAATGATGAGCGCAAGGCACTTTCTCTCCCTGATGGATTGCACGCCCGAAGAGCTGGTCAGCGTGCTCCGTCGAGGCATTGAGCTTAAAGACCTGCGTAACCGCGGCGTACTGTTCGAGCCTTTGAAAAACCGCGTGCTCGGGATGATTTTCGAGAAGTCGTCGACCCGCACCCGTGTGTCCTTCGAAGCCGGCATGATCCAGCTCGGCGGCCAGGCTATCTTCCTGTCGCCTCGCGATACCCAACTGGGTCGCGGCGAGCCGATCAGCGACTGCGCGATTGTGATGTCGAGCATGCTGGATGCGGTGATGATCCGTACCTTCGCCCACAGCACCCTGACCGAATTTGCCGCCAACTCCCGCGTGCCTGTGATCAACGGCCTGTCCGATGACCTGCACCCGTGCCAGTTGCTGGCCGACATGCAAACCTTCCTCGAACAGCGCGGCTCGATCCAGGGCAAGACCGTGGCCTGGATCGGTGACGGCAACAACATGTGCAACAGCTATATAGAAGCGGCGATCCAGTTCGACTTCCAATTGCGCGTCGCCTGCCCTGAAGGCTACGAGCCGGATGCGCGCTTCCTGGCCCAGGCCGGCGACCGCGTGACCATCGTCCGCGACCCGCGTGAGGCGGTCATCGGCGCGCACCTGGTGAGCACCGACGTCTGGACGTCCATGGGCCAGGAAGAAGAAACCGCCAAGCGCCTCAAGCTGTTCGCCCCGTTCCAGGTGACCCGCGCCCTGCTCGACCTGGCCGCGCCGGACGTGCTGTTCATGCACTGCCTGCCCGCCCACCGCGGCGAAGAAATCAGCCTCGACCTGCTGGATGACCAGCGCTCGGTGGCCTGGGCCCAGGCAGAAAACCGCCTGCACGCACAGAAGGCCTTGCTCGAATTCCTGGTTGCGCCGGCGTACCGCCCTGCATGAGCCAGCCATTACTGCTGAACCTACGCAATCTGGCATGCGGTTATCAGGATCAACGGGTGGTGCAGAACCTCAACCTGCACCTCAACGCTGGCGACATCGGTTGCCTGCTGGGCTCCTCGGGCTGCGGCAAGACCACCACCCTGCGAGCGATTGCCGGGTTTGAGCCGGTGCACGAAGGCGAGATCAGCCTGGCGGGCGAAGTCATTTCCAGCGCCGGTTTCACACTGGCCCCGGAGAAACGTCGCATCGGCATGGTGTTCCAGGACTACGCGCTGTTTCCACATCTCAGCGTGGCCGACAACATCGCCTTCGGCATTCGCAAACACCCGCAAAAAGAGCGTGTGGTCGCCGAACTGCTGGAACTGGTGAACCTGAAGAACCTGGGCAAACGTTTCCCCCACGAACTCTCCGGCGGCCAGCAACAGCGCGTCGCCCTGGCCCGCGCCCTGGCGCCGGAGCCACAACTGTTGCTGCTGGACGAACCCTTCTCCAACCTCGACGGCGAACTGCGGCGCAAGCTCAGCCATGAAGTGCGCGACATCCTCAAGGCGCGGGGCACCAGTGCGATTCTGGTGACCCATGATCAGGAAGAAGCCTTCGCGGTGAGTGACCATGTCGGCGTGTTCAAGGAAGGCCGCCTGGAGCAGTGGGACACGCCCTACAACCTCTACCACGAACCGCTGACGCCCTTTGTCGCCAGCTTTATTGGCCAGGGTTACTTTATTCGCGGGCAATTGAACACGCCGGAATCGGTCACCACGGAACTGGGCGAATTGCGCGGCAACCGTGCCTACACCTGGCCTACAGGCGGCGCCGTGGATGTATTGCTGCGACCGGACGATATCGTTTATGCGCCGGACAGCGCCTTGAAAGCGCGGATTGTCGGCAAGACGTTCCTCGGTGCGTCGACCCTGTATCGCTTGCAGCTGCCGACAGGCGCACAGCTGGAGTCGATCTTTCCCAGCCACGCCGATCACTCGGTCGGTGCCGATGTGGGCATTCGCGTGGCCGCCGAGCACCTGGTGTTGTTCCAGGCCTCGGGCAGCACCGCAGCACAAATCCCGCAGGTTGAGTCAGGCGTTCGCCGCTACAGCACCGCCTCCTGACGTCAACGCATCACGCCCGGCCAATTTCCGCGAACTTGGCCTGGGTGTGTTCGGCCAGCACCGCTGCTGCCAACTCCACTTCGAGCCCCCTTCTCCCCGCACTGATAAAAATCGTCGGAAACGACTGCGCTGTCACATCGACAAAGGTGCGCAAGCGCTTCTTCTGCCCCAACGGGCTGATGCCGCCGAGCAAATAACCGGTCGCCCGTTGCGCCGCCGCAGGGTCCGCCATCTCGACCTTTTTCACCCCGGCCGCCTGCGCCAACGCTTTTAAATCCAAACTTCCGACGACCGGCACAACCGCCACCAGCAGCTCAGCCTTTTCACTGCTGGCCAGCAGGGTCTTGAACACTTGCGCAGGATCAAGCCCCAATTTTTCCGCGGCCTCCAGGCCATAGGACGCTGCCTTGGGGTCATGTTCGTAACTGTGGATTCGATGTTCGGCGCGAACTTTTTTCAACAGGTCCAATGCGGGCGTCATGCGTGCTCCAGGCTTGGCAAAAAGGTGAAAAAACAGACGGCCAATTCTAGGCCAACACGCGGCAAAAGGCTCTAGTCCGAAGCCCTCTGCCACGCCCCCGCGCGGTCCCCGCCAGCGTCTCCCGTCGCCCACGGCACGATCATTCACCACACCAATAATTACAAAATGACTGATCGTTCACTTTCGACCTTTGACAGCCGTCATTCTTGTCTATATTTTTTCGTTTACGAATACTGTAGGAATAGACCTACGGATTCACAGCAGTAAGCCGTGAACAGGATGGGGATCCTCGCCACGGTGAAAATCGCCGATTGCCCGTTGAGGCAAAACGCCAGACAACAACAAAAACAGAGGTTTTCCATGACAACTGCTCTTCAACAGCCTTCACTTTCAAGTCAATGCATGGCCGAATTCCTCGGCACTGCGTTACTGATCTTCTTCGGTACCGGATGTGTTGCTGCGCTCAAGGTCGCGGGTGCCAGCTTTGGGTTGTGGGAAATCAGTATCATCTGGGGGATCGGCGTCAGCATGGCGATCTACCTGAGCGCCGGTATTTCCGGAGCTCACCTCAATCCGGCCGTCAGTATCGCCCTGTGCATTTTTGCCGATTTCGACAAGCGCAAACTGCCCTTCTACATCATCGCCCAAGTCGCCGGCGCCTTCTGCTCGGCCGCGTTGGTTTACACGCTCTACAGCAACCTGTTTTTCGATTACGAACAAACCCACCACATGATTCGCGGCACCCAGGCCAGCCTGGAACTGGCGTCGGTGTTCTCCACCTATCCCCACCCATTGCTGGGCACGGCCCAGGCCTTCCTGGTGGAAATGGTCATCACCGCGATCCTGATGGGCGTGATCATGGCCCTGACCGACGACAACAACGGCCTGCCCCGTGGCCCGTTGGCGCCACTGCTGATTGGTTTGCTGATCGCCGTGATCGGCAGCGCCATGGGCCCGCTGACCGGCTTTGCGATGAACCCGGCGCGTGACTTCGGTCCCAAGCTGATGACCTTTTTCGCCGGTTGGGGTGAAATGGCCTTCACCGGCGGGCGCGACATTCCTTATTTCCTGATTCCGATCTTTGCACCGATTGTCGGTGCCTGCCTCGGTGCAGCAGCGTATCGCGGGTTGATTGCCCGTCACCTGCCCAGCGCCGCACCTGCTACAACGGATGCAACCGAAGCGGCTGCCACCGGCAAAACCCGTACTTCCTGATGCGATAGCCTGGGCCGTACTGCCCTTTTGCGGCCCAGGCTGTTTACTGACTTCCCTATTCTCCGTCCAAGGCAATCGACATGACCGACATTCAGAATAAGAACTACATCATTGCCCTCGATCAGGGCACTACCAGTTCCCGGGCGATCATCTTCGATCGTGACGCCAACGTGGTCTGCACCGCCCAGCGTGAATTCACCCAGCATTACCCGCAAGCCGGCTGGGTCGAACATGACCCGATGGAAATTTTCGCCACCCAGAGCGCGGTGATGGTCGAGGCCCTGGCACAAGCCGGCCTGCACCATGACCAGGTCGCGGCCATCGGCATCACCAACCAGCGTGAAACCACCGTAGTCTGGGACAAAATCACCGGCCGCCCGATCTACAACGCGATCGTCTGGCAATGCCGCCGCAGCACCGAGATCTGCCAGCAGCTCAAGCGCGACGGCCACGAGCAATACATCAATGACACCACCGGCCTGGTCACCGACCCGTACTTCTCCGGCACCAAGCTCAAGTGGATCCTCGACAACGTCGAAGGCAGCCGCGAACGTGCGCGTAACGGCGAGCTGCTGTTCGGCACCATCGACAGCTGGCTGATCTGGAAATTTACCGGCGGCAAAACCCACGTCACCGACTACACCAACGCCTCGCGCACCATGCTCTTCAACATCCACACCCTGGAGTGGGATGCGAAGATGCTGGAGATTCTCGACGTGCCGCGCGAAATGCTGCCGGAAGTGAAGTCCTCCTCGGAAATCTACGGCCGCACCAAAAGCGGCATCGCCATCGGCGGTATCGCCGGTGACCAGCAGGCGGCGCTGTTCGGCCAAATGTGCGTGGAGCCGGGCCAGGCGAAAAACACCTACGGCACCGGCTGCTTCCTGCTGATGAACACCGGCGACAAGGCCGTGAAATCCAAGCACGGCATGCTCACCACCATCGCTTGCGGCCCCCGAGGCGAAGTGGCCTACGCCCTGGAAGGCGCCGTGTTCAACGGCGGTTCCACCGTGCAGTGGCTGCGTGACGAGCTGAAGATCATCGCCGACGCCACCGACACCGAATACTTCGCCGGCAAGGTCAAGGACAGCAACGGCGTGTACCTGGTCCCCGCCTTCACCGGCCTGGGTGCTCCTTACTGGGACCCGTATGCCCGTGGCGCGCTGTTCGGCCTGACCCGTGGCGTACGCGTGGACCACATCATTCGTGCTGCCCTGGAGTCGATTGCCTACCAGACCCGCGACGTACTCGACGCCATGCAGCAGGATTCCGGCGAACGCCTCAAATCCCTGCGGGTAGACGGTGGCGCGGTCGCCAACAACTTCCTGATGCAATTCCAGGCCGACATCCTCGGCACCCAGGTTGAACGCCCGCAAATGCGCGAAACCACAGCATTGGGCGCCGCCTACCTGGCCGGCCTGGCGTGCGGCTTCTGGGGCAGCCTGGACGAACTGCGCGGCAAGGCGGTGATCGAGCGTCAATTCGAACCGCAACTGGAAGAAGCGGCGAAGGAAAAACTCTACGCCGGCTGGCAAAAAGCGGTCAGCCGCACCCGCGACTGGGAACCCCACGAAGGCGCTGAATAAGCCAAGCGCCGGACCCACATAGGGTTGCAACTGGCAGGGAGCAGATTCCTGCGTCATCATGGGCCACTTTTTACGGCAGCCCAAAGGACGCACCATGAATCTGCCTCCCCGCCAGCAACAAATCCTCGAACTGGTCCGCGAACGCGGCTATGTGAGTATCGAGGAAATGGCGCAGCTCTTTGTTGTCACCCCGCAAACCATCCGCCGCGATATCAATCAACTGGCGGAAGCCAATCTGTTGCGCCGCTACCACGGCGGCGCAGCCTATGACTCCAGCGTTGAAAACACCGCGTACGCCATGCGTGCCGACCAGATGCGCGACGAGAAACAGCGCATCGGCGAAGCGATTGCCGCGCAAATCCCCGATCACGCCTCGCTGTTTATCAACATCGGTACCACCACCGAATCGATCGCTCGTGCGCTGCTTAACCACAGCCACCTGAAAATCATCACCAATAACCTCAACGTCGCCATGATGCTGAGTGCCAAAGACGACTTCGACGTACTCCTGACCGGCGGCAACGTGCGCCGTGACGGCGGCGTGGTGGGCCAGGCCAGCGTCGACTTTATCAACCAGTTCAAGGTCGATTTCGCCCTGGTAGGCATCAGCGGTATTGATGAAGACGGCAGCCTTTTGGACTTCGATTATCAGGAAGTTCGGGTTTCCCAGGCGATCATTGCCAATGCGCGCAAGGTGATCCTGGCCGCGGACTCCAGCAAATTCGGGCGCAACGCCATGATTCGCTTGGGACCGATCAGTTTGATTGATTGTTTAGTCACCGATCAGCAGCCGGTTCCGGCGCTGGTGCAACTGTTGAATCAGCACAAGATTCGGCTGGAAGTGGTGTAAGCCCAAACAGGGGGTGCCCTGCCCCCTGATGTTCACAAATTTTCCTTTATTCGCCCTTCGATCAGTATTTTCAATCGAAGCGGACTGGCTGTGCCCGCGTTTATGAGCTACCATTTTCGCAAATGAACATTTATGTTCGAATTCCAATACGAAAAAGATTGCGAGGCCAGCCGATGAACCCTTCTACCTTGCCTGCCCCACCGCTTGCTGAAGTCTATGACGTCGCCGTTATCGGTGGCGGGATCAATGGCGTCGGCATCGCAGCAGACGCAGCCGGGCGCGGTTTGTCGGTATTCCTTTGCGAAAAGGACGACCTGGCCAGCCACACTTCCTCCGCCAGCAGCAAGCTGATCCACGGCGGCCTGCGCTACCTGGAACATTACGAGTTCCGCCTGGTGCGCGAAGCCCTGGCTGAACGTGAAGTGCTGTTGGCCAAGGCCCCGCACATCGTCAAGCAAATGCGTTTTGTATTGCCGCACCGCCCGCACCTGCGCCCGGCGTGGATGATTCGCGCCGGCCTGTTCCTCTATGACCACCTGGGCAAGCGCGAAAAACTCGAAGGCTCCAAGAGCCTCAAGTTCGGCCCCGACAGTCCGTTGAAAAGCGAAATCACCAAAGGCTTCGAATACTCCGACTGCTGGGTCGACGACGCCCGCCTTGTAGTACTCAACGCCATGGCCGCGCGGGAAAAGGGTGCGCATATCCACACCCAGACCCGTTGCGTCAGCGCACACCGCAGTAAAGGCCTGTGGGAAATGAACATGGAGCGCGCCGATGGCAGCCTGTTTTCGATCCGTGCCCGCGCGCTGGTAAACGCCGCCGGCCCATGGGTGGCCAAGTTCATCAAGGATGACTTGAAGCTGGACTCGCCCTACGGCATCCGCCTGATCCAGGGCAGCCACCTGATCGTGCCGAAGCTATATGAAGGCGCCCACGCGCACATCCTGCAGAACGAAGACCAGCGCATCGTCTTCACCATTCCGTACCTGAATCACCTGACCATCATCGGCACCACCGACCGCGAATACACCGGCGACCCGGCGAAAGTGGCGATTACCGAAGGTGAAACCGACTACATGCTCAACGTGGTCAACGCGCACTTCAAGAAACAGCTGAGCCGCGATGACATCGTGCACACCTATTCCGGCGTGCGCCCGCTGTGCAACGACGAATCCGACAACCCGTCGGCCGTGACCCGCGACTACACCCTGGCGCTGTCGGGCACCTCGGGCGAGGCGCCATTGCTGTCGGTGTTCGGCGGCAAGCTGACCACTTACCGCAAGTTGGCCGAATCGGCGATGGCACAACTGGCGCCGTACTTCACGCAGATGCGCCCAAGCTGGACTGCCACGGCCACCCTGCCCGGCGGCGAAAACATGAGCACGCCAGAAGCCCTGGCCGATGCAATCCGCGGCAAATACGACTGGGTGCCGAGCGAGATTGCCCGTCGCTGGTCCACCACTTATGGCAGCCGCACCTGGCGCCTGCTGGAAGGCGTGCAATCGCTGGCCGACATGGGCGACCACCTCGGTGGCGGCCTGTACACCCGCGAAGTCGATTACCTGTGCGCCGAAGAATGGGCCACGCAGCCCCAGGACATCCTGTGGCGCCGCAGCAAGCTGGGCTTGTTCACCACGCCGGAAGAACAGGAAAACGTGCAGCGTTACCTGTCCAAGGTTGAGCACAATCGCGGCAAGATCGAAGCCGCCTGATCAGCCCGCCGTAAAAAAGCCCCTGCACCGAAAGGTCCAGGGGCTTTTTCATGCCTGCAGATGGCGCTGATAGCGCAGGCCCATTTCACGAATCCCGGCGAGGGCAGAGCCCACCAACACCGGATACGCCGCCTGCAGAAAGCCCGGCGTAGCTGTTGTGAGCGCCCGCTCCAGCCATAGGCAGGCCTGCGCCTCGTCTCCGTCTTCGGCCAGCTCCGAGGCGTGGTTGTATTGCCCACGGAAATCCCCGGCCTCGGCCGAGCGCCGGTACCACTGCCTCGCCAGTTGAACATCCTTGGGCACCACAACGCCCTCGTGGTGAAACCTTCCCAACAGGTTCATCGACTTGGCGTGCCCCTTGGCCGCAGCCCGAACGAACAGCTCATAGGCCGCTACAAGGTCTCGCTCCACGCCCCGACCGCGTGTCAGCAATTGCCCGTAGTTGTACATGCCCCAATCCAGTCCCAGGTCGGCAGCCTTGCGGTAATGCAACGCGCTGTCTTCCAGGTCGACTGTGCAGCCCCAGCCATTCTCCAGGCAGCGCCCGATCATGTTGATCGCCATGGGGTGGCGCTGCCGTGCAGCGATGCGAAACCAGCTCAGCGCCAGCGCCTCATCCTTCTGCACGCCGCGACCGTCAAGCAGCAGCTGGGCCAGGGTCGCCTGTGCGTCGGCATCACCCAGTTGAGCGGCATGCATCACCCACCGCACATAGGCACGCGGGTTATCACCGATATCTGACGGCTCGCTGCCTGGCTGCGCACTTTGCATGACTGCCCCGTGTGGCGATCAAGGACCGCAAAAGTTTCATGAATTATTTGGTTACAAAGTATTACATTTGAGATCGCTTATCAATTACGATCGCATCTCACTAACACCAACAAGAGACTACTCAATGGCTACCGGGATCAGTTCTGCCCCCCTTTCATCGCGGCATATGCTCGCGTCGGCAGTGGGCTTGGCAGTGGCTGCGCAGGGAGGATTCAGTTACGCGGCGGAGCCCGCACCAGAGGACAACACAGGCGTCATTCAGCTCGGCGCGACCAGCATCGAAGGCCAGGCCCCGAGCCAGAGCGTCTACAACCCTGTGGCTCCGTCTTCCCCCAAGTACACCGAGGCGCTGCGCGACACACCGCAGACCATTACGGTGGTACCCAAGGAAGTCATTCATGACCAGAACCTGCTGACCCTGCGCGACGTGCTCAGCACCGTGCCCGGCATCACCTTCGGTGCCGGCGAAGGTGGCAGCGGGTATGGCGACAGCATCAACCTGCGCGGGTTTTCCGCCAGCGGCGACATCTACGTGGACGGCGTGCGCGACAGCGCGCAGTACAGCCGCACCGACCCGTTCAACCTGGAACAGGTCGAAGTCGTCAGCGGCGCCAGTTCGGTGTATTCCGGTTCCGGTGCGGTCGGCGGCACGATCAACCTGGTGAGCAAGCAGCCAGAATTACGCGACAAAACCACCATCAGTGCCGGCATCGGCACCGATAACTACAAGCGCACCACCCTGGACACCAACCAGACGCTCAACGACACCACCGCGTTCCGCCTGAACCTGATGGCCCATGGTAACGATGTGCCAGGCCGCGATTATGAAGATTACTCACGCTGGGGCATTGCACCCTCCATCGCATTTGGCCTGGGCACACCGACGCGCGTGACCGTCAGCTACGAGCATCAGAAAGACGACAACACACCGCAATACGGCATCCCCATCTACAACGGCAAACCCATGCCGGGCGTGGGCTGGAGCGATTTCTACGGCTACCACAACATCAATGACCAGCAGATCACCTCGGATTCGTTCAGCCTGAAGCTCGAACACGACTTCAACGACGCCGTGTCGGTGCGCAACTTCACCCGTGTCGAGCGGGTTCGCCAGGACCTGCGCGCCTCCGGCCCCGAAGGTGCACAGGCCGGCTGCCTGGCCAGCGGCACCCAGATCACGGGCGCGCCTTGCGCCGCGGGCCTGCAACCGGGCTATTTCCAGCCAAGCGGCGGCTCACTGGGTAACGAGCGCAACACCCAGAACAAGATGTTCACCAACCAGACCGACGTCACCAGCCACTTCAGCACCGGGTTTATCGACCATACGCTGGTGACCGGGATTGCCATCAGCCGCGAGGAATACGAGGCGGATACCGGAAAGTGGCTGACCAACGCCAACGGCAGCACGATAGTCCCGCCACCGGTCAGCTACAGCGATCCGAATTCCGAATGGACCGGCCCGGTCAACTTCACCCGGGCGGCCCACGTCGATGGCGCGCTGAACAACCGCGCCGCCTATGCCTTCGACACGCTCAAGCTCAGCCCGCAATGGGAAATCAACGGCGGCTTGCGTTACGAGCACAACGCGGGCAGTTCGGTGACCAATGCTTACTCCAGCACCGGTGTGGAGACGCCCGGCACCCGCTATGGCCAAGCGGATGACCTGACGTCCTACCGCCTGGCGCTGGTCTACAAACCGGCGGAAAACGGCAGCGTCTATATCGCCTACGGCAACAGCAAGACGCCGTCACAAGCCAGCGTCAATGGTGGGTGCTACACCCCGGCCAAAAGCTCAAGCATCGCCACCAACAACTGCAACGTCGCCCCGGAAACCGCCGTCAGCTATGAGATCGGCACCAAGTGGGACTTCTTCGACAATGCCTTGTCGGTCACCGGCGCGATCTTCCGCAATGACCGCACCAACTACAAAGTCGCCGATAACGACCCAACCAACCTGAGCGGCACTCAATCCCTGGACGGCAAAGCGCGTGCAGATGGCGTCGCACTGGGCCTGAGCGGCGCGATAACCGACCGCTGGAAGGTGTTCGCCAACTACACCTACCTCGACACCCGCGTATTGCGCAGTGCCAGCGACTACACCCTGGCGACCACCGGTTTCGACGCGCAGAAAGGCGAGCCGCTGCCGTTCACGCCCAAGCATGCGGCCAGTCTCTGGACGGTGTACGACCTGCCCTACGACTTCCAGGTGGGCTACGGCATCACCGCGCAGAGCAAGCAGTACCTGGTCAGCGCCGCTGGCGCACCGACTGCGCCTGGCTACGCGGTGCAACGTGCGATGCTCGGCTACAAGGTCAACAAACAGTTGAACCTGCAGTTGAACATCAACAACCTGTTCGACAAGGAGTACCTGACCCGCATCCGTAACAACGGCTGGGCGGTGCCTGGCGATGGCCGTGCAGCGGTGGTGTCGGCCGACTACACGTTCTGACAGCGCCCTATCGAAAAAGCCTCGGGCCCCACACTCCCGGGGCTTTTTCATGGGCGATACCGGCTTGCTCCGCCATTCGGTTTTCCGAACGCCATACCCCCGCCTATTCGGTTTGCCGGACCTCACCCGCCTAAAAAACTCGTCACATAAACTTAATCGCCATATAAATCATACAGTTAACCTTTTATTCCTGGTCTGGCACGACTCATGCTCTACACTCGTAGGCGATTGCCTGAGGCGCCTCAGGAGCCGTCTCAGGCTTTCGCAGTACTGTTTATATAAAAACGTGGCCGTCCAACCGGTCTCATAAAAAAAACAAATGTCGAGGAAGTATTGATGCGTATCGTTCCCCATATTTTGGGCGCAGCTATCGCTGCTGCTCTGATCAGCACTCCAGTTTTCGCCGCCGAGCTCACCGGCACGCTGAAGAAAATCAACGACTCCGGCACCATCACTCTCGCTCACCGCGACAGCTCCATTCCGTTTTCCTACATCGCGGATGGTTCGGGCAAACCCGTGGGCTACTCCCACGACATTCAGCTGGCTATCGTTGAAGCCCTGAAAAAAGACCTGAACAAACCCGACCTGAAGACCAAGTACAACCTGGTCACCTCGCAAACCCGTATCCCGTTGATCCAGAACGGCACCGCGGACATCGAGTGCGGCTCCACCACCAACAACGCCGAACGCGCCCAACAAGTCGACTTCACCGTCAACATCTTCGAAATCGGCACCCGCCTCCTGGTCAAGAAAGACAAGGATGGCAAGCCGTCCTACAGCGATTTCGCTGACCTGAAAGGCAAGAACGTCGTGACCACCGCAGGCACCACGTCCGAGCGCATCATCAAGGCGATGAACGCTGACAAGCAGATGGGCATGAACGTCATCTCCGCCAAGGACCACGGCGAATCCTTCCAGATGCTGGAAAGCGGCCGCGCCGTTGCCTTCATGATGGACGACGCCCTGCTGGCCGGTGAAGAAGCCAAGGCCAAGAAGCCGGATGACTGGGTAATCACCGGTACTCCACAGTCCTTCGAGGCCTACGCCTGCATGGTTCGTAAAGACGACCCGGCCTTCAAGAAAGCCGTGGATGACGCGATCGTCGGCCTGTACAAATCCGGCGAGATCAACAAGATCTACAGCAAGTGGTTTGAAAGCCCGATTCCACCTAAAGGCCTGAACCTGAACTTCCCGATGAGCGACAAGGTGAAGGACCTGATCGCCACTCCGAGCGACAAGCCAGCGCCTGACGTAAAAATCTGATACCTGACTAAGCTTATGTCCTGAGGGAGCCAACGTTCCCTCAGGCGTCTGTTACTACCTGCTGGCTTTTATTTTGGAACACTCGACCTGGCGGTTTTCGAGCCGATCGCGTGTGCCTGGCGTTCACCGTCGGGCGGGAAAGGATCTTCCCCAAGCGGGTGCTTGTACATCGATCGATCTCGAGGGGAGACCCTAATGAATTACAACTGGGACTGGGGCGTGTTCTTCAAGTCCACCGGCGTGGGCAGCGAGACTTATCTCGACTGGTACATCGCCGGCTTGGGCTGGACCATTGCCATCGCCGTCGTGGCATGGATTATCGCCTTGCTGCTGGGGTCCATTCTGGGCGTCATGCGCACCGTGCCAAACCGCATCGTATCGGGCATCGCGACCTGCTACGTGGAACTGTTTCGCAACGTACCGCTGCTGGTTCAGCTGTTCATCTGGTATTTCCTGATACCCGACCTGCTGCCGCAGAACCTGCAAGACTGGTACAAACAAGACCTCAACCCGACCACCTCGGCCTACCTGAGCGTTGTCGTGTGCCTGGGCCTGTTCACCGCCGCCCGTGTGTGCGAACAAGTGCGCACCGGCATCCAGGCGTTGCCACGTGGCCAGGAATCCGCCGCACGCGCCATGGGCTTCAAGCTGCCGCAGATCTACTGGAACGTGCTGCTGCCCCAGGCCTACCGGATCATCATTCCGCCGCTTACCTCGGAATTCCTCAACGTCTTCAAGAACTCCTCCGTGGCGTCCCTGATCGGCTTGATGGAATTGCTGGCGCAAACCAAACAGACCGCCGAGTTCTCGGCCAACCTGTTTGAGGCCTTCACCCTGGCCACGCTGATCTACTTCACCCTGAACATGAGCCTGATGCTGCTGATGCGCGTGGTCGAGAAGAAAGTCGCCGTGCCCGGCCTGATCTCCGTGGGGGGTAAATAATGGACTTCGATTTCAGCGGCATCATCCCCGCCATCCCGGGCCTGTGGAACGGCATGGTCATGACCTTGCAGTTGATGGTCATGGGCGTGGTCGGCGGCATCGTCCTGGGTACGATCCTCGCGCTGATGCGCCTGTCGTCCAGCAAACTGCTGTCACGCCTGGCCGGCGCCTACGTGAACTACTTCCGTTCGATCCCGCTGCTGTTGGTGATCACCTGGTTCTACCTGGCGGTGCCGTTCGTGCTGCGCTGGATCACCGGCGAAGACACCCCGATCGGTGCGTTCACCTCCTGCGTCGTGGCCTTCATGATGTTCGAGGCCGCGTACTTCTGTGAAATCGTGCGGGCCGGCGTGCAGTCGATCCCCAAGGGCCAGATGGCCGCCGCGCAAGCGATGGGCATGACCTACGGCCAGACCATGCGCCTGATCATCCTGCCCCAGGCGTTCCGCAAGATGACCCCGTTGCTGCTGCAACAGTCGATCATCCTGTTCCAGGACACCTCGCTGGTCTACACCGTGGGCCTGGTGGACTTCCTCAACTCCGCCCGCTCCAACGGCGACATCATTGGCCGCTCCAATGAGTTCCTGATCTTCGCCGGTGTCGTCTACTTCATCATCAGCTTTTCCGCCTCGCTGCTGGTCAAGCGTCTGCAAAAAAGGTTTGCCGTATGATCTCTATCAAGAATATCAACAAGTGGTATGGCGACTTCCAGGTGCTGACCGACTGCAGCACCGAGGTTAAAAAAGGCGAAGTGATCGTGGTGTGCGGGCCGTCCGGCTCGGGCAAGTCCACCCTGATCAAGTGCGTCAACGCCCTGGAGCCGTTCCAGAAAGGCGACGTGGTCGTCGATGGCACCTCCATCGCCGACCCGAAGACCAACCTGCCGAAACTGCGCTCGCGCGTTGGCATGGTGTTCCAGCACTTCGAGCTGTTTCCGCACCTGACCATCACCGAAAACCTGACCATCGCGCAGATCAAGGTGTTGGGCCGCAGCAAGGAAGAAGCCACCAAGAAGGGCCTGCAACTGCTGGAGCGCGTCGGTCTGTCGGCCCACGCCCACAAGCACCCGGGCCAGCTTTCCGGCGGCCAGCAACAGCGTGTGGCGATTGCCCGTGCGCTGGCCATGGACCCGATCGTCATGCTGTTCGACGAACCGACCTCGGCCCTCGACCCGGAAATGGTCAACGAAGTGCTCGACGTGATGGTGCAACTCGCCCACGAAGGCATGACCATGATGTGCGTGACCCACGAAATGGGTTTCGCCCGCAAGGTAGCCGACCGGGTGATCTTCATGGACGCCGGCAAGATCATCGAAGACTGCCCGAAAGAGGAGTTCTTCGGCGACATCAGCGCCCGCTCCGAGCGTGCGCAGCACTTCCTTGAGAAAATCCTGCAGCACTAAAAGCACCACTGCTCCCCAGTGAAAACCGGGTTTGTGTGGGAGCCGGGCTTGCCCGCGATGCAGGCACCTCGATGTAACCGCTACACCGAGGTGAAGCTATCGCAGGCAAGCCAGCTCCTACACAAGCAGGTTTGCGCCAAGGCTGGCAGCTCTGGTTGACCCAAGGCATCTGTGATGAAATGCGACCCCAACCTCTTTCGCGCCGCGCCGCCATCACTTGCCGTGAAGCCTCGTCTGATTCGCCAATTGTTCCTGCCGCCGCTGATCATCGCCCTGATGATCGGACTGGGTTACGTCGGCTTCTGGATCAGCGAGTTCTATGGGATCCGCACCCTCACCGACACCGGCGAACGCCAACTGGAATTGCACGCCCGCACCGTCGAGAGCGAACTCAGCAAATACACCTACCTGCCCAGCCTCCTGGAGCTGGAATCCAGCGTCTCCAGGCTGTTGGCCGACCCGAATCAGGAAACCCGCAAAACCGTCAACGACTACCTCGAAGGCCTGAACCGGCGCAGTCGCAGCCGGGCGATTTACGTGATGGATACCACCGGCCGTGTGCTGGCCACCAGTAACTGGCGCGACGCCGACAGTTACCAGGGTGAAGACCTGTCCTTCCGTGCCTATTTCCAGAATGCCGTGCGCGGCCAGCCCGGCCGGTTCTACGGCATCGGCAGCACCAACGGCGAACCCGGCTATTACCTGGCCCATGGCCTGGAAGAACACGGCAAGATCATCGGCGTGGCCGTGGTCAAGGTACGCCTCGAAGCGCTGGAAGAGCGCTGGCAGCGGGCGCGCCTGGAGGCCTTCGTCAGTGACGAGAACGGCATCATCATTCTCTCCAGCGACCCGGCCCGTCGCCTCAAGTCCGTGCGCCCCCTGAGCGATGACACCAAGGACCGCCTCGCCCACAGCCTTCAATACTACTGGGCGACGCTCAACGAGCTGGAACCCCTGGCCCGCGAGCGCCTCAACGAAGGCACCGAGAAGCTGACCTTCCCGGCCAACAGCGAAGTGGTGGCAGACGAACATGAGGTGAGCTACCTGGCCCAGACCCGCCCGCTGAATGACACCCCCTGGAACTTCACCCTGCTGACCCCGTTGAATGACCTGCGCCGGGCCGCCATCAACCAGGGCATCCTGGTGGCCGTGGCCTTCGCCCTGGTGGCGTTCCTGCTGATCGCCTGGAACGAGCGGCGCAAGGTGATCGCCACCCGCCTCGCCGCCCGGGAAGCCTTGCAGGAAGCCAACAATCAGCTGGAACGACGGATTGCCGAACGCACCACTGACCTGCGGGCCAGCAACGAACGGCTCAAGAGCCAGATTCGCGAGCGGCGCCAGGCCGAGGAAACCTTGCGCCGGGCCCAGGACGAACTGGTACAGGCTGGCAAACTCGCCGCCATCGGCCAGATGTCCACCAGCATCGCCCACGAATTGAACCAGCCGCTGGCCGCGTTGCGTACCCTGTCAGGCAACACCGTGCGCTTCCTGGAGCGTGGCGCCCTGGACACCGCCAGTGCCAACCTCAAGACCATCAACGAACTGATCGATCGCATGGGCCGCATCACCGCCAGCCTGCGCTCCTTTGCCCGGCGCGGCGATGACCAGGGCGAAGCCAGCCTGGGCAAGGCGGTGGACGCCACGCTCCAGATCCTCGGCAGCCGCCTGGAGACCCTGCCACTGACGGTGCATCGCCACTTCAGCAGTGCGCAGTTGCAGATCGACCAGACGCGCCTGGAGCAGATCCTGGTCAACCTGATCGGCAACGCCCTGGACGCGATGCAGGCGCAACCAGCCCCCGAGCTGTGGCTGGAAGGCGATACCGTCGACGGCAAATACCGCCTGCAGGTGCGCGACAACGGCCACGGCATTGATCCCGAGGCCCGCAAGCATTTGTTCGAACCGTTCTTTACCACCAAACCCGGCGAACAAGGCCTGGGCCTGGGCCTGACACTCTCGGCCAGCCTCGCGGCCGCCACCGGCGGCAACCTCGCTGTCGAACACCCGGCCAGCGGTGGTACTGCCTTTGTCCTGAGCTTGCCGCTGGTGAACCCTCAACAAGTCGAGTCGAAATGAACGCAGAAAAAACCACCGACCTGACCGTCCTGATCGTCGAAGACGACCCCCATGTATTGCTCGGCTGCCAGCAAGCCCTGGCCCTGGAAGACATTCCCAGCGTGGGCGTGGCCAGCGCCGAAGAGGCCCTGACCCGGGTCGGTGAAAACTTCGCCGGCATCGTCATCAGCGATATCCGCCTGCCGGGCATCGACGGCCTGGAGCTGCTGACCCGACTCAAGGCCCTGGATAAAAGCCTGCCGGTGGTGCTGATCACCGGCCACGGCGACATCTCCATGGCCGTGGGCGCGATGCGCAACGGCGCCTATGACTTCATGGAGAAACCCTTCTCCCCCGAGCGCCTGGTGGACGTCGCCCGCCGCGCCCTGGAACAACGCGGCCTGGCCCGGGAAGTCTGGTCGCTGCGCCGGCAACTGGCCGAGCGCGATTCCCTGGAAGGCCGGATCATCGGCCGCTCCCCCGCCATGCAAAACCTGCGGGAACTGATCGCCAACGTCGCCGACACCTCGGCCAACGTATTGATCGAAGGCGAGACCGGCACCGGCAAGGAACTGGTCGCCCGCTGCCTGCACGATTTCAGCCGCCGGCATTCCCACCAGTTCGTCGCCTTGAACTGCGGCGGCCTGCCGGAAAACCTGTTCGAAAGCGAAATCTTCGGCCACGAGGCCAACGCGTTTACCGGCGCCGGCAAACGCCGCATCGGCAAGATCGAACACGCCCACGAAGGCACGCTGTTCCTCGACGAAGTGGAAAGCATGCCGATGAACCTGCAGATCAAGCTGCTGCGGGTGTTGCAGGAACGCACCCTGGAGCGCCTGGGCTCGAACCAGAGCGTGGCGGTGGATTGCCGGGTGATCGCCGCCACCAAGTCCGACCTCGACGACCTGAGCCGCGCCAACCAGTTTCGCAGCGACCTGTACTACCGCCTCAACGTGGTGACCCTGGAACTGCCGCCACTGCGGGAACGCCGTGAAGACATCCTGCAATTGTTCGAACACTTCCTGCAGCAGTCGTCCCTGCGTTTCGACCGCACCGCGCCGGACCTCGACAACCAGACCCTGTCCAACCTCATGAGCCACGACTGGCCGGGCAACGTGCGTGAACTGCGCAACGTCGCCGAGCGGTTTGCCCTGGGCTTGCCAGCGTTCAAAAAGAGCGGTACCAGCAGTGGCAACCACGGCCTGGCGTTCACCGAAGCGGTGGAAGCCTTCGAGCGCAACCTGCTCAACGATGCCTTGCAACGCAGCGGCGGCAACCTGACCCAGGCCAGCCAGGAACTGGGGATGGCCAAGACCACGCTGTTCGACAAGGTCAAGAAATACGGGCTGAGCCACTAGGAGCGCACTGTGGATTTATTGCTGAAGGCCGCATTGGGCGCGGGGGTCGTGCTGATCCTGGCGGCGTTGGCCAAGACCAGGAACTATTACATCGCCGGCTTGGTGCCGCTGTTTCCGACGTTCGCGCTGATTGCGCATTACATCGTCGGCAAGGGCCGTTCGGTGGAGGATTTGAAGACCACCATCGTGTTCGGGATGTGGTCGATCATTCCGTACTTTGTGTACCTGGCCACGTTGTATGTGATGGTCGATCGGATGCGGCTGGAGGCTTCGCTGGCGGTGGCGGCAGTGGCGTGGTTGATGGCGGCTACGGTGTTGGTGAGTGTGTGGGTTCGCGTACACGCCTGACATACGCTTATTGAAAATGTGGAGCCGGGTGGGTGTGTTTATCCGTTATTCAGGTAACGGCGGATATGGGTTCCGCTCTTACAGCGGGTCACTTTTGAAAGGAGCCCAAAGGTAACCAAAAGGCTCTTGCCCCACCACTCGGCACCTCGCTAATGCTCGGTGTGCCCTCACTCCGGTACTACTCCGCGGGCCGCCGCGACGGGGCGTCCCTGCCCCGTCGCGGCTAAACCGGCGTCCTGCCGGTTTACCCGCTCCGTACTACCTGCGTTCGGCCAGCGTGGTTTAACGGGGCGCCTAAGATCAAGATCAAAAACAGATCAACAGCACAGCGGCCTACAGGCCGGCTTGAGTGGTGTGAAGCAAAAGCAACATCAAGATCAAAA